>NZ_JBSFYW010000015.1:0-158199 GCF_053599975.1 Streptomyces sp. NPDC005141 | reverse complement strand
GCCGGGCCAGATGCGGCGACGCTCCGCGTCGCCATCATCAGATTCGCTTCACCCCCGGCGTGAACGCCGGGGCACTGCGAATGAATCCCGGTAGCAGCCCCACCGGGCGTTGCAGGTGACGCAACGCGTGTTGCCGTTGTTGCACTTCCGGGGTGTCGCACGCCAAGGTGGCTGTCACAGCCGAGGCAACCGATACCCCGAGGTGCAGGCATGAGCAGTGGTGCAGAGCCGTCGCGATGGGCGGGCGGCGGCTGGACCAGGCGCCGCTTCGTCGGCGCGCTGGCGGGAGCCGCCGCGATCACGACGGTCCCGGCGCCGGCCGCTCCGCGGGCGGACCCCGCCGTGGCGACGCCGCCCCCGAAGGCTCCGTCGGCCGGCCCCTCTCCCTCGGCGCCTCCGTCCGCGTCCTCGTCCCCGGCGTCCCGCTCCGGCCCCCGCCCGCTGTTCCTCGGCACGTACACCTCGGTCGACGGCGGCGGGAAGGGGATCGGTGTCGCCACGTACGACGCGGCGACCGGCGCGATCACCGGCGGCGGTGTCGTGACGGGCGTCGGCAACCCGTCGTATCTGGCGGTGCATCCGGACGGCCGCACGCTGTACGCCGCGGACGAGCGGACCGCGGGCGCGGTGACGGCCGTCCGTCTCCCGCGGACCGCGGTGCTCGGCACGCGGGCGACCGGTGGAGCGGGCCCGTGCCATCTGTCCGTGCATCCGAGCGGGCGCTGGCTGCTGAGCGCGAACTACGCCTCGGGGAGCGTCGGGGTGCATCCCGTCGACGCGTCCGGCGCGCTCGGCGAGCGCACCGATCTGGTGACGCACGCCGGCCCTGCGCCGGGTCCCGGCCAACAGGGCCCGCACGCCCACCAGTTCATCACCAGCCCGGACGGCGGCCACCTGCTCGCCGTCGACCTGGGCACCGACACGGTGTACACCTACCGTCTCGACGACGCCGAGGGCACCCTCACCGAGGTGTCGCGGGCGCGGACGGAGCCTGGCGCGGGCCCTCGTCATCTCACGTTCCACCCCGGCGGCAGGTACGCCTATCTCGCCAATGAGGTCGACAACACCGTGACCGTCTGCGGCTACGACCCGGCCACCGGTCGCCTCACCGTCGGCGAGCCGCAGTCCACGGGCACGGGCGGCGGGACGAACTACCCGGCGCAGATCCTGGTGACGTCGAACGGCTCGTACGCCTTTCTCGCCAACCGGGGCCACAACAGCCTGACGCGGTACGCGATCGAGGCGGACGGCGCCCGTCTGCGGCTGCTGGACACGGTGCCGGTCGGCGGCGACTTCCCGCGCCACATCGCCTTCTCCCCGGACGGACGTCTGCTGTTCGCGGCGAACCAGCGGTCGAGCACGGTCAGCGTCTTCCACGTCGACGGCGAGAGTGGTGAACTCCGGCGCGCGGGCGAGCCGTTCGCCTCACCCGTCGCGGTCTGTGCGCTGCCGCTGTAGGGCTCGCGGGCAGGAGGCCGCGCTCGCCTGCGTGAGCAGGACGTGCATGCGCTCGGTGAGCTGGGAGACGTCGTCGGCGGGTGCGTGGAACGGCAGGCGTACGTCGCCGTTGCCGCGCGCCCGCTCGATGCGCAGGGTCAGTCCGTGGCGGTCGACGGCCAAGGGCTGGACGCGCACCGCGCCGTGCAGGCTGTCCGGTTCGACGAGCCGGGTGAGCCGCTCGACGGCGTCCGGGTGGGCATCGGCGAGATGGGTGAGCAGCTGCGCCTCGGCGAGGGCGAGCGGGTCGGGCTCGGCGTCCGCCAGTTCGTCCAGGTCGACCACCACGGTCCCGCCGGGGCGGCGCAGCACCGCGCGGGTCGGGCGGAACGACAGATGTCCGTCCTCGGGGAGGAACCAGCCGGCGAGCCAGAGCCTGGCGCGGATCCGGTTCCGTACGGGAACCGGCGCGACATCGGCGAATTCCAGGACGGCGGACGGCTCTCCGCGCGGCGAGCAGATGGCGGCGGCGAGCAGCGCGCTGTCCTCCGGCGCCCGCAGGAGCACCCGGCCGTCCGCGGCGACGGTGTGCGCGCCGACGAACTCCTCCCGGCCACCCTCGGCGGTCACCGCGCAGGACCAGGCCGCGGCGAGCACCGAGCGGGCGTGCTCCGCCGCGGCGGGCGCGGCCGTCCAGGTGTGAGGGTCACCCATCAGTTCCTCCTTAGGTAAGGCTTGCCTAAGCTATCGAAGATCCGGGTGTACGCCAACCACGCCTCACCAAGACATCGGAACATCCGTCGGATCGCGGCCGTCGAACAGGCCGCCACTCAGGGCGCGATCGCTCCGAGCAGCGCCCGCGCACACAGGTCCCGCACCTGGGCGCGGGTCAGGTCCGCGCCCCTGAGCCACTCCAGGCACACGGCCGTGGTGAAGGCCAGCCACCCGCGGACCGCGATGCGGAGCTCGGGACGGTCCTCGGGTGCCCAGCCGAGTTCGGGATCCGCGGCCAGCGCCTCGAGGATCTGCAGCTCCTGGGCGGCCAGCGCCTCCCGGTAGACCCGGCGGACCGCCTGGTCACCGGCGGCGTCGGCGCGATGGAAGGCACGGAACCCGTGCGCGTGCTCCTCCACGTACCCGAGGAAGGTGTCCAGGCCCGCGCCGAGCTGCTCACGCACCGGAACGCCGGGCACCGCAGCCGTCAGCCGGAGCATCCGCCCGCTCTCCCGTTCGACCACGGCCGCGAAGAAGTCCCGCTTCGTCGGGAAGTAGTGGTAGAGCAGACCGCGCGAGACGCCGGCGATCTCGGCGACCTGCTCGATCCATACGTCGTCGTACGGACTCTCCGAGAACAGGCGCGCCCCGACCGAGAGCAGCTGCTCCCGGCGCTCCTCGGTGCTGAGCCGCCGCCGTGCGCGCTCTCCCTGCTTCCCGGCCATGCCCGCACTTTACTTGACGTCGGTTCAACAAGGGCAGCAGACTGAGTGCCGCTATTGAACTCGCGTACAACAGAGTCAACGCGCCCGGGAAACAAGGGAGATGGCGTCATGGCGGAGACGACGGAGGCCGCGCGGCCCAAAGGGTTCCGCAGCGCGGAGCTGGGCTGGCCGGAGCTGCACCGCATTCCGCACCCGCCGCGCCGCGTCCCCCTGGTCGGTGATCTGATCGGCGCCCATGTCCGTTCTCCGTTGCAGGACTCCATGAAGTTCGGGCGCATGCTCGGACCGATCTTCCGGCGCAAGGCCTTCCGCAACGAGATCGTCTTCGTCTGGGGCGCGGACCTCGCCGCCGAACTGGCCGAGGAATCGCGGTTCGCGAAGCACGTGGGCCTGGGCGTCGCCAATCTCCGTCCGGTGGCCGGGGACGGACTGTTCACCGCCTACAACCACGAGCCCAACTGGCAACTGGCGCACGACGTCCTCGCCCCCGGTTTCAGCCGCGAGGCCATGGAGGGCTACCACCCGATGATGCTGGCCGTGACCCAGCGGCTGACGGACCGGTGGGACCGGGAGCAGGCGGCGGGGCGGGCGGTGGACGTGCCCGGCGACATGACGAAACTGACGCTGGAGACGATCGCGCGGACCGGCTTCGGCCATGACTTCGCCTCCTTCGAGCGCTCCCGGCCGCACCCCTTCGTGAACGCGATGGTGGGCACGCTGACCTACGCCCAACGCCTCAACGTCGTCCCGGTACCGCTGGCCCCCCTCCTCCTGCGGGGCGCCTCCCGGCGCAACGCGGCGGACATGGCGTACCTCAATCGCACGGTCGACTCGGTGGTGGCCTCCCGCCGGGCGGGCGGCGGCGAGGGCGACCTGCTCGACCGCATGCTGGAGACCGCGCACCCGGAGACCGGGGAGCGGCTGAGCCCCGAGAACATCCGCCGCCAGGTGATCACCTTCCTGATCGCCGGCCACGAGACCACCTCCGGCGCCCTCTCCTTCGCCCTGCACTACCTCGCCCGGCACCCGGAGGTCGCCGCCCGCGCCCGCGCCGAGGTCGACCGCGTCTGGGGCGACACGGACCGGCCGGGTTACGACCAGGTCGCCAAGCTCCGCTACGTCCGCCGGGTCCTCGACGAGTCGCTGCGCCTGTGGCCGACGGCACCGGCGTTCGCGCGCGAGGCCCGGCAGGACACGAGGCTCGGCGGCGTCCATCCGATGCGGGAGGGGGCGTGGGCGCTGGTCCTCACCGCGATGCTGCACCGGGACCCGGACGTGTGGGGCGCCGACGCGGAGGCGTTCGACCCGGACCGCTTCGACGCGAAGGCGGTACGAGCCCGGCCCCCGCACACCTTCAAGCCGTTCGGCACCGGGGCGCGCGCCTGTATCGGCCGCCAGTTCGCGCTGCACGAGGCGACGCTGGTCCTCGGACTGCTGCTGCGCCGCTACGACCTGCGGCCCGAACCGGACTACCGGCTGCGGGTGGCCGAGCGGCTGACCCTGATGCCGGAGGGCCTGCGCCTGCACCTCGAACGGCGCCCGCCCGGGATGCCGGAGCGGAAGGCGCCCCTGGCCCGTGCGGCCGACTGAGGCCCCGCGCAACGGGTCAGGGCGGGCCCCCGGCCGTGAGCCCCCGCTCGGCCCTCGCGGGTCCCCGGCCGAGAGCCGTCCCCTTCCCGGCCCGGACAGGCGCCCGCCCTCAGCCCTGTGAAGTCCAGTGGCCGGGGCGTTCCACCGATTCCGGGAGCCGGGTACCGGCGCTGCCGCGCGCCGCGTTCAGTTGCGGCTGGGTGAGGAAGAAGGCTCCGGTCAGATCGGCGTCGGTGAGGTCGGTGTCCCTGAGGTCGGCACCGATCAGATCGGCGCCGCGCAGATCGGCCCCGGTCAGATCGGCCGCGATGAGGTAGGCGCCGCGCAGACTCGCGCCCCGCAGGTCGGCACCCTTGAGGCGGGCGCCCATCAGGTCGGCGCCCCGGCGGTCCTTCTTCCTGCCCCGGCCGGTCCCCGCCCGTACGAGTTCGCTGGTCCGCAACAGCACTTCGTTGACCTCCTGCCGGTGCGCGCCCACATCCAACCGGCCCAGTTCCTCGGGGGTCTGCCGCGCGAGGCGTTCCGTCGTGGCGAGCAGGCGCCGGACGTCCTCGTGCACCGGCCGCGCCGCGGGGAGGGTCAGTGCCTCGTTCAGGTACCAGAGCAGTTCGTGGAGCGCGCGTACGACGGGGAACACGTCGAACATCTGCCGGGCGCGCTCCGGGGACCCCGAGCTCCAGTCCACGCCGCCGAAGGTCACCTGGGAGACCCGCTGGCCGGCGCCGAAGCAGTCGTAGACCGTGCAGCCCGTGAAGCCCGTCTCCCGCAGCCGGGTGTGGATGCCGCACCGGAAGTCGCTCCGCAGATTCGGGCAGGGCTTGCCCGCGTCCTTGTCGATCGCGAAGTCGGCCGAGCGGGCGAAGGGCAGGGCGACACAGCACAGTCCGAAGCACTGACCGCAGTCGGCTCGCAGTTCGAGGCGTGGGTCCGGGTCCGTGGTGCCGTGTTCTCGCATGTTCCCCAGCCTACTGAGCCGGGACGCACGCCCTGAACTGCGCCGACACCACGGCCCGACGCCCGCGCGAGGTGATCGGTACGTCTGGACGACCAGTTGAGCCACGCCACGCTCGTGCAGCGACCGGGCAAGAGCGGTGACGGCCAGGGCGTGCTCGGGTCCGGTGATCGCCTGGTCCAGGCGGAAGGGTCGGCCATTGGCGAGGTGTTCGATCAGGCGGGCGACGTGGGTGGCGTCGGGTTGGCGGCTCATCGCACCGAGGGCGAACAGGAGGCCTGTGCCGTCGCCGGTCCGCAGAAGGATGACCGGGCTGTCCGGTCGGCCGCGCAGGACGCTGTCCGCTGTCAGTTCGGGCGCTTCGCGGAGTACTCCGCCACCGCCGATGACGCCCGGTCATCTTCATCGATGCCATCCACGTGAAAATCCGCGACGGTGCGGTCGCCAACCGTCCGATCCACGTGGCCCTGCCGTCACCCCGGAGGGCCGCCGGGAAATCCTCGGCCTGTGGGCCGGTGAGGGAGGCGAGGGCGCAAAGCACTGGCTCCACATCCTGACCGAGATCAGAATCGCGGCGTGGGTGAAGTCCTCATGCTCGTCTGTGACGGCCTGAAGGGCCTGCCCGACGCGGTCGGGACCGTCTGGCCGGCCACGATCGTCCAGACGTGTGTGGTCCACCTCCTGCGGAACTCGTTCCGCTAAGGACTGTCCCGCAAAGATCTTGGCTCCGAGTATGGAGCAGCCTGAAGAGCGGGTGAGGTGCTCAGCCGGTGGTTCGTGAGGTGGCCAGGGAGTGGGCGAAGTCGGCGAGTGCGCGGAAGTCGTTCTCCCGTAGGCCGATCCGTGGGTTGACGTGGTGCAGGAGCCCGGGCCCTTGGTGGTGGGCGCTCATGTACGTCTGATCCAGCTCGCTCTGCTCGTCGCCCACCCAGGCGAAAGGACGGCCGTTGGCGTAGTTCACCAACGGTCCGGTCTTCCAGTGGACTCCATCAGGGCGTTCTTGGAGCAGGGCGTCGCCGAAGTCGACAAAGGGTAGTTCCGGAAGGCCGAGGACCGGTGCGATCCACCGGTTGGCGTCGTCCATCCATGTGGTGGCCCAGCACAGCTCGAAGCCCAGCCGCAGCAGGCTTCGTCCGTGCTCCGGGTTGAGCCAGACACGTAGGGGGCGTCGTCGGGACGAGAGGCCCCTGTTGTCCTCATGGGCGTCGTTCCGGGGAACTCTGAGTGTGGTGTAGCCGTCGGGGCGCCTCTCCGGCTGGGCCGCGTAAGGGTTGAGCGGTCCGTCCACGTCGAGGAACAGCAGCGGTTGGTTCACGGTTTCCCCCGGGTCTTGCTCACCGTGGACTGCCCCGATCAGCGTAGCTGTGGGATTGTCTCGGCGTTGGGTCGTCCTGCGTGATGATCACGCTGTGGCCAGTGTGATCACGGCATCGGAGCCGTCCTGGATAACCCCGTTTCGCGGGGCTGAGCCCGCGCTGCTTCGGCAAGCTGCTGACCACGCTGCGGCGTGATGGAGCAGATCTGGTCCACCGAGGCCGGCCGTGGAGCCTGCCGCTGGAGGACCGGGTGTTGCTGGTCACGGCCTATTGGCGTACCAATCTGACGTTGAGGCAGCTCGCTCCGCTGTTTGGCGTCTCGAAGTCCACGGCTGGCCGAGTCGTCAACCACCTCGGCCCCCTGCTCGCGCTCCGGCCCCGCAAGCGGTTCGCCAAGGACACCGTTCTCATCGTGGACGGCACCCTGGTCCCCACCCGCGACCACACCATCGCCGAGCGATCGAAGAACTACCGGTATTCCACCAACCATCAGGTCGTCATCGACGCAGACACCCGCCTGGTCGTCGTGGTCGGTCGACCGCTCGCCGGGAACCGCAACGACTGCAAGGCGTGGGAGAAGTCCGGTGCCAAGGCTGCCGTCGGCAAGACCCTCACGATCGCGACGGCGGCTACCCGGGAACCGGACTCGTCATCCCGCACCGTCGCGACCGCGGCCAGACCGAGCTCCCAGTTTGGAAAGAAGACCACAACAGGACCCACAAACAGGTCCGAGCCCGTGTCGAGCACGTCTTCGCCCGCATGAAGAAGATCTTTACGGGACACCCCTTAAGGCACGGTGAAGAGGACCTTGTCCTCGTCCGCGGCGGGGTCCGCCTGCTTGAGCCTGGCCCTGATGCTGGATCCGAGCTGGAGATCCAGGCCGTTGGTCGAGACGACCTTGGCCAGCACGGCGGGGTCGGCCAGGAACACTTTGCCCTCGCGCGGCCTGCCCCGCTCCGCGTCGGTGTCGATGACCGCGGCGTCGAACACCTCGCCCACGCGGTCCTTGAGCACCGCGGCCTCGACCAGGTCCACGGTCTGCCGGTCCGCCAGGCCGCCCTTCCCCCGTGCCGTGTCGCACGGGATGCAGGACAGGGCGTCGAGCACCCAGTTCGGCGGGGCCTTGTCCGCGCACGCCATCACGCACAGCTCACCGGTGTACCGGTCGACCAGGCGCCGCAGCGGAGCCGTGCAATGGGTGTACGGGGCCGCGATCGCTGCGTGCATCGTGTACGCCGGCTTCTGGTTGTCGCGGAAGACGGTGTACTCCGCCTTGAGCATCGTGCTCGTGGCCTCGGTGAGGAAGGCCATGTGCTGCTGGTTCTGGGGATCGAGCTTGCGGACCAGCGTGGCGTACGAGATGCCGGGCCGCCAGACGATGCCCAGGGCCTTCGCGATGTCGTGCAGGCGCTTGATCACGTTCTGATCGGCCTGCTCCTTCTGGGTCCGCAGGATGCCGGTACCCGTGTCGAGCATGATCTGGGCCGCGGACATCCCGGTCATGAGGGAGATCTGCTCGTTCCAGCCCTCGACCGGCAGCGTCGCCACGTAGCGCAGCCGGAACGATCCGTCCTCGAGGGTGACCTCCTGGTCCGGCAGATTCACCGAGATGCCGCCGCGCGCGATTTCGACGGCCTCCCGCAGCTCGCCGATCTCGCGCAGCAGGGCGAGGGACTCCTCCGCCGTGCCGTTCTCGATGGCCTGCTGGGCGCCGGCGTAGTCGAGCTGGGCCCGGCTTCGGATCATGGCCCGGCTCACGGACGAGTCGGTCAGATTGCCGTGGGCGTCGAGGTCGTGCTGCCACAACAGGGCGGGGCGGTCCTTGTTCGGCAGCAGGCTGGCCGCGCCCTCGGAGAGGACAGGCGGGTGCAGGGGCACCTTGAGGTCGGGGAAGTACAGCGTTTCGATCCTGTCGTGCGCCTCGATGTCCAGAGGGCTGCCCGCCCTGACGAAGGTCGCCACGTCCGCGATGGCGTAGTACACGCGGTAGCCGCCACCGGGCCGCCGTTCCAGGTGCATGGCCTGGTCGAGGTCCTTCGAGGTCGGCGGATCGATCGTGAAGAACGGCAGGTGGGTGGCGTCCTTGTCGGGCAAGCGCGCCTCACCCGCGGCCTTGTCGGCCGCTTTGAGTACGCGCTTGGGGAAGCTCAGGGGGACCTTCAGCTCCGCGCGGAGTTCCTCCAGCGCGGTGCGCAGAGCGTCCTGGGCCTCGGCAGACATGTGCATCGGGCGGCGTTGCATGCCCCGAGCGTAGGGCGGCGGTCACGAACCGGCGCGGCGAGCGGGGCCGGGCGGCGGAGGGGACCGGGGCGACGGCGGCCGCGCGGGGAGGGGACATCGCCGGAGGGCGCGCGACGACAGCTACGGCATCTCGCCGCGTTGTCGGATCGCCCGAATACGCCCACTATGAGGACGACCCTCCGCCTTGCGATGCACCGCATCTGACGCCGCGCGCTGATCCACCGCTACAACTTGCGAAATGGAAGGGTGCACGCGTCATCGCGGTGGCATCAGGCGCGCATGAAGCGTTCCTGAAGGAGCTGGGCGCCGACGAATTCATCGACTACACCAAGAACCGTCCCGAGGCACTCGTGAACGACGTCGACCTCGTCGTCGACGCCGTCGGTGGCCCCCACAGCAAGCGCTTCCTGCGCACGCTCAAGCGCGGTGGCTCTCAATTCCCGGTGTTCTTCGGCGAATTCGACGAAGAGGAGACGGCCAAGCTTGGCGTCACCGTCACCGGCACCCAGGTCCGCTCGAACAGCACGCAGCTTGCCGAACTGGGACGCCTACTCGACGCAAAAACGGTCCGAGTCGCGATCGACAGTATGTTCGAGCTCGCGGACGCGCGAGCCGCTCACGAACGCGCTGCCCGAGGGCATCTCCAGGGCAAGATCGTGCTCACGGTCGCTTAGCCCTGGCCATTCAGCGGGATGGGTCGAGTTGACGCCCCGACAGCGAAAGGTGCCGCCGGTCGGCCAGGATGTGATCGCTGAGGTCAAGGCCCACAGCAGACGTCCGAACGGATCGGCGAGGACCTGCACGTTCATGCCGTGGCGTTTGTGTTTCCCGGAGTAGTACGGGGTGTCGGCGGCGATCCGGTCGATCGGCAGCAGCGTGCCGTCCAGGATGACAAACGCCTTCGTCCGGGCCGTCGTCATCGCCTCGGCCAGGGTGGGAGCCAGTGTGGTCAGAACCTCGACAGCCTCGCGTATGTAGCGGTAGACCGTCGCGATCCCGATGCTGAACCCGGCAGCGAGCTGGGCATAGGTGTCACCGCACCGCCGGTGGGCCAGGGCGAGCAGGGCTTGACGCCCGGCCGCCTGCCGCCGCCACCGGGTACCGATCTCCCTGCGGCGGCCTGCGAGCTGCCCGGTCAGGTACCGCAGAGCGCGACTGGACAGGTCGATCGACGACGGGTGAACAAGCACGCGAAGCTCCTGGCGGTACGGGTGATCTTGGTTGAGAACCCGTCTACCAGGAGCTTCGCCGCTTCGCTGAACCGTCCAACTGTGCCGAGGCTCGATAGTTGTCACCGGCGGAGCCGAAAAGGCCGGCAGAAGGGCCGGGCCGAAGCAGCCTGGTTGTCACCTGGAAGGCAGGCTGCTTGTCACAGACGCTCGGTGCCTTTCGATCCCTGACCTCGTGGTCCGCCGGCGGCTCGGGCTCGACGGCCGTACCGGCATGGCGTGACGGCGCCGGTCACGAGGACGCGTATGCGCCTTCTCCCCGGGGTGGCGCGAACCGGAAGCGCGTCACCAGGGCACCTCTCCCTCGTCGTCGAAGAAGCGGCCCGTCGGCCCGTCGGCCGATACGGTGGCCAGCCGGATCGCGGCGGCTGCGCCCTGCTGGGGGGTGCGCACTCCCCGGAAGCCGTTGAGGTCGGTCGCCGTGAAGCCGGGGCAGACGGCGTTGATCAGGATGTGGGTGTCGGCCAGTTCCCTGGCGTACTGCACGGTGACGGCGTTGAGGAACGTCTTCGACGGAGCGTAGGCGATGGCGATGGGGCCCGTCTCGGCGCCAGGCGTGGTCTGGAGTGTGAGGGAGCCGACGCTGCTGGAGACGTTCACGATCCGCGGCGACGGTGAGCGGCGCAGCAGAGGGAGCAGGGCGTTGGTGACGCGGATGACGCCGATCACGTTGGTCTCCACGGCCGCCCGTACCCGGTTCACGTCGACCGTGGTGGGCTCCTGCGGTCCGCCGCCGGTGATCCCCGCATTGTTGACGAGCGCGTCGAGCCGCCCGGCCCGCTCCTCCATCAGCCGAGCCGCCGCGGTCACGCCGGCGTCGTCGGTCACATCCAGCGGCACGCCGAACGCGTCGGCTCCGGCCGCGCGCAGCTTGTCCACAGCGGCCTCGCGCCGCTCCTCGTTCCGTGCGCCGATTCCGACGGACCAGCCGAGGGCGCCGAGCCCGGCGGCGATCTCGTACCCGATGCCCTTGTTGGCCCCGGTCACCAGCGCGACCTTGTGGTGGTTCACGGTGTTCGTCTCACTCATGACATCGATACTTCTCCCCCTCCGGGCAGGGCGTCCAAGACCGACTGGGTGGACGGCGATACCGCCCGGGTATCGCTCCTGGCCGGTCCGGCTAGGCTGGCGGGGTGGAGACACGTGAGCTGCGGTACTTCGTCGCGGTCGCCGAAGAGCTGCACTTCGGCCGGGCCGCGCAGCGGCTCGGGATCGCCCAACCCCCGCTGTCGCGGGCGATCGGCGGGCTCGAACGGCGCCTGGGCACCCTCCTGCTGGAGCGCGGCAGCCGGGGTGTCGCCCTGACCGGGGCAGGGGCGGTGCTGCTCCGGGAGGCGCGGGCGGCGCTGGACGCCGTCGAGGCCGCCGAACGGCGCACCCGCCGGGCCGCCCTCGCGGCGACCGGCCGCCCCGCCGTGGTCCTGGCCGCGAAGGCGGGCGCCTCCGGTGAACTGCTGGCGAAACTCCTCGACGCCTACGCCGCCGAGCCCGGCGCCGTCGCCGTGGACGTCGTGCTGTGCGGGCCGGGCGAGCAGGCACGGTTGCTGCACGACGGCCGGGCCGACGTAGCCCTGCTGCATCGGCCGTTCGACGACACGGCCGGCTTCGACACCGAGGACCTGCACTCCGAGGGTCAGGTCGCGATCCTCCCGGCGGGCCACCCTCTCAGCGCCCGCCCCCACGTGCGGCTCGCCGAGATCACCGACCTTCCCGACCTGCCCCTGCCCCGCTGGCCTCGCCCTGACGGCACCTTCCCGGACGGCCCCGGACCGCAGGTGCGCGACCACACGCAACTCACCCAGCTCATCGCCCTCGGCCGCGCCTGCGCGGTCGTGCCGGAGTCGGGCCGCACCGGCCTGCGCGAGGACCTCACCGCCGTACCGGTCCCCGACGCCCCCCACGTCACCACGGTCATCGCCTGGCCCCCACACAGCCGCTCAACGGCGGTCGCGGGGCTGGTCCGCGCCGCCACTGCCCTGTGACCGACAGCGGTGAACGCCGGGACACCGTGCTGGATCTCGGGGACAGCGTCCGGTCTGCCATCAGCTCCCGACACATCGTGCGGTACGAGGTGACTGGCCTGCACCGGCGTTGCCGGAACCGCGCCCCTGGCACAGCCAGGCTCCGACGCGAAGTGACAACAAGCCTGCCTTGGTGACACCTATCGCGCCTCGGCTCACCAACACGCGGACACCATCGGCAGGTTGGAAAAGGCTCATTGCCTCTAAAGCCCCAGCACCTCGCCGTACTTGATGGCCCCGTGGGGCAGCGCGAAGCCGAAGGGGGTCAGCGACTTGCCCTGCGGGTACGTCTCCTCGGTGCTGCTCGGCACGAACCAGACGCCACCCGACGTGGGCTCACCGGCGTTCTCCCCGGGCGCGCTCACCGCGGTGTCCCACAGTCCGTCGCGGTTGTAGTCGCCGACGGCCACCCGGGCGCCGAAGCGGTCGCCGGCCTCGGCCGTGCCGGGCATGTTCGTGGTGCTCTGGCTGCGAGCCAGACCGCCGTAGAGGCCGTGCTCCGTGCCGTTCATGGTGACGAACCCGCCCGCGTCCTTGACGGTGCCCACGTCCTCGCCGGGCACGCCGATCACCAGTTCCGGACGGCTGTCGCCGTTCAGGTCGCCCGCGGCCAGCGCGGCGCCGAAGTCGTCGCCCTCCTCGGCGGTGCCGCCGACCTCCGGGTTCGACTGGGTGATGCACTCGCTCTCCGTGCCGAAGTTCGCGGTCTTCGAGCCCTTGAGCAGGAGCACCGCACCGCCGAGCCGGTCCTCGCAATGCGTGGTCTCCGACTCGGGGTTGGGCTGTACGAGGCCGACCGCGAGGTCGTCCGTGCCGTCCCGGTCGAAGTCGGCGGCGGCGAGCGAGCTGCCCCGGTCGGCGTCGGCGTACCACTGGGCCGGCTCGGCCCGGTCGTCCCAGCGCGTGATGAAGGTGCTGGAGTCCTCCAGACCCTGCCAGGTGGCGGCGAGGTCGTCCCGGCCGTCGCCGTCGAAGTCGCCGGTGGCCAGGTCGCGGGTGGCGCCGCCCATGCCGTAGCGGCGCAGGGTGGTGGTGGTCACCGGGTCGGCGGTGAGAGGGCCCGGGCGGAACCGGAGCGCGCCGTGCTCCTCGCCGTTCTCGCCGTACGCGAGGTCGGTGTCGCCGTCGCCGTCGTAGTCGCCCGTGGCGATGGTGCGGCCGATGCTGCTGTACTCGGACGTGCCCCTGGCCACGGTGAAGCCCTTGGCGTTCCACTGCGAGCCGTCCAGGACGGTGATGGTGCCCTCGTCCTTGAGCTGGTCGGAGGTGAGCGACTCGCCGCTCGCGCCGACGACAAGCTCGAAGACGCCGTCGCCGTTCACGTCGACGGGTGCCACGGAGGAGCCGAAGCGGTCGCCCGCCTCGGGCGTGCCGGGTATGCCGGCCTCGGCCTGGCTGATGACGCCGGTGGACTGGTACGGGCTCTGCGGGCCGCCGTAGATCACGCTGACATAGCCGGCCTTGGCCTTGCCGTTCACCGTGGCGTTGGGCATGCCGACCGCGATGTCCGCGTATCCGTCGCCGTTGAAGTCGAACCGCGGAGTCGTTGCGGCCGCGGCGCTCCCGGCGAGTGGCAGGGTCAGGCCGACGGCGGTGAGGGTTGCTGCGGCGGCGGTGGCGGCCAGGGTGCGTGCACGCACGGTGGAACTCCCGTAGTCGAAGGGGGTGTTGAGAGCGATGGCTCTCGGAGATGTGACTCACGAGGTGTACGAAGGGTTGTGTGAAGGCGGCGGAACGCGCGCGGAGCGCACCGGCCGGATCGCGTTCCGGCCCCGCCTGAAGGCCGGGATTCCCTGCGAAAATCCAGGGATGGATTCCACAGCGCTCCCCGGCCTCCCCGCTCCTCCCCCGCTGGGCGCGAGCGCCCTGCCGGCCGGGACGTACGACGGCTCGCTGGTGCTGGTCACCGGTGGCGGTACCGGGCTCGGGAGGGCGATCGCGGCGGAATTCGCCCGGCTGGGCGCCGATCTGCTGATCGTCAGCCGTCGCGAGCGGCATCTCGCGGCCGCCCGCGCGGAGTTGGCGAAGCTGGGCACCCGGGTGACGTCCGCCGTCTGCGACATCCGGGACCCGAAGCGCATCTCGGAGGTGTTCGACGAGAGTGCGCTGCCCGACGTGCTGGTCAACAACGCGGCGGCCAACTTCCCCGTCCCCACTGAGGACATGTCCCCCAATGCCTGGCAGGCGGTCGTCGACATCACCCTCACCGGCACCTTTCTGATGACCCGTGAGTTCGGGCGGCGGCATCTGACCGCCGGTACACCGGGATCGGTCATCGACGTGGGCGCGTCCTACGCCTGGACGGGCGGTCCCGGTTTCGCGCACAGCGCGGCGGCCAAGGCGGGCGTGGAGAGCCTCGTCCGGACGCTGGCCGTGGAGTGGGGCCCGTACGGCATCCAGGTCAACGGTCTGGTGCCCGGGCTGATGCCGCACGAGGACATGACGGACGACATCCGCGGCAACCTGGCCCGGGCCTCGGCCCGCGCGGCCACCACGGGCAGCGGGGACAGCGGGGGCGGAGGGGACAGCGGGGGCAGCGCCGAGGGCGAGAACGGGCCGGCCGGCGCGGCGCGTCACGCGCACGACCCGCGCCAGCCCGCCCTGCGCGTCGGCGCGCCCCGCGAGCTCGGCTGGGCCGCCACCTTCCTGGCGTCCCCCTACGCCCGCTTCATCACCGGCCACACCCTCGTGGTGGACGGTGCGAACTGGCAGCGCCGAGAGCTCGTCGGCCCGCCGGTCACGACGGTGCGGGACCAGCTGGGGCGCGGTCCCTTCACCGGCTGACCGTCAGTCCCCCGCCTCCGCGAGGCCGAGCCGGGCGAGCCGGTCGGGGTCGGCCAGGATGTGCATCGCGACGATCCTGCCGTCGGCGACGGTGACGCCCATGACCGACATCGGCCGGCCGTCGACGAGTGCGACGACGCCCGCCTCCCCGTTGACCTGGACGAGCCGTGAACTCGCCGCGAACCGCGCGAAGGTGAGCGCCTGCCGGGCCACCGCCGCCGCGCCGCGGACCAGCTTGGACGCCGCAGCGCCACCGACCAGCGGGCCCGCGTCGGCGCGCAGCACGACATCGGGGTCGAGGACGGCGACGAGGCCCTCGAAGTCCCCGCCGCGCGAGGCAGCCAGGAAGGCGTCGAGGACCTTCCGCTGCCGGATGACATCCCGCTCGGGCTCCGGGGCGTTTCCCTTGACGCGCCGGCGAGCCCGGCTCGCGAGCTGCCGGGTGGCGGCCGGGGAGCGGCCCACGATCGGCGCGATGTCGTCGAAGGGCACCGCGAACATGTCGTGCAGCACGAAGGCGAGCCGTTCCGCGGGCTCCAGCGCCTCCAGGACCACGAGGAGGGCCAGCCCGACCGAGTCGGCCAGCAGCACCTCCTGTTCGGGGTCGATCCGGTCCAGGGGGGTGACGACGGGGTCGGGGACGAAGGTGCCGGAGGGTTCCAGGGGGTCCTCGCGGCGCGCGGCGCGTGAGCGGAGCATGTCCAGGCACACCCGGCCCACGACGGTGGTCAGCCAGGCGCCCAGGTTCCTGATCTCGTCCGGGTCGGCGCGGCCGAGCTTCAGCCAGGCCTCCTGGACCGCGTCGTCCGCCTCGCTGAGCGATCCCAGCATGCGGTAGGCCACAGCTCTGAGATGCGCGCGGTGCGCCTCGAACCGGTCCGCCAGGAGTTCGCTGTCGTCCATCGGTCCCCCTGCCTCGTCGTACGGAACAGGAACCGATCAAAACACGGCGGTCACTTTCCCTCGAAGCGGGGCACGCGGCGGGCGCTCTTGGCCGCGTATCCCTCGCCCGCGTCGTCGGAGGTCAGGGTGAGCGCGGCCGACAGGGCGGTCCGGTCGAGGGCCGCGCCGAGACCGGCGTCGGCGTAGGCGTCGATGTCGTGCTTGACACCTTGCACGGCGAGCGGCCCGTTCGCCGCGATCTCCGCGGCGACGGCGCGGGCCGCGTCGTCCAATGCGCCTTCCTCGGTGACGAGTTGGACGAGATGCAGGCGTTCGGCCGTCGCGGCGTCCAGCCGTCTCCCGGTCAGCGCGAGGAACTTCGCCCACCCGGCGCCCGCCTCGCGGGCGATGCGCAGGTCCCCGCCGGCGTCGACCGTGATCCCCAACTGGGCCTCGGGCAGGGCGAACACGGCGTCCTGGGAGGCGATCCTGATGTCGGCCATCAGCGCGAGTTCGAACCCGAAGCCGAGGCAGTAGCCCTGCACGGCCGCGACGACGGGCTGCGGCAGCCGCGCGAAGGCGGCGAAGCGCTCGTGGGCCCAGCGGATGCCCTCGTAGTACGCGCGGGCCCGCTCGGCGCCCGATCGGCCGGTGATCGCGCCGCCCGGGGCGGTCACGTCGATCCCGGCGCAGAAGGCGCGCCCCTCGGCCCGCAGCAGGACCACCCGGATCGACGGGTCGAAGCGGATCCGGTCGGCGAAGAGGCCGAGTTGGCGTGTGGACTCCCAGCTCCACGCGTTGAGTTTCGCCGGACGGCAGAGGGTGAGGGAGCCGATACCGCCCTCGGTGTCGAGGCGCAGTCGCTCCTCGCCCTTCGGGATGTCCGTACGCGTGGTGTCGATCATCCGTGCCCCCTCGGCTTTCTGACAGACCGTCAGGATACCGAGGGGGCACGTCGAAAGACCCGGATGCCGGGGGCGGCGGAGGGCTCAGACGTCGTCGCGTGTGAGCGCGAGCAGCCGGTCCAGGACGCGGGGGCCGCCGGCCCGTACACCGTCGTGCTCGAACTCGTCGGTCACCCAGGTGCGCAGGCCCCGGACGGCACGCGCGGTGCGCAGGGAATGGTCGGCATCGACGTACATGTCGTCGTGGTAGACGGCCGCCGCGACCGGTACCTCGTTCGCGGCGAGCCGGGCCGGGTCGTACAGCGGCGCCCAGTCGGTGCGGGCGGCCAGTTCCTCGGCGGTCTCCCGCAGCGGGCGCAGCGCCGGGTCGGTCTCGAAGGTCCAGGGGTGCACGGACTCGCCGGTGAACAGCAGCGGTCCGTCGTCCGCGAGGGTCTTGGCCGCGTCGAACTGCGGGAAGTCGGCGCGCACGCGTTCGGCGGACCAGGCGGTGGGGCGGCCGCCCTGGGCGTAGCAGGCCTCGTGGACCAGCGCGTACAGCGGGTGGCCGGCGTACGAGAGCAGCCCCTGGACGTCCTCCTGGAAGGCGTCGGAGAGCGCCGGGCCGTGCGGGGTGCGGACGAAGGCGTCCTCCAGCAGGAAGTGCAGCCGGTGGCTGCCCTCGCTGCCGCCGAGGAGAATGCCCAGCGACTGGAACGCCTCGACGGTCAGACGGTAGCCGCCGCTCAGGACCGGCTCGTGCTGGAGCAGGTACTCCGCGATCCGGCGGGCGCGCTCGACGTCCTGCGGGTAGCGCGCGTAGTGCGCGGCGACCTTGCGTTCGATGCGCGGGTACGCCGCGCGGTAGACGTCGTCGGCGTGTCCGTCGAGGGTGGGCAGGCCGCCGGTGATGACGGCCGCGCTCAGCCCTTCGGGGGCGCTGGACAGGTAGTGCACGGTGCAGAAGCCGCCGAAGCTCTGGCCGAGGACCGTCCAGGGCGCTCCGCCGGTGAGTCCGGGCCGGATGGCCTCGCAGTCCCGGACGATGGAGTCGGCGCGGAAGAGCGCGAGGTAGTCGGCCTGCTCGCGGGGGCCGCCGCGCAGCGGGAGGGTCTGCCGGTTGGCGGGCGTGGAGTGTCCGGTGCCGCGCTGGTCCAGCAGCAGGACACGGAAGTCCTTCAGGGCCCGGTCGAGCCAGGCCTGCCGGCCGACGAAACGATTCGCCCCGAACCCGGGGCCGCCCTGGAGGTAGACCATCCAGGGCAGGTCCTGATGCGCCTTGTCGCTCGCGACGACCTCGCGGGCGAACAGTTCGATGGTCTCCCCGGCCGGGGAGTCGTGGTCCAGAGGCACGGTGAAGCGGTGGTCGGTGAGGACGACACCGGGCTGGCGGTAGCTGACGGTCAACAGGGCTCCCGAGACGTACGGATTCCAGACTGCGTCCCAGTTGAGCACATGCACCCCGGGCTTCGCGGCCCGGGGATCAAGAAAATGAACTGAACAGTGACTCAGCAGGCAGGTGGCGGGGAACTGAACCGCCGCTCAGCGCGCCGCGAGGCTGGAGTGGCGCACCACCAGTTCCGGCTGGAGCACGACGCGCCGGTGTTCGTGCGGTGCGGGCGCGGTCTCGGAGTCGATCTCCTCCAGGAGCAGCTCGGCCGCGAGGGCGCCCATGGTCACGGCGGGCTGGCGCACGGAGGTGAGCGGGACGGCCGCGGCGGCGGCGAACTCGATGTCGTCGTAGCCGACGATCGCGAGGTCGTCGGGGACGCCGACGCCTGCCGCGTACATGGCCTGCAGTACGCCGAGCGCGAGCAGGTCGTTGGCGCAGAAGACGGCGGTGGGGCGCTCGGCGAGGCCGAGGAGCCGGGCGCCGGCGTCGCGCCCGGCGGCCACGTCGAGGCGTTCGGTCGGCAGCTCGCGCAGACTGCCCGGGCCGAGCCCCGCCTCGGCCAGGGCGTTCAGCGCGCCCGTGCGGCGGTCCCTGACCTGGCTGAGGCCGGGCGGACCGCTGACGTACGCGATCGAACGGTGTCCCGCGTCCACGAGGTGCCGGACGGCGAGGGCGCCGCCCGCCACGTCGTCGACCGAGACCGAGCACTCGGTGGTGCCCTCGGCGACCCGGTCGACCAGCACGAACGGGATGCCGTTGCGGCGGAACGCCTCGATGTTGCGCCCGCTCGCGTCGGACGGTGTCAGCAGCACCCCGCGCACCCGCTGCTCGGCGAAGAGCGACAGGTAGTCCGCCTCCTCGCTCGGGCTCTGCGCGCTGTTGCAGACCATCACCCCGAGTCCGGCGTCCCGTGCGGCGCGCTCGGCGCCGCGCGCGACGTCCACGAAGAACGGGTTTCCCATGTCGAGGACGAGAAGCCCCATGATCCGGCTGCTCCCGGCCCGCAGTTGGCGTGCCGACTCGCTGCGCACATAGCCGAGCCGGTCGATGGCGGAGAGGACGCGCGCCCTCGTCTCGGAGGCCACCGAGTCGGGGCGGTTGATCACGTTCGAGACCGTGCCGACGGAGACTCCGGCGGCACGGGCGACGTCCTTGATACCCACCGACTGGGCCATCAGGCGGGAACCTCCAGGAGAAGAACGAGAAGCGGCGGGCAGGCCCTCACATTACCCGCGAGCGGGCCGGAACCAGTGGTCATGAGGGCAGCCGGAAATCGATGACGCGCAGCGCCGAGGGTGTGGTTCCGCTGGACTTCTCCTGGTACATCACGGACAGCGTTCCGTCCTGCGAGACGCGCGTCTCGTCGATCACGACCTCGCCGAAGGCGTTCAGGCCGCTGCCGTCGAACAGGAGCTTCCAGTCGGTGTGTCCGGAGGACTTCGAAGCGCCGGCGATCCGCCCGAACGGCAGGATCGCGTAGGCGTTGTCGTACCGGTCCAGGACCAGCCTGGTGCGCTGGCTGGAGTTCAGCGCGATCGGGATCTCGGTCTTGGTCCAGCCGCCCGAGGCGTTCTTGCGCAGATGGAAGGCCCGGCCGTTGGCCGTGCGGTCCGTCACGTAGTTGGTGGTGCACTGTCCGAAGCGCCCGGGCACATAGCTGATGATCGCGTGCGGGAGGCCCGCCGAGTCGGTGGCCTGGCTCTCCTGGTTCATCAGGGAGTGGTCGGGGTCGAGGGAGTCGACGACGAGTCCGGCGTCGGTGACGGCGACGGTGCCGGAGCCGCCGGTGGTGCCCACGAGGGTCCCCGCGTCGTTGCGCCAGCTGCGGCCCCGGTCGGTGGAGTAGACGTAGCCGGTGTCGTGGTTGGTGATGCCGCCGGCGTTGCACATCACGGCGGCGTTCTGCTCGCGCCAGGTGAAGAAGGAGTGCAGCCGGCCGTTGACGTCGTAGTCGATGCCGTGCAGGTACATGTTGCGGGCCGTGCTGGACCCGTGCGAGCTGGTGTACGTCCCTGTCGAGGCGGACCACTCGCCGAGAGCGGACCAGGCCGAACCGTTGTACTCGGCGAGGGCGTTGCGTCCGTTCCCGGAGACGCCGACGCGGTAGCTGAGCTGGAGTCCGCCGGACGGGGTCGCGACGAACTGCGGGTAGGTGAACTGCGTGGTGAGGGCGAGTCCGTCCAGGGAGGTCCGGACGGTCCCGAGGACGGCCGAGGTCCAGGCCGTCGACGCGGCGTTGTCGAGCAGCCCGGCCACCGATTTCACGTAGAAGAAGCCGTCGCTGTGCGAGTCCATGTTCAGATGCAGCCGGCCGTCGGTCCTGGAGACGCCCATGGAGATGACGTTGTGGGAGTCGCTGCTCTTGAGCTTGTGGGCGAGCGTGACCTTGGACCAGGTGGTGGCGCCGAGCGCGCGGCGGGCGACGACCGCGCTGCGGTCCGCGGTGTACCAGGCCGCGTACTGATAGCCGCGGTAGGTCAACAGGCCGTTCTTCTGGAACGAGTTGTTGTTGACCAGACCGTCATAGGAGACGAAGTAGAGGGCCTGGGAGTCGAGTTGGGTGGTGCCGGACAGGGTGACGGAGGGGCCGGGGTCGGCCGCCCGCGCCGTCCCCGCGGTGAGGGCGGGGCCTGCCACGGCGCCCAGCAGGGCCGTCGTCAGCACGGTGCGTCGTCTCATCTACGGGCTCCTTGATCGGGCTGCGGGCGGGTCAGGCGAGGTGGAACACCTCGGTGAGGGGCTTCATGGCCTCGTCGGGTCTGGCGCCGTCCAGCGATGTGAAGAACGGCGCCATCTCCGCCTGCCAACGGGCATTGACGTCGGTGGCTTCCATGGCGGCCTGCGCGGCCGCGAAGTCCTCGGTCTCCAGGTAACCGACCAGCAGGCCGTCCTCGCGCAGAAAGAGCGAGTAGTTGTGCCAGCCGGTGGCCGAGAGCGCGTCGAGCATCTCGGGCCACACGGCGGCGTGCCGCTCGCGGTACTCGTCGAGGCGGTCCGCACGGACCTTCAGCAGAAAGCACACGCGTTGCATCAATGACCCTCCGGGGCCTGGGAGTCGGGCCGACGAGACGGTCGGAGTGCCGGAACCCGACCGCCAGAACGCCGGAACCCGAGACCGTCAGAAGTCGAACTGGTCGATGTTCTTCGCGTCGAAGACGGTCGGCTTGCCGAGGTTGATGACACCGTCCTTGCCGATGGTGAAGGAGCCCATGTCACCGGCCTTGAAGGTCTCGCCCTCCTTGCCGGTGATCTGCCCCGAGGACAGCGCCACGGCGGTGCGGGCGGCCAGCTCGCCGAGCTTCGCCGGGTCCCACAGCTCGAAGCCCTCGACGGTGCCGTTCTTGACGTACTTGCGCATGTCGTTGGGGGTGCCGAGGCCGGTCAGCTTGACCTTGCCCTTGTACTTGGAACCGGACAGGTACTGCGCGGCCGCCTTGATGCCGACGGTGGTCGGGGAGATGATCCCGGCGAGCTTGGGGTGCTCCTGGAGCAGGCCCTGGGTCTGCTGGAAGGACAGTTGGGCCTCGTCGTTGCCGTAGGCGACCTTGACCAGCTTGATGTCCTTGTACTTGGGGTCCTTCAGCTCCTCCTTCATGAAGTCGATCCAGGTGTTCTGGTTCGTCGCGGTCTGCGCGGCGGACAGGATCGCGATCTCGCCCTTGTAGCCGATCTGCTCCGCGAGCAGCTGGACCTCGGTGCGGCCGAGGTCCTCGGCGCTGGCCTGCGAGACGAACGCGTTGCGGCAGTCGGCCTTGGTGTCGGAGTCGTAGGTGACGACCTTGATCTTGTTCGTCATGGCCTGCTTGAGCGCGGTGCACAGGGCGCCCGGGTCCTGCGCCGAGACCGCCATGGCATCGACCTGCTGCTGGGTGAGGGTGTTGACGTAACTGACCTGGCCGCTGGTGTCGGTGGCGCTGTTGGTGCCGACCTCCTTGTACTTCGAGCCCAGTTCGGTCAGCGCCTTCTCGCCGCCCTTGTCCGCGGAGGTGAAGTACGGGTTGTTGACCGCCTTGGGCAGGAAGCCGACGGTGAGGCCCTTCTTAATGGCCGCGTTCGGGTCTGCCTTGCCGCCGGCGGCGGCGTTGGAGCCGCCCGACTCCTTGACGTCGTCCTTGGTGGTGCCGCCGCAGGCGGATACGGCCAGGGCGAGGGAGGTGACGGCGGCGAGCGCCGCACAGGTGCGGCGGATCGATGACTTGCGCATGGCTGAGGGTTCCTTTACGGGGGTGAGCGGAGCGGTTACGAGATCGGAGTCGAGGCGGCTCTGCGGCCCGCCCTCGCTACGGAGATCTGCCGTGCGACCCGGGGGCCGAGCACGGAGACGACCAGCAGAACGCCGGTGACGACGATCTGCGACTGCGCGGAGACATTGAGGAGGCTCATCACGTTCTGCAGCGCGCCGAGCAGGAAGACTCCCGCGATCGCGCCGCCGAGCGTGCCCTTGCCGCCGTCGAAGTCGATCCCGCCGAGCAGGACGGCGGCCACGACGGAGAGTTCGAGCCCGTTGGCGTTGTCATAGCGGGCGCTGGCGTAGTGCAGGGCCCAGAAGACGCCGGTCAGGGAGGCCATGAGGCCGGTCGCGACGAACAGGAGCAGTTTCTGCCGCTTGACCCGGATGCCGGCGAACCGGGCGGCTTCCTCGTTGGCGCCGATCGCGAACGCGGACCGCCCGAAGGGGGTGGCGTGCAGCACGACGACGGCGACGGCGAGGAGGACCAGGAAGGCCGGGAGGGCCTGCGGGACGAAGGTGTCGCCGATGCGTCCGGCCGCGAAGTCCTGGTACTGGGTGGGGAAGTCGGTGACCGCGTCGGAGCCGAGCACGATCTGCGCGATGCCGCGGTAGGCGGCGAGCGTGCCGATGGTGACGGCGAGGGACGGCAGCCCGAGCCGGGTCACCAGGAGGCCGTTGACCAGCCCGCACACCACACCGAGCAGCAGACAGATCGGGATGATCGTCTCGATCGACATGCCCTGGTTCCACAGGGCGCCCATCACCGAGCCGGAGAGGCCGGCCGTGGAGGCGACGGACAGGTCGATCTCGCCGGCCACCACGAGCAGGGTCATCGGCAGGGCGATCAGCGCGATCGGCAGGGTGTTGCCGATCAGGAACGACAGGTTGAGCGCGTTGCCGAAGCCGTCCACGAAGGAGAAGGAGAAGAGCAGCAGGACGATGAGGAGGGCGCCGACGACCGTGTCCCAGCGGACGGCGCGCGCGAGAGCGGAGTCAGCCATGGCGGGCGTTCCTCTTCTTCAGGGCGGAGGCCACGCGCAGCGCGACGATCCGGTCGACCGCGATGGCGAGGATGAGCAGGATGCCGTTGATGGCGAGCACCCAGACGGAGCTGACGCCGAGCGCGGGCAGCACGCTGTTGATGGAGGTGAGCAGCAGGGCGCCGAGCGCGGCTCCGTAGACGCTGCCCGAGCCGCCGGTGAAGACGACACCGCCGACCACGACCGCGCTGACGACGGTCAGTTCGTAGCCGGTGCCGGTGCCGGAGTCGACGTTGCCGAACCGGGCGAGGTACAGGGCGCCGGCCAGTCCGGCGAGGCCGCCGCAGACGACGTACGCGGTCAGGAGGCGGTTGCGGACCGGGATGCCGGCCAGGCGCGCGGCCTCGGGGTTGGAGCCGAGCGCGTACAGCTCGCGGCCGCTGCCGAAGTGCTTGAGGTAGTACGCGGTGACCACCAGTACGGCCACGGCGATCAGGGCGAGATACGGGACCGCCGAGATGCCGCCGGAGCCGAAGTCGACGAAGCTGCCGGGCAGGTCGGCCGCGGTGATCTGGCGGGAACCGACCCAGATGGAGTCGATGCCGCGGATGATGTAGAGCGTGCCGAGGGTGACGACCAGGGCGGGTACCTGACCGAGACTGACGAGCAGTCCGTTGACCAGTCCGCAGCCGATGCCTAGCAGGACCGCGAGGAGCACCGCGACGACGGGGTTGCCGCCGCCCTGGAGATAGGTGCCGGCCGCGAAGGCGCTGATGCCGAGCGTCGAGCCGACCGACAGGTCGACGTTGCGGGTGATGACGACGAGGGACTGGCCGGTGGCGACCAGCACGAGGATGGTCGCGTTCAGCAGCAGGTCCTTGATGCCCTGCTCGGAGAGGAACTCGCTGTTGCCCATCTGGGTGATGGCGATCATCACCAGGAAGACGGCCAGGATGGCGAGTTCGCGCATCTTGAAGACGCGGTCCACCAGCCGGGTGCCGCTCGACTTGGGCACCTCGGTGGCGGGGGCGGGGGTGGGCGCGGTCACCGTCATGCGGCGGCCCTCCCGGTGGCAGCGGCCATCACGGATTCCTCGGTGGCTTCGGAACGTGGGATCTCGGCGGCGAGCCGGCCCTCGTGCATCACGAGCACGCGGTCGGCCATGCCGAGGATCTCGGGCAGATCGGAGGAGATCATCAGGACGGCGACCCCGTCGGCGGCCAGCTCGCTGAGCAGCCGGTGCACTTCGGCCTTGGTGCCGACGTCGATGCCCCGCGTCGGCTCGTCGACGATCAGCACCTTGGGGCCGGTGGCCAGCCACTTGGCGAGGACGACCTTCTGCTGGTTGCCGCCGGAGAGCGTGGAGACGCTGTCGGCGATCCGGGCGTACTTCACCTGGAGCTTGACCGCCCAGTCGAGGGAGCGGCTGCGCTCGGCGCCGCGGTCCATCAGGCCCGCCCTGACCGTCGTACGCAGCCCGGTCAGGCCGATGTTGCGCTCGATGGACATGTCCATCACCAGGCCCTGGGCGCGCCGGTCCTCGGGGACGAGGGCGAGCCCGGCGGCCATGGCGGTGGAGGGGGCGCCGTTCGTCAGCGCGTGGCCGTCGACCTCCACCTCTCCGGCGTCCCAGCGGTCCACACCGAACACCGAGCGCGCGACCTCCGTGCGTCCGGCGCCGACGAGCCCGGCGAGTCCGACGATCTCGCCGCGCCGGACGTCGAAGGAGACATCGGTGAAGACGCCCTCCCGGGTCAGACGGCGCACGCTCAGGGCGACTTCGCCCGCTTCGACGTCCTGCTTGGGGTAGAGCTCGTCGAGGTCGCGGCCGACCATCCGGCGGACGAGGTCGTCCTCCGTCATGCCCTCGAGCGGCTCGCTGGAGATCAGGGCCCCGTCGCGCAGGGTCGTGACGTGCTGGCAGATCTGGAAGATCTCCTCCAGCCGGTGCGAGATGAACAGCACCGCCGAGCCCTGCTCGCGCAGGGTGCGGACCACGCCGAACAGCCGGGCCACCTCGCTGCCGGTGAGGGCGGCGGTCGGCTCGTCCATGATCAGGACGCGGGCGTCGAAGGAGAGCGCCTTGGCGATCTCGACGATCTGCTGGTCGGCGATGGACAGACCGCGTGCCGGGCGCTCGGGGTCGAGTTCGACACCGAGGCGCTTCATCAGGGCTGCGGTCGCCGCGTGGGTCGCCTTGTGGTCGATGCGGCCGAGCGCCCGCCGGGGCTGACGGCCCATGAAGATGTTCTCGGCGATCGAGAGGTCGGGGAAGAGCGTGGGCTCCTGGTAGATCACCGCGATGCCCGCGTCGCGGGCGTCGGCGGGACCGTGGAAGACGGTGGGTTCGCCGTCCAGCAGCACCTGGCCGGCGTCCGGTCGGTGCACGCCGGCGAGCGTCTTGATGAGGGTCGACTTGCCCGCGCCGTTCTCTCCGGCGAGCGCGTGCACCTCGCCGGGGAACAGTTCCAGGGACACGTCCCGCAGGGCGCGCACGGCGCCGAAGGACTTCGAAAGGTCCTTCAGCGCCAGCACCGGGGCCGGTCCCGTGTCGGACGGGTGGGTCATGAGGGGCTCCTCGACGACGTCGGCGGGACGGCCCCCACAGCGTCGTGAAAGGTTTCAATTGGGTTGCCGGGACGTTAGGCAGGTCACCCAGGTCACGTCAATGGGTTCGTGTCGAAATTCTTCGACGGCCATGTGTCACAACAGGGTCACGGCGAACGGTCCCGGCCGGAGGGGTTGACAGCCCTTCGGGGTGCTCATAGCTTCAGCTCCTGAATCGTTTCAGACGCTGTGGTCAGGAAGCCCGGTGAGCAGCATCGCCGGAAGCCCTGCGGGAAGTCCCTCGGAACCGTCCCGGACAGCCGTCGCGACACGGTTCGGCCCGTTGAAGAAGCCGTTCCCATCCGAAGTCGTAGGAGTCCCGAAGTGACCGAGTTCGCCGCGGTGAAGGCCGCGCTCAAGACCCAGGCCGTCGAGACGCCGTCGTGGGCGTACGGGAACTCGGGAACCCGATTCAAAGTCTTCGCGCAACCGGGCGTGCCCCGGACCCCTCAGGAGAAGCTGGACGACGCCGCCAAGGTGCACGAGTTCACCGGCGCGGCCCCGACCGTCGCGCTGCACATCCCCTGGGACAAGGTCGACGACTACGCGGCGCTGGCGAAGCACGCCGAGGAGCGCGGCGTGAAGCTGGGCGCGATCAACTCCAACACCTTCCAGGACGACGACTACCGGCTCGGCTCCGTCTGCCACCCGGACGCGACCGTGCGCCGCAAGGCCGTCGATCACCTGCTCGAATGCGTCGACATCATGGACGCGACGGGCTCCCAGGACCTGAAGCTGTGGTTCGCCGACGGGACGAACTATCCCGGCCAGGACGACCTCCGTGAGCGCCAGGACCGGCTGGCCGAGGCGCTGGCGCAGGTCTACGCGCGGCTCGGCGACCACCAGCGGATGCTGCTGGAGTACAAGTTCTTCGAGCCCGCCTTCTACGCGACGGACGTCCCCGACTGGGGCACGGCGTACGCGCACTGCCTCAAGCTCGGCCCCAAGGCGCAGGTCGTGGTCGACACCGGGCACCACGCGCCCGGCACCAACATCGAGTTCATCGTCGCCACGCTGCTGCGCGAGGACAAGCTCGGCGCCTTCGACTTCAACTCGCGCTTCTACGCCGACGACGACCTGATGGTGGGCGCGGCCGACCCCTTCCAGCTGTTCCGGATCATGTACGAGGTGATCCGCGGCGGCGGCTTCTCCCCGGACGTCGCGTTCATGCTCGACCAGTGCCACAACATCGAGGCGAAGATCCCGGCGATCATCCGTTCGGTGATGAACGTGCAGGAGGCCACCGCCAAGGCGCTCCTCGTCGACCGCGGCGCGCTCGCGGAGGTCCAGCGGAGCGGGGACGTGCTCGCCGCCAACGCGGTGGTGATGGACGCGTACAACACGGACGTGCGGCCGCTGCTCGCCGAGGTCCGCGCCGAGCTGGGGCTCGACCCCGACCCGGTGGCCGCGTACCACCGGTCCGGCTACGCGGACCGGATCGCCGCCGAGCGGGTCGGGGGCACCCAGGCCGGGTGGGGGGCCTAGCCCCCGTACCGGCCGCCTTCTCCGCCCCCGAGGGGGACTCGGCGGGGCTCCGGCGCCGGTTTCAGCCCCTCTGTCCCGCGAGGCGCGGACCCGGCGAGGCCGAGTGCCGGCCTTCCGTGCCGCGTAAGCCCCGCGAGGCGGGCCGGGGTCCGACCCCCGTGCCGCGTCTGCCCCGCGAGGCGGGCCGGGGACTGCGGGGCGTCCTGGGCTGGTCGCGCAGTTCCCCGCGCCCCTGGCCGGCTGCTCCTCGAGTTCGTCTGCCGTGCACGTACACACTCTCCTTAAGGATCAGGAACATGGCACCCCATCCCGAAGCCGCCGCTCTGCTGGCCCGGTCGCGCCGGCTCGGCGCCGATCCCCGCAACACCAACTACGCGGGCGGCAACACCTCCGCGAAGGGCACCGACACCGACCCCGTGACCGGCGGTGACGTGGAACTGATGTGGGTGAAGGGGTCGGGCGGCGACCTCGGCACGCTCACCGAGGCCGGACTCGCGGTGCTGCGTCTCGACCGGCTCCGGGCGATGACCGAGGTGTACCCGGGCGTCGAGCGCGAGGACGAGATGGTCGCCGCGTTCGACTACTGCCTGCACGGCAAGGGCGGTGCGGCACCGTCCATCGACACGGCGATGCACGGGCTCGTCGACGCCCCGCACGTCGATCATCTGCACCCCGACTCGGGGATCGCGCTCGCCTGCGCGGCGGACGGGGAGAAGCTGACCGCCGAATGCTTCGGCGACAGCGTGGTGTGGGTGCCGTGGCGCCGGCCCGGTTTCCAGCTGGGACTGGACATCGCCGCGGTCAAGGAAGCCAACCCGGACGCCGTGGGCTGTGTCCTGGGCGGCCACGGCATCACCGCCTGGGGCGCCACCGCCGAGGAGTGCGAGCGCAACTCGCTGCACATCATCCGCACCGCCGAGGCCTTTCTCGCCGACCGCGGGAAGCCGGAGCCGCTCGGGCCGGTCGTCGAGGGCTACGAAGCACTGGCCGCGGCGGACCGCCACGAGCGCGCCGCGGCGCTCGCGCCGCACATCCGGGCCATCGCCTCCCAGGACCGTCCGCAGGTCGGCCACTTCACGGACTCCGAGGAGGTGCTGGACTTCCTCGCCCGCGCCGAGCACCCGAGGCTCGCGGCGCTCGGCACCTCGTGCCCGGACCACTTCCTGCGCACCAAGGTCAGGCCGCTCGTCCTCGACCTGCCGCCCGCCTCCTCCCTCGACGACGCGATCGCCCGGCTCGGGGAACTGCACGCCGAGTACCGCGTGGAGTACGCGGCCTACTACGAACGGCACGCACTGCCCGACTCCCCCGCGATGCGCGGCGCGGACCCGGCGATCGTGCTGGTCCCCGGGGTCGGCATGTTCTCCTTCGGCAAGGACAAGCAGACGGCGCGCGTGGCGGGAGAGTTCTACGTCAACGCGATCAACGTGATGCGGGGCGCCGAGGCCGTCTCGACGTACGCGCCGATCGAGGAGTCGGAGAAGTTCCGCATCGAGTACTGGGCTCTCGAGGAGGCCAAGCTCCAGCGGATGCCGAAGCCCAAGCCGCTCGCCACGCGGGTGGCCCTGGTGACGGGTGCGGGAAGCGGGATCGGCAGGGCGATCGCCGAACGGCTGGTCGCCGAGGGCGCGTGCGTCGTGATCGCGGACCTGAACGCCGAGGGCGCCGCCGCGGTCGCCGCCGAACTCGGCGGTCCCGACAAGGCCGTCGCCGTCACCGTGGACGTCACCTCCGAGGAGCAGATCGCCGATGCCTTCGCGACGGCGGCGCTGGCCTTCGGCGGTGTCGACCTGGTGGTCAACAACGCGGGCATCTCCATCTCCAAGCCGCTCCTGGAGACCACCGCGAAGGACTGGGACCTCCAGCACGACATCATGGCCCGCGGCTCCTTCCTCGTCTCGCGCGAGGCGGCCCGGATGATGATCGCGCAGCGACTGGGCGGCGACATCGTCTACATCGCGTCCAAGAACGCGGTCTTCGCCGGCCCCAACAACATCGCCTACTCCGCGACCAAGGCCGACCAGGCGCATCAAGTACGGTTGCTGGCTGCCGAGTTGGGCGAACACGGCATCCGGGTCAACGGCGTCAACCCCGACGGGGTCGTGCGCGGCTCGGGCATCTTCGCGGGCGGCTGGGGCGCGCAGCGGGCGGCGACGTACGGCATCGAGGAGGAGAAGCTCGGCGAGTTCTACGCCCAGCGGACCATCCTCAAGCGGGAGGTGCTGCCGGAACATGTCGCGAACGCCGTCTTCGCGCTGACGGGCGGGGACCTGACGCACACCACGGGACTGCACGTCCCGGTCGACGCCGGCGTCGCCGCCGCGTTCCTGCGATGACGTCGATGAGCGCCACGCACACCTACGCCGCGGTCGACCTCGGCGCGTCCAGCGGACGCGTCATGGTCGGCCACGTCGGCCCGGACACGCTGGAGTTGACCGAGGCGCACCGATTCCCGAACCGGCCGGTCCGGCTCCCCGAGGGGCTGCGCTGGGACATCCTGGCGCTGTACGCGGGGGTCCTGGACGGACTGCGCGCGGCCGGGCAGGTCGACTCCGTCGGCATCGACAGCTGGGCGGTGGACTACGGCCTGCTGGACGCGGACGGAGCGCTGCTCGGCAATCCGGTGCACTACCGCGACGCCCGCACCGAGGGCGTCGCGGAGAAGGTGTGGGCGAGTGTGCCCGCCGCCGAGCTGTACGCGGCGACGGGGCTGCAGTACGCGCCCTTCAACACCCTGTACCAGCTGACGGCCGCCCGCTCCTCCGGCCAACTGGCGTCCGCACAGCGCCTGTTGCTGATCCCGGATTTGCTGTCCCACTGGCTCACGGGCGAGGCGGGCACCGAGCTGACCAACGCCTCCACCACCCAGCTGATCGATCCGAGGACCCGCGACTGGTCGTACGGCCTCGCGGAGCGGCTCGGTATCGACCTCGGACTGTTCGCCCCGCTGCGCCGCCCCGGCGACCCGGCCGGGACGCTGCTGCCGCGTGTGCTGGAGGAGACCGGGATGACCGGCCCGGTGCCGGTGACGACGGTCGGTTCGCACGACACCGCCTCGGCCGTGGCCGCCGTCCCCGCCACCGGGGAGCGGTTCGCGTACATCTGCACCGGCACCTGGTCCCTGGCGGGCCTGGAGCTGGACGCTCCCGTACTCACCGAGGCGAGCCGGGCCGCCAACTTCACCAATGAGCTGGGCCTGGACGGCACGGTCCGCTATCTGCGCAACATCATGGGCCTGTGGCTGCTCCAGGAGTGCATGCGCGAGTGGGGCCACCCCGACCTCGGTGAACTCCTCACGGCCGCCGCGAAGGTGGCGCCGCTGCGCTCCGTCGTGGACGCGGGCGACCCGGCTTTCCTCGCGCCGGGCCGGATGCCGTCGCGGCTCGCGGACGCCTGCCGGAACTCGGGGCAACCGGTGCCCGGATCCCGTGCCGAGATCACCCGCTGCATCCTCGACTCCCTCGCGCTCGCCCACCGCCGCGCGATCGAGGAGGCGCAGTCCCTCGCCGACCATCCGGTCGACGTCGTGCACATCGTCGGCGGCGGCACCCGCAACGAGCTGCTGTGCCGGCTCACCGCCGACGCCTGCGGGCTGCCGGTCGTGGCGGGCCCGGCGGAGGCCGCCGCGCTCGGCAACGTCCTCGTCCAGGCGCGGGCGCACCGACTGGTCGGCGAACGCGCCGAGATGCGCGGTCTCGTGGCGCGCACGCAGCCGCTCCGCCGCTACGAGCCGCGGGGCGACACCGCGGCGTGGCGCGCGGCCGAGGCGCGGCTCGGCGCGCGGTGATACCCGGCCTGTTCGGCGGGCGCGCGCTGCCTCCCTCGTCGCGCGCCCGCCGCGTACCCTGCACCCATCCGATGATCGAGACCAAGGAGCTGCGATGCGTGTCGCACTGTTCCTGACCTGTGTCAACGACACGCTGTATCCGGAAACCGGCCGCGCCGTGGTGATACTGCTGACCAGACTGGGTGTCGACGTCGATTTCCCGATGGGGCAGACCTGCTGCGGGCAGGCGCACTACAACACCGGGTACCGCCATGAGGCCGAGCCGCTCGCCCGGCATTTCTCCGATGTATTCGGGGACTACGAGGCGATCGTGACGCCGTCCGGATCGTGCGGGGCGATGGTGCGGGAGCTGTATCCGCGGATGGGCGAGCGGGCCCGCGCGGAGGGGCGCGGCGACACCCTGGCCCGGACCCTGGCACCGGTCGTGCCGAAGACGTACGAGCTCACGGAGTTCCTCGTCGACGTCCTCGGTGTGACGGATGTCGGCGCGTACTACCCGCACACGGTGACCTATCACCCCACCTGTCACGGCCTGCGCAGCCTGGGCCTCGGTGACCGGCCGCGCCGGCTGCTCCAGGCCGTCGAGGGACTCGAGCTGCGCGAGCTGCCCGGCGCCGACGAGTGCTGCGGCTTCGGCGGGACGTTCGCCGTCAAGAACTCCGACGTCTCCGCGGCGATGGGTGCCGACAAGGTGCGCAACGCCGAGTCGACGGGCGCCGAGGTGCTGTGTGCCGCCGACAACTCGTGCCTGATGCACATCGGCGGCACGATGGGCCGCCTCAGGACGGACATGCGGCCGGTGCACATCGCGGAGATCCTGGCGAGCACGGAAGAGGAGCCGAGCGCATGAGCGGAACGTTCGTCGGTATGCCGGCCTTCCCGAAGGCGGCGCACGAGTCCGTGCACAACGCCACCCTGCGCGGCAATCTGCGCCACGCCACCCACACCATCCGCGACAAGCGCGCCAAGGCCGTGGCCGAGGTGTCCGACTGGGCGGCGCTGCGCGACGCCGGCAAACAGATCAAGGACCACACGCTCCGTCATCTAGACCGCTATCTGGTGCAGTTGGAGGAGGCGGTGACCGCGGCCGGTGGAGTCGTGCACTGGGCCGCCGACGCCGAGGAGGCCAACCGGATCGTCACGGCCCTGGTGAAGGCGACCGGCGAGAGCGAGGTCGTCAAGGTCAAGTCGATGGCCACCCAGGAGATCGGCCTCAACGAGGCACTGGAGGCCGAGGGCATCCACGCGTACGAGACCGATCTCGCCGAACTCATCGTGCAGTTGGGCAAGGACCGGCCGTCGCACATCCTCGTCCCCGCGATCCACCGCAACCGCGGCGAGATCCGTGACATCTTCGTCCGCGAGATGGGCGCATGGGGCCGCCCGGCGCCCGAGGGACTCACCGACACGCCCGCCGAGCTGGCCGAGGCGGCGCGCCTGCACCTGCGCGAGAAGTTCCTGCGCGCCAAGGTCGGCATCTCCGGCGCCAACTTCATGGTCGCCGAGACAGGCACCCTCGTCGTCGTCGAGTCCGAGGGCAACGGCCGCATGTGCCTGACACTCCCCGAGACCCTGATCTCGGTCGTCGGCATCGAGAAGATCGTGCCGAGCTGGCGGGACCTGGAGGTGTTCCTGCAGACCCTGCCCCGCTCCTCCACTGCCGAGCGCATGAACCCGTACACCTCGACCTGGACGGGCACCACGGACGAGGACGGCCCCCAGGCCTTCCATCTGGTCCTGCTGGACAACGGCCGTACCGACACGCTCGCCGACGAGGTCGGCCGCCAGGCGCTGCGCTGCATCCGCTGCTCGGCCTGCCTCAACGTCTGCCCGGTGTACGAGCGGGCGGGTGGCCACGCCTACGGTTCGGTCTACCCGGGCCCGATCGGCGCCATCCTCAGCCCTCAACTGCGGGGCACCGGCAGCGAGATCGACGCCTCCCTCCCGTACGCCTCGTCGTTGTGCGGCGCCTGCTACGAGGTCTGCCCGGTCGCCATCGACATCCCGGAAGTCCTCGTCCATCTGCGCGAGCGGATCGCGCAGGGCGGCCGGGCGACGCGGGAGGGCAACACGGTCGTCCTCAAGCCGGCCAAGGGGCACGCCGCCGAGCGGGCGGCGATGCGCGCGGCGCGCTGGGCGTTCAGCCATCCCGGCGCGCTGCGCACCGGGCAGCGGCTGGCGTCCCGGACCCGCCGCTTCCACCCGCGGACCCTGCCGGGCCCCGGCCGGGCGTGGAGCGAGACCCGTGATCTGCCCGCGGTTCCGGCGGAGTCCTTCCGCGACTGGTGGCAGCGCACGCGGGGCGGAAAGGACGCGACGAAGTGAGCAGCAGGGATCTGATCCTCGGCCGGGTGCGGCGGGCCCTCGCCGACGTACCCCCGGACGACACTCCCCCCGTGCCTGAACGCCCTGGGAGGGACTCCCGGTACGAGCAGGCCGTCGACCGGAGATACCTGCGCGAGCACGGCGCGCGCGATGTCGCCGAGACGGTGGATCTGCTCGCGGAGAACCTGGCGGACTACCGGGCGATCGTGCACCGCGCCACCGACGAGGAGCTGCCGTACCTCGTCATGCGGCTGCTCGCCGAACGCGGGCCCCAGTACGTGCTCGTGCCTCCGGGGCTCCCGCCGGAGTGGATGTCGGCGGCGGACCCCACCCGGGTCCACGACCGTGCCGTGAGCACGCCCCGCGAGCTCGACAAGGTGGGGAGTGTGGTGACCGGCTGCGCCCTCGCCATCGCCGAGACCGGCACGATCGTCCTCGACGGCGGCCCGGACCAGGGCCGCCGCCGGATCACCCTGATCCCGGACCATCACATCTGCGTGGTCCGGGTTCCCGACCAGGTGGTGGCGTCCGTACCGCAGGCCATGGAGCGCCTCGATCCGGCGCGCCCGCTGACCTGGATCTCCGGCCCCTCCGCCACCAGCGACATCGAGCTGGACCGGGTCGAGGGGGTGCACGGTCCGCGCACCCTGGAGGTGGTACTGGTGAGCGCGGAGTGACGGGCCCGGTCAGCGTGAGTCCGTGATCCGGTTCGAGCAGGTCAGCAAGCGCTACCCGGACGGTACGACGGCCGTGGATCCGTGAGCAGCAGCCGGAGGGGCCCGTAGCCCATGCCGCGGACCGCCTGCCGGGGCTCCTCGGGCACGGCGCGCAGCCCCGCGAGGATGTTCCGTACGAGGAGGGTCAGCGAGTACAGATACGCGCCGCAGATCCACTCGTTGCGCGCGAGGCAGTCGTCCGGGGGCGCGGTCACGCGTCCGTTGCACCGGGCGGGCCGCGCGTTGTGGTGACCCGTACGGGGTGGCGCGGGATGCGTCGCGCGCCACGGATCGGTGAGGATCGGTGCCGGATGACGCGCTCGACATGTACGAGCCACGCGGTTTCCCGCTGTCCGCCCACCGGTCCGTGAGCCGCGCGGTCCGGTCCCTCGGCCGCTCGGGGACCAAGAGCAGCACATCCGTGGGGCGAGAGGTGTTTGGAACGAGCCGACCTCGGTAGTGCGAACAGTGGCGGCACACCGCCCAACCGTTCCCGGGAGGGTTCGGCAGTGAGCTCGCCCCCCGGCCGCCCGGGCCGAGGAGAAGGGCCCGGGCGGCCGGGCGAGCACTCCCCGCTCTCCCGCGCCGCGCGACCGCGCTACACGCTGTCGGCCAGTGCCTGTTCGCGCACCGTGTCGCAGGAGGTGCTGATCAGCCGCGACACGTGCATCTGCGAGATGCCGAGTTCCTCGGCGATGCGGCTCTGCGTCATTCCACGGAAGAACCGCAGGTAGAGGATGGTTCGCTCACGCTCGGACAGTCCGCCGAGCAGCGGCTTCACGGCTTCGCGGTCGACGACCAGGTCGAAGCCCGCGTCGGGCTCGCCCAGGGCGTCGGCCAGCGCGTAGCCGCCGTCGACGCCGGGCTGCTCGGCGTCCAGTGAGAGGGCCGCACAGCAGTCCAGTGCCTCCAGAGCGGTACGTACGTCGTCCTCGTCGAGGTGCGCGCAGGCGGCGATCTCGGCGACGGTGGGGCGACGGCCCGGCACAGTCTGGGACAGTTCCGTGAGCGCGGCGCGCACCTGGTTGCGCAGGTCCTGGACGCGGCGCGGTACATGCAGGATCCACATGTGGTCGCGGAAGTGACGCTTGATCTCGCCCGTGATGGTCGGGATCGCGTAGCTCTCGAAGGCGTGTCCCCGGTCGGGGTCGTACCGGTCGACGGCCTTGACCAGGCCGAGCGCCGCCACCTGGACGAGGTCCTCGACGGATTCGCCCCGGCCGCGGAACCGGCCAGCGATGCGTTGCGCCATGGGCAGCCAGGACCGGACGATCTCGTCGCGCAGCGCCCTGCGCTCGGGGCCGTCGGGCAGCCCGGCGAGCCGGGCGAAGGCCGGGTCGGTGTCGGGGGCGTCGTCGTGCGGGTGCCGCTTCGTTCTGACCGGGACGCTCATGGCTCTCACGTATCCCTCAGGAGGTGCCGTGTGGACAGTCACCATGGGAGGGCGCGCTGACGGCCGACAGGAGACGGTCGCGGTCCGGTGCACCCGGATCCCACGGGCGTGCCTCCTGTCCGAAGCACTGACAGATCATCTACCCCGTATCAACATACGCAAACGAATTCGTGAATCAGATCACGCATGGCTATCGGCCGACCCTGGAGCGCGACGACGCCCCGCGAGCCGGGCGCTCCCGACGTGTCGGCGGAATCACGGCGCCGACGGCTGCGGAGCACGAGAGAATCCGACGGTGCCCGAAGACAGTCACCGTCCTGACCGACGTCTCGCGCTACGTCCGCCAGGAGATCGACGCGTTCCTCTCGGCACCACCCGGGGAGGATGCCTGACACCCTCCGAGCTCACCCCCAAAGAATGCCGGGCGACCAGGTCTTGCCATCCCGCAGAGAACCCTTCGCCGCAAGGGGCCCGCATCCATGAACGCCCGTCCGGCCAGCCCGAAGACGACCGGATACAGTGCGCGAGACGGCAGCCTCGTCAGAGAGGGGAAGTGTGACCGACACCAGCAACACCCGACCCGCCGACAGTGAAGTGCAAGCGCCGCGGCAGAGCCGACTGCACCGCCTGATGCGCTACATCCCCCTGATCGCCCCCGTCCTGCTGTGGGCCGTGCCCTGCTGGGTGCTCCTGCACACCGGCCAGCACTGGTCGCTGCCCGTCACGCTGGTGGGCACCGCTCTGTTCGCCCTCGGCCTCATTGGTATGCCGCTCGCGATGGCGCGCGGACACGGCCGGCGCCAGCGGGACCGGGCGGCGATCGTCGGTGACACCCTGCTGGGCGCCAGCTGGGTTCTGTTCACCTGGTCCGTTCTGCTCGGCGTCCTCTTGCGGCTCGCCCTGACCATGGCAGGCGTCGACGAGAGTCAGGACCGGGCCCGAATCGTCACCTGGGCCGTCCTCGGCGTAACCGCCGTACTACTCGCCTGGGGGTACGCCGAGGCCCGCCGCGTGCCACGCGTGCGCCGACTCGACCTACAACTCCCGCGACTGGGTGCCGGGTTGGACGGCCTCCGCATCGTCCTCATCACCGACACCCACTACGGCCCACTCGATCGCGCTCGATGGTCGGCACGGGTATGCGAGACGGTGAACACCCTGGAGGCCGACCTTGTCTGCCACACCGGCGACATCGCGGACGGCACTGCCGAACGCCGCCGCGCCCAGGCCGTTCCACTCGGTACCGTGCGGGCCACCCGGGCCCGTGTATACGTCACCGGCAACCACGAGTACTACAGCGAGGCCCAGGGCTGGGTCGACCTGATGGACGAGCTGGGCTGGGAGCCGCTGCGCAACCGCCATCTGCTGCTCGAACGCGGAGGCGACACCCTCGTGGTCGCCGGCGTGGATGACGTCACCGCCGAGTCCTCCGGCCTGGCAGGCCACCGCGCCCACCTCGCCGGAGCTTTGAACGGCGCCGACCCCGACCTACCCGTCCTGCTCTTGGCACACCAGCCCAAGTTCGTCGACCGGGCGGCAGCCGACGGCATCGACCTCCAGCTCTCCGGCCACACCCACGGCGGCCAGATCTGGCCCTTCCACCACCTGGTCCGCATCGACCAGCCCGCCCTCGCCGGCCTTAGCCACCACGGCACCCGCACCCTCCTCTACACCAGCCGCGGCACCGGCTTCTGGGGCCCGCCGTTCCGCGTCTTCGCCCCCAGCGAGATCACCCTGCTCGTGCTCCGCTCCCCGCACCTGCCCACCTCGCCGTAGCACTGGGCGGGCCAACACATCCGCTTGGAGCCGTCCACGAGCTGAGGGTGCGGCGTCGACAAATGACCAGGCTCGTCTCGCTGAGGACTGGATCCGGACCGTTCCCGGGCCGACGGCTCCAACGAGCCACACGTGGCCACGTCTTACGCAGGTCAGCGACGCGTGACGCCTATACCACCAGCAGACGAAGAACATTCTTTGTTCTTAGAGGGCGTTAAGTCCGTTTCTGGTAGCGGCCGCGTCCGGGTTGTTCGAGGAGTCCTTGGCGGACGAGTCGTCCCAGGCGGGAGCGGGTGACGTTGATCGAGGGCTCGTCGGTGGGCAGGCCGAGGTGCTCGTGCAGATCGCGGACGTGGAACACCTTCCCGGGGTGCTCGTTGAACGTGGTGACGATGCGCTGGTAGACGGTGGCGGTGGCGGTCTGTGCGAGGGTCGTTGCATGGTCGGGAGGGGTGAGGCCGTCGATGACCTTGCGGGTGGCGGCGAGCTCGGCCAGGCGGGCTTCGGTCCCGGCGAGGGCGGTGGTGAGCTGCTCGATCTGCTCACGCAGGTTGCCGGCTCGTTGGGCGCTCTCATCGTGTTCGGTCTGCAGCAGCCGCAGGAGTTCGTGGACGTTCACGCGGCCAGCTCCACGTCGTCCCGCCAGTTGGGGGCAGGGGTGGTGAGGCGGCGGAGCATGCCGGCGGTGGAGGCCCAGTAGATGCGGGAAGCCGCGTTGTCGGGCCGGTGGTCGTAGTCACGGGCGAGGCGCCGGTGCAGCATGCGGGTGCCGTTGACCTGCTCGACCACCCACCGCTTCGGTTGCGGCACGAAGCCCCTGGCTATGTCGTCGGGGTTGCGCCGGACCACCTCGACGGTGATGTCCTTCACTGCCCCGTGGATGATCACGGCGTCCTTGAACCCCTGGTCGACCAGGACCTTCTCCAGGCGCATCCCGCATCGTTCGGCCGCCTGGTCCAGCAGGGCGATGCCGGCCTCGTTGTCGTGCGCGCTCGCGGCCAGGACCACCACACCGATGATCAGGCCCAGCACGTCGACGGCGAGTCCCCGCTTCCTGCCGGGCGTCTTCTTGTTCGCGTCCAGTCCCGTCGTCTCCTTCGGCACCCCGGCCGCCGCGCGGACGGACTGGGTATCGATGATCACCAGGGACGGGTCCTCTAATCGTCTGGACCGCTCCCGCACCTGGCAGCGCAGGATCTCCTGGATCCGCTGGTCAAGGCCGTCCTGGCGCCACAGCGTGAAGTAGTAGAACACCGCCGACCAGGCCGGGAGGTCGTGCGGCAGCAGCCGCCACTGACAACCCGTCCGATTCTGATAAAGCAGCGCGTTCACGACCTCACGCAGATCGCAGGATCCCGGGTCCCCGGTCGCCGACCGCGCCACCCGCTCCTGCTTCCACGCGGTGACCAGCGGCTCGATCAACACCCACTGCGCGTCGGACAAGTCGGTTGCGTACGGCATCCGTTCCATACTCGCGACCCCATCATGCACACGACATGATGCGAGCGTGGAACCGTCCCATCACCCACGAACGGGTGACGCCACATCATCAGGAACGGGACTTAACGTCCTCTGAGGCCGACAGGGAATTTCCGCCAGGGATGTGCTTGATCTGAGGCCCATTACCGCTTCGTCGACCGTTGTTGGAGCTCCTTGGAAATGACTCTGTCCGCGGGTCTGTGAAGCGGCCAGGTGACGTTATCCGAGGTTCTCCGGCACTGGTTGCTTGCTGCCCTAGCCCACCGCCGCTTGCCTTACCTGCCGCCCGAGGGCGTAGTCGTATGTCTGCGCCCTCGTCGGTAGGGGAGCTCCGATCGGTGGGCATGTTGGTCAGGAGGCCGCTTCCTCCGTCAGCGCGTTCACGTTGTCCCGTGTCACCTTCACTGCGAGGCGGCGGCCTCTCCGAGGGGCGGGTCCATGGAATCGTGCTCGATGCCCTCTCTTGCAAGGCACTGGAGCAGTTCGGGTCTTTACATGGGCGGATCCGCCAACAGCGTCGGGCACTCATGGACATTACGGCAGAATGAGCCCCACGAACATCCGACTGCGAGTGGCGCGCCAGAGGTGACCAGTGGGGGATACGGCCGATGGAGAAAGCCCTGCGGCAGGCTGGGAAGCCATCGATGACAACCATCCTCTTGCGGCACCACCTGCGAGGATCGCTCCGCCGCTAGTGACGACTGCCCCAAACCAGCTGAACATCCATGGGATCGGTTGGGACAGCTTCGAGAAGCTGATCACCGAGATCGTCCGCAAGGTCGAGGGTCGCGAGGCTCGGCGCTACGGCCGCCCTGGCCAGGCACAGGACGGTATCGACATCGTCGGCTTCCGTCCCGGCGCCCCCACCCGCGTCTACCAAGCGAAAAACTATGCAAGGTTCACCGCCCGTGTCCTTGAGCAGGCGGTCGAGAAGTACGCCTCGGGCAGTCGGCCGTTCAATGCCAGCGACTTGGTCGTCGCGACGTCCGACGACGCCAGTGACGCCGAACTGTTAAATAAGCTGGCGGAGTTGAGGACGAAGCACAGCGACCTGTCGATCGACTTGTGGGGGCGCCAGGAGCTGTCGGACATGCTCTACGACCACCCGCGCACTGTGACGAGGTTTTTCGGCCACGCATCAGCCGACGCCTTCTGCTGCCCCACAGCCCCCGCCGACTCGGGGGCTGCGGCACCCGCCTCTGCCAGGTACTGCGCCTGGATCGAGCAGCACGTCCTGCCTGCTCGCTTGTTGGACAGAGAGGATGAGCTTCAGGAGTTGGCCGCTTTCAGCGGACGGACGGACCTGCCGGGCACGTCCGCGTACATGTGGTGGCAGGCGGCCCCCTGGGCGGGGAAGTCGGCCCTGGTCTCCGAGTTCGTGTTGCGGCGCCGGCCGGAGGAGGCAAAGATCGTGAGCTACTTCATCACCGATCGCCTCGGCCAAAATGACCGGGAGGGGTTCCTTGAGACGGTGACAAAGCAGCTGGCCCCCCTTGCCGGACAGAACCCCGGGACTGCGGGCGCCCGCCCGGAGGACTTCCCTGCCCTCTGCAAGGTCGCCGCCGAAGCTTGCCAGCGCCGCGGCCAGCGCCTGGTACTTGTGGTAGACGGCCTAGACGAGGACCACGGAGCCGCCTCTGGCAGGCGGAGCATTGCCGCTCTGCTTCCGCGAAATCCGCCAGCGGGCATGCGCGTCGTGGTCACCGGCCGGCCCAACCCACCGATCCCGGACGACGTGCCTCACGACCACCCCCTGCGCACCCCGCACATCGTCCGCACCCTTGCCCCCTCGCCTCACGCCACCGACATCAGCACCATGGCCCGGCACGAACTGCACCGGCTTCTGGACGACGAGCGGGTCGGGGTCCCCCTTCTCGGTCTGCTGGTGGCGGCGCGAGGCAGCCTGACGACAGCGGATCTGGCCGGACTTGTCGGGGTACTCCCATACCGGGTCGACCAGCTGCTGCGCGGGATCACCGGCCGCAGCTTCATCCCCGCAACCCGCGGAAGAACCCTTACCGCAGACCTGCCGGCCAGCGCGCGCTCCCTCGCGCTGGGGCACGAGGAACTGCGCCAGAAGGCCCTCGCCGCCCTAGGTGACGTGACGACATTCGAAGATCAGCTGCACACCTGGGCGGACGGATACCGCGCTCAGGGATGGCCGCCCGACACTCCCGCCTACCTGCTCTACGACTACCCGCGCATGCTGCACAGCACCGACAACAGCGAGAGACTGATCGCGATTGCCCTCGACCCGCGTCGCCAGCATGCTCTGCTAAGGCACGCGTCACTCGATGCGGCGTTCTCCGACATCGAGCTAAGCGCCCAGATGATCCGGCGTCGACGCCCGGACGACCTGACGGGCTTGGCCGGGCTCGCCGCTTCCCGGGCCATACTGGCCGAGCGGGCCCGGGCCCTGCCTGAGAGCCTTCCGGTGGCGTTCGCTCTTCTCGGACATCCACAGCCCGCCATGCAGTTCGCGCTGCTGGCAGCGTATCCCGCTGAGAAAGCCGTCCGTTTGGCGGACGTGGCGCGGGCACTGGCGGGTGCCAGTGCCCAGCATGCCCTCCAGGCAGCGCGGGAAGCCGCGGAGTGGGCCGAGCGAGCCCGTGCGGAATCGGCTCCAACGAGCGGGGACGAGGATGAGGTCGAAACGGCGATAGCGACAGCCGCCGTAGCGCTGATCACCGTCGGTGACCACCACCAGGGACGCGAACTGCTCACTTCAATCCGCTCTCCGGCGTCGTACGGGGATGTCACCCTGCTCTCTGTGATGACTGCGAGGGCGGCCATCGCCGCCCGTCCGCACAGTCCTGTGCTCGCCGAGGAGCTACTGGAGCAGGCCGAACAGCACGCCAATGACTTGGCATCCGACTCTCCGGCCGACCCGAGCACACCCGTGACTGCATGGGCCGCCGTCGCCGCCGCCACTTCCGACGCCACACGAGCCGCCCGGCTGTATGAACGCATCGCCCAATACACACAGGGGTTTCCCACTAGTCTCCTGGCCTGCCTGGTCGATGCCGCAGCGGCCTCGGCCCTGTCCGTGGACCGCCCTGAGCAGGCACGTGCCCTGGCTCAGCAAGCGGCACGGCGCCTTAGGGCTGCGCTGAGCGCCCCCGAAGCACTGCCGAGCGACGACGCAGAAAACCTGACCATGCTTCTGGGCCCTATGCTCGGCGGTGTCACGCGGGCCTTGGTGGACACAGGCTGCATAGACGACGCCCGCCACCTCGCGGCCAGCGTGCCCGAAGCGAGGCACACCATATTCGGCATGGACACACTCGCCGGAGCCCGCGCCGCGATCACCGAGCTCAACGACTCTGCCGACGAGGAACCTTCCGCGGAGGCACTGGCCGGGCAGGCATGCCGTCTCGCGGAGCAGAACCAGCCCGACGAGGCAAACCACCGTCTGCAGCAGGCCCTGGAAGCACTCGAATCCTCCCAGCCCGCCATCGGGCCACGCGAGACCTGGCTGATCACCCTATGCACGGCACTCGCTTCCATGGGACGGCACGCCGACAGTGCGCAGCTGGCTCGCACTCTGCGGGATCCGGCAGAGCAGGTGCAGGCACTCGCTGTGACCGCCATCTCGGCTGGCGCAGCAGGGCATGTCCCGGACGCACGACGGCTGGCGCACGAGGCCGCTGACGGCACCAAGAACCTTGAAGGCGCCGGAAACTTCTCCCTCCTCGATGGCGCTCCCGGCACGATCGTGAGCAACGCGAAGGGCGCTGCTGCACAAGCTCTGGCCCACGCAGGCGACCGCGACCGGGCCCTGTCGCTCGCTGAGGAGACGGACGACACGGACAGCGACAGAAGGCGACACGCGCTCGTAGCGGTCGCGGCCGGGCTGCGCTCTTATGACCCGGCCACCGCCACGGGCATCATCGACCGCCAGCTTGAGCGCCTCCTGGCCGCGGACGCCTCACCGCGGGGGCCGAGAGGACGCATTGCCGAGCTTGCTGAGCTCCTCGCCGCCCTCAGTGACGCGGACCCGCAGTGCACGGCGCGGCTTCGTCAGGGAGTGGGCCAGGTGTGGGCAACGCTGAAAGCCTCGAAGACGCGACTGGGCGCGGAGGACTTCCTCGTCCTGCTTCTCCTCAACGCCCCTGAACAGCGCGCGGACGCCGAGCGGACATTGGCGGCTTGGGAGAACAACTGCGCGAGCATTCCTCCATGGGAGCTGCCGACCGGCGCTATCGCGATCGCTCACGCGGCCTTCGATGGCTTCGGTGCCGCCCGAGAAACAGCGAACAGCCTCAACGTCCCGTACGACCGCGCGGAGGCGTTGGCCGCCGTGGCCGGTTACCTGACCGGCACACCGCCGAGCCTTCGGGCGGTCTCGGAATCCACCAGCACCGCCTTCACCCAGACGTTCCACACCCTCGCCCTATCACATGTACCTCCCGACACAACACGGTCAGCGCAGGCGGCGCTGGCCTTCACCACCGACGTGCTCGCTGGCGACGGCTGGTACCACGCTCTCCCGGTTCTGGCCCGTATCGCTCCGGCCGCCGTGCAGCGAGTGCGGGACATCGTCTTTGCTCACCGCCAGCTCGATGACGAGGCTGAGAACATCCCTCAGCCGCTCCGATAATCCTCCGTCCTGCCCTGGCCTCTTGTTTCGCGGAACCCCGGCCAGAGCAAGCTTCAAGCATCCTCATCACCGTCAACCGGATACGGCCTTGTGGTCCGCCTGCGAAGAACACTCGGCTGCCCCGCTGTCCGGCGAGGGGTTCTCGTCGGAATTTGCCTGGGCGGGAACGCGGCCGGTGCGCTCGTTCTGTAGATCCCACAGCTCACGGAACAAGCCGTCCTGCTGGGCCAGCAGTTCCTCGGGAGTCCCGTGCTGGATGATGCGGCCCTTGTCCAGGACGACGATGCGATCTGCGATCGTCACGTTGGTGAGCCGGTGGGTGACCAGGACGACCGCCCGGTCGGCGGCGAGGCGGCGCAGCCCGGTGAAGATGCGGTGCTCGGCTCGTGGATCGAGGGCCGCAGTCGGTTCGTCCAGGACGAGCAGTCCGGCTGGGCGGTGGAAGGCGCGGGCGAGCGCGATCCTCTGCCACTGCCCGCCGGACAGTTCCTGCCCGCCCCACCATTCCTTGGCCAGCAGGGTGTTCAGGCCGCTCCGCAGATCGTCGATGACCTCGTCGGCACCCGCGGCATGCGCTGCGGCGAGCACGGCGGCATCCCCTTCCTCGGTGGCCTGGCCGAGAGTGATGTTCTCCCTCGCCGACAGGGGCCAGCTCGCGTAGGACTGCGGCACGACAGCGACGCGCGCCCAGGTGGCATGCGCGTCCAGGTCCCTGGTGTCGGTGCCGTCCCAGGTAACGGCTCCCTGATCGGGCAGGTACAGAGCCGACAGGATCTTGCTGAGGGTGGTCTTGCCGGAACCGTTCTCGCCCACCAGCGCGACGACTTCGCCGCGCCGGACCTCCAAGGAGATGTCGTCGAGGGCGGGACGCTCTGCGCTCGGATACTGGAAGGTGATGTTCTCGGCGCGTACGAGTGTGGGCGCGACCGGCGCCCGAGGACCGCGGTCGATGCGGTGTCCGCCGGCTTCGTCGATGAAGTCCGCCCAGTCGTCCAAGTACATGCCGGTACGGAAGAGTTGGGCTCCGTAGCCGACGATCCCGTCCAGTCCTGCGCTGACGCGGCCCAGAGCGAGGAACGCGGTGCCGAGGGCGGCGACCGAGATCTGCCCGGCGGACACCAACAGCGCCAGGGCCACCCACACCACGGCGTGGGCGAGACCTCCCGCAGCCCCGCCCACCAGGGAGATCCTGGCGGAGCGCCAGGTGGCTTGGTCGGTCGTCGTGTCGATCCGTGCCCCGGTCGTGCGGTACTTGTCGAGCAGGAACGGTGCCATGGTGCCCGAGCGGACCTGGTCGGCGGTCTGCTTGTCGACCGTGTACCAGCGCAGCATGCCCAGTAGCCGCCGGTCCTTCGTGGTGGCGAGCGAGGCGATGTAGCTGATGCGCGCCGCCCGTACGCTGGCCACCCCCTTCGGCAGGGCCGCCAGGAGGAGGAGTGGCAGCAGGATCGGGTGCACGGCGGTCAGGACGCACGCCGAGGCGACCAGCGATGCTGATGCGGCAAGGATGTACTGGGCTTCGGTGAGAAGGTCCCTGGAGACCTCCACGCCTCTGTCGGCGGCGTCCCAACGGTCGTTGTATCCGGGGTTGTCGTACGCGGCCAGTTCCGCCTTGGTCGCTGCGTCGAGGAGCTTGAGTTCGGCCTCCCGGGCAATACGCGGGGCCAGCCGGGCGGACAGCGCGGTGGACGCGATGCCCAGCAGGGCACGCAGACCGATAGCCCCCGACAGGACGACAAGAGAAGGTACGGCGGAGCGGATCTGGTCGCTGCTGATGTGCTGGGAGGCGATCAGCGGCTTGATCACACCGGTGGTCGCCATCAGCCCGAACGCTTCCAAGACCCCCGAGAGGAGCTGGATGCCGAGCAAGGCGATGACCGCGGCGCGGTCGACCTGCCAGCCCAGTGCCAGGGATCGGCGGATCAGTTGGGGCAGACGTCGGGCCATCGAGCGGGTTGTGATCGCGTTGGCCGCCTCGATGCGGCGGTCGCCGGGGATGACGAACTTCAGCTCCTCGTCCGACACTCCGCTTCGCGGGTCGGCACGGTTGTGGCAGCGGGTTTCGGGATGGTGGTCATCGGCTCCAGCCCTCTGCCGACACGCGGTGCCCGGCCGGGATGCCGTCGAGCGCGGTTGGGCCGGCGTGCTGCTTGGCGAACCACCGCTCGCCGCCTGGGCCGTTGCTCTCCCACCCGGACGGCCGGATACCTCCAGGCCGAGGGTGTTCGGCAACCGACGTGTACGCGTTGGTTGCCGATTCCACCAACTGATGGAGTGCGCCGGGCATATCGGTCACGTCGGTGCGCCCTTCCGTCTGTCGAGCATCCCGCTGCACCACAGGTCGTGATTATGCGGATGCACTCAGTGTTCGCATTCAGGTGGGTAGCTTGGCAAGAGCCACTGACATTGCGGTCTGACCTGGTCATCTGCACGCCAGGACGGGAAGGACTGTGCCTGAGACCATCTCGACGAGGGACTCGTCGAGCACGCCGTACCTCCAGCCGAGCGACACGAGATGCGGGCCGTTGTCCGCCTTTACGCGCTCTCGCAGCGCCCTGAACCGCCGCAGAGCTTCGTTGCGGCTGATACCGGCGTTCTCCGCGTAGTCCTTCGACGTCGCACCGGCGGCGACCATCCGCCACGTCTTGATCTCCTCGTCCGAGAAGGCCTCCGGCAAGCCGGCCTTCTCGGGGCGCTGTATCTGCCAGGTGACGAAGCAGGCATGGACGACGGCCGCGCGACCGCGCACGCCGAGCTTCTGCCCGCAGTGCTTCATCTGCACGTTGATGGTCCCGGCGGTGATCGTGAGGTCGGAGGCGATCGTTTCGGTGCTCTGGCCCTGCGCGATCTTGTTGGCGATCCGAAGCTGTGCCGGTGTGAGATCAAGCAGCGTCGCGGGAGGGCGAGTCAGTCGGGCACTCACGGGTGTAGATCCTTTCTGGGGAGAGGGGGTGTCAGGCCCGGGCCAGCCACCGCTGCCGCTCGGCATCGGTGACCAGGCGCTGGTCGTGGTCGAGTTCCAGTCGGGCGAGCCGGGCGTAGTGCTCAACCGCCTCGGCGCCGAAGGCTTCCTGCGCGAGGGCGCTGTTCTGGAAGGCGGTCAGAGCCTGGCCGAGAGTGGATGGAACGGGGGGACCGCCTGCGCGGTAGGCGTTACCGGTCTCTTCGGGACCAAGGGCGAGCCTCCGCTCGAGACCGTGGTCGATGGCCGCCAGGACCGCGGACAGGGCCAGGTACGGGTTGGCATCCGCACCTGGCACACGGATCTCCAGGTGCAGGCCTTCACCGCGGCCGACGACGCGGACCGCGCAGGTGCGGTTGTCGTGGCCCCAGGTGAAGGTGGTCGGTGCGAACGAGCCGGGCGTGAACCGCTTGTAGGAGTTGACGCTGGGCGCGTAGAACAGGGCCAGCTCGGGCAAGCCGTTGAGCAGACCCGCAATGGCATGCTGACCGGTCCGGGACAGTTCGTGTTCGCTGCCGGGCTCGTTGAGTTGGCTGATGGCCTTCGACCACAGCGACACATGCAGGTGCAGGCCATTGGCTCGGCCGGTTTCCGGGGCCGCCATGAACGTGGGTGCCAGACCGGCGCGCGAGCCCAGGGTGCGCACCGCGTGCTTGAAGAGCAGGTGCCGGTCGCAGGCGGTGAGTGCGCCGCCGTACGGGAAGGTCACCTCGACCTGTCCGGGGCCGGCCTCAGTCTTGATGGCTTCGACGGGCATCCCGGCGCCTGCCAGCGCCCGCTGAAGACGGCGGAAGAACCGGTCGGACACGGGGTCGTAGTCGAGGGCGTAGTCCAGGTTCCCCGTCGTCAACGGCCGCAGGCCCTGATAGCCGGCCTGGTCCGCGTCCGCGTACGTGCCCTTGTAGAGAACGAACTCGGTTTCGATCCCTGTCCTGGGGTGCAGACCGTGCCGGGACAGCCGGGTCATCTGCTGGTGGAGGATCTGGCGAGGCGCGAACTCGATGGGTGTTCCGTCGTCGTGCACGGCGTCGCCGAGCACGACGACGGTGCGCGGCAGCCACGGCACGACGCGCAGGGTCGCCAGAGCCGGTTGCACGGACAAGTCCTGGTAACCGGTCTCCCACGAGGTCAGAGCGAAGCCGTCCGCCGGGCTCATCTCGGGATCGGTGGCCAGGATGTAGGCGCATACCTCGGCGCCTTGATGTGCGACGCGCCTGAGGAAGTGGTTCGCGTCGTACCGCTTCCCCTTCAACCTGCCCTGCAGATCGGGAACGGCCAGCAGCACGGTGTCGATCGCGCCAGCCTTGACGAGGTTCCGCAGGTCAGTCAGCGAGAATGCCTTCTCCGAGCGCCCGTCCGAAGCAGGAGCGGCTGCCGCGCTGAGGCGCGCCAGAGCGCCGTTGCTCGTCGCGGCCCCCGTCATCACACGACCTCGTCTTCGTACGTGCTCGCGGAGCGGTCGAAGTTCTGCGCCGGGACTTCGTACGAGCTGCCCTGCTTGCGCCACCATCCCCAAGCCAACGCAAGGACGACGAACAAAGCGACCGGCGCGTAGTTGAAGGTCTCGACGGACACCAGGGCGCCGCCGGGGCGGGTCTGGGGCAGGCAGAACAGCACCGTCACGAACACCACCCAGATGACGGCGATGGTGCCGACCGTCACGCCCCAGCGGCCGAGGTTCCACGGACCGGGCTGGAACCGGTCCCGGTTCCTGATGCGCAGATAGATCGGGAGGGCGTACGCCGGCGTGATGCCGACCACGTTGATGCTGGTGATCGCCGCGTACGCGACCGGGCTGTACAGGCTCGGCAGGGCGAGCAGGGCAGCGCACACGACGGACAGCAGCACGGCTTTGCGCGGCGTACCGGTGCGTCGGTCGACCTGCCGCCACAGGTGCGAGCCCGGAAGCGCCCCGTCGCGGGAGAACGCGAACACCATCCGAGAGGCGGCAGCGGTCTCGGCATTGCCACAGCACAACTGGGCGATGATCACGACCAGGAGCAGTGCCTTCGCCCCGGCCAGGCCCAGGGCGTCCAGGAAGATCTGTGCCGGCGGGACGCCCGTGGCTGTCCCCACGGTGCCCGCGTAGTCCTGGATGGCGAACGTGAGCCCGGCCAGCAGGACGAATCCGGCCAGCCACGACCATCCGATCGAATGGATGATCCCGCGGGGTGCGGACACCTGGGCGTCCGTGGTCTCTTCCGACAGGTGCGCGGAGGCGTCGTAGCCGCAGAACGTGTACTGGGCCAGCAGCAGACCGAGCACCGCCACGTACAGGGGGCTGGACCAGCCGGTGTTGTTGACGAACTCGCCGAACATGAAGTCGACGGACTGGTGGTGGGAGGGCACGATCACCAGTGCGCCGACGATCGCTATGACGCCGCCCAGGTGCCACCAGACGCTGATGTTGTTGAGAATGCTGACCAGCCGGACGCCGAACAGGTTCAAGGTGGCGTGCAGGGCCAGGATGCACACGTAGATCATCATGATTTTGCCCGGCGTCGGCTCGAAGCCCCACTGCAGGTTCAGTAAGGCGCCGGTGAACAGGGCGGCCCCGTAGTCGATGCCGGCGATCGCGCCGAGCAACCCGAGCAGATTCAGCCAGCCCGTGTACCAGCCCCACTTGCGGCCGCCGAGTTGCTCCGCCTGGTAGTACAGGGCTCCAGAGGTGGGATAGGCGGAGGTCACCTCGGCCAGCGAGGCACCGATGAACATCACCATGGCACCGACGAGCACCCAGCCCCACAGCATCACGGCGGGACCGCCGGTGTTCAGGCCGAATCCGTACAGCGTCATGCATCCGGACAGGACACTGATGACGGAGAAGGAGATCGCGAAGTTCCCGAACGGCCCCATGCGCCGGGTCAGCACGGGCTCGTAGCCGAGCTCCCGCAGATACGTATCGTCCGGCTTTCGAGGCACCGCACGGTGGGTGGGACTCACACGAGACATGGACAGCTCCTAGGTTCAGAGAAAGTGGACACTCGGCAGGTTCATGCCAATGTGCGGATGGTGGGTGGCCGATACTGATCACGGGTGCCGCCCGGTGCGCGGCCTGTGGGTACGGGCGAAGGAAAGAGACTCGGCGCGTGCTCGAAGGAGCAGCGTCTCGCCGGGGTCCGGTCCCGCGGCCCCGTCATGGACCGAAGTCCACGGCTCACGGGCTGCATATGGGCCCATCGCCTCGAAGACCTCGGCTGCTTCCAGATACTGGTGGCCGGCCCACAACGCATAGGCGAGAAGGTTCAGATCAGCCACCGAACACTGGCTGACCGTCGTTTTTTGGAACCAGTCGTGGAAGGCGTTCAACGTGCAGTCGAGCGTCGACTCCTGCGCCCACTGGCGCCGCCACAGCGGATCGGCCCGCGATCGCCGTCGCTGCTCGATCTGCGCGTACGCGGGCAGAAGCAACAGTGGCGATCCGACGGGCCGCTGCGACGCGATCCACCGTCCGAAGTCAAAGATCGCGGCCAAGGAAGCCGCGCGCGGCCCCTCAAGGGCGAGCAGGAACTGCAGGACGCGGTGGTAGGCCTCACGGTTGTACGGATCACGCTGGTTGACCTCGTAGAGCAGCCCCCACGGCCCCGCTGGCAGCATCGGCTCGGCTGGCCTCAGGCGATGTTCATGGCGCAGCTGCCGCGTGTCGATCTGTGCCAACGCGACAAGGCACACCCACGGCACGGGATCGTGCGGCGCACGACGAGCCGCCAGCAGGGCCTCACGCCGCGCCCTCATCTCGAACTCCAAAGTCTGTGGATGTTCTTGACGGTGCGCACGCAAGGCCCGCTCGACGGCCACGCGAACCCCCATCAGTTGGGCGTCGTAACTGCCGGGCTCTTCGGCGAGCCACACGCCGACCACATCCGATCGGGCTGCTGCCACCGCCAAGAGCTGGGTACGTGACGTTCGCAATGTCCAGTGCGTGCCCGTGTCCAACAGCAGTTCCCGCGCCGTCTTCCAACGTCCCGCCTGCAGTTCGACCAAGGCGACACGGAGTGCGTCGTCATGGCCGGCCGGGTGATACACGAGACGCATCACCGCCCCTCGAACCGGGAACGACGACGCTCTGAAGCAGGAACAGGACTGCCCGCCTGAGGAACACGGATGGTGCGATGCGACGGGCTTCTCAAATTGATCGCGTATGTCATCAAAGGGCCTCAGGAGGATGGGGGGGTGAATGAGCCACAGAATGGATGGCGCGAACTGGTTCGGGGCGAACGACAAACACCTCACCCATAGGATGTATGACCCTAAAAGCGAATCTGGCCGATCATGTCCGCAACACCGTTGACGAACCGGTTGATGCTCGGAGCCATCGAGGTGCTCGCCAAGAAGAACCCGAAGAGGCTGCACACAATTGCGTGCGCCGCATTCAGGCCACTCTTCCTGACGAAGACGAAAACGAGAATGCCCAGGAGCACGACGGCGGAGATGCTAATGGCCACCGCACACCGTCCAGTGACAGTGCGCTCCTGACGGGTGGGTTGCATCATGCGAGCGGCGGAGCGACAGGAGCGGGCTCCGGGCCGACCCTGCTCGTGTGGCGGAGGACAACGTGGACTCCGTTGGAAGAGATCAGCAACAGCTTCGCGTTCCCTGCAACACGACGAGCGCCAGCTCGGCAGAATGACCATGCTCTCGGTCAGTTCGTCTCCATGTCGTACTGCGGGCCTCCCCCAACACTGGCGGCAAAACATCCCACGCACACATTCCCAGGGTGATATCACTTGTGTGATTCCCGCTCCACCAGGAGTAATTGAGGTTGCGCGCACTCACTCACGGGGAGGCATAAGGTACATCAGCAGTCGCTGCGAAGCTGCGCCCGGTGCGGTGGCCAACTAAGCAACTACAACACCGAAACCCTGCGCTTCGCATGCACCCGCTCCAGGGTCCTGGAAGAGCACACACCTATCGTGCCGGAACACGTATGGCTCGATCCAGACGTCCGCAAGGCACTCACGGCATGGGACTTCGGCCGAGCCAGCCGCCTGATCCGACTACGCGGCGCCCTTCGGCAGGACGACATGGCACAACTCACCGGCCTGAGCCAGGCATTTATGTCCATAGCACTTACCGCCTTCGTGAACCAATGGGACATCACCGAAACCGAACCCCTCCACCGCTCGGCAGCCGGAAGCCGCCTCTCCTACGAACTGCTCGATGGCCTCCAGCGCACCACCGACAGCCTGCGGACCATGGACGCGAGCGACGGCGGCGGCACCCTCACGGAGCTGGGCGACGCGCACCTACAGTTACTCAAGGGCCTCGTGAAACAGACCTCGTACGACGAGGCGACAGGCAGACGGCTCGCCGCGATCATCGCCGACACCGCCTTCAAACAGGATGGTTCGTCTTCGACTCCGGCGAGCGCGACCGAGCGCTCGGATACCTGTATGCCGCGCTCCGTGCAGCCAAGGCCTCAGGAGACATCCGGCTCGGCGCCGGCGCACTGTCCTACATGCCCATCCACGGCTACTCCACCGGGGCACTGCACAACACTGTTACCGCAGTACGACGAGCCCGCGAAAGAATCAAGCAGCTCGGCACGCCCGCCCTCGAAGCCATGCTGTTGACCCGACAGGCCCGCGGACACGCGAAACTCGGCGAGCGGCAAGCGGCGCCTACCGCGCTGGGACGGGCAGCTGAACTCTGCGCTCAAGGACGCTCAGAGCACGACCGCAAGTGGTTGTACTGGATCAACGAGGGCGAGATCCACGGACAGGCTGGCAGCTGCTACCTGGACCTCGGCGACGCCTGCGGCGCCGTCGCCAGCTTCGCGAAGGCCCGGAAGGCACTCAACCCGGCGGACCACCGCACCAGGGGTCTGTTCCTCTCCCGAGCCGCAACGGCCCACATCGAGCAGGGCGACCTCGAAGCCGGCTGCGCCACGGCACACGAGGTCCTCGACCTCGCCGAGAATCTTCAGTCGGCACGGTTCGGCAGTCACGTCACGAGCATGATCCAACAACTCTGCCCCGTCGCCCACAGCCCGTACGCTCAAGACGTACTGGAGCGACGCGCCGCCATGGCAGCAGCAGGGAGCCTAACTTGACCGACGCCAGGCAGATTCTCGTGCTGTGGGACATCGACCGCACCCTGCTGTACGTCGGTGACTTCGACCGGCAGGTGTACCGGGAGACCTTCACGGAGATCGTCGGACGTCCCGTGGAACACCTTCCAGCCCGCGGCACCGGCGTCACCATGCCTCTCGCGATTCGGTCCCTGCTCCTGGACAACGGCGTCCCCGAGGCAGACGTCCCCGGCCTGGTGCCGCGCATGGTGGAACTCCTGCCGCGGCGTCTCGCCGCGCACGTCGACGACCTTCGTGAGCGAGGCGTGCTCCTGCCTGGCGCCGTGGACGCGCTCAAGGCCGTGCACGCACAACCGGGCTGCGTTCCTACCGTCGTCACGGGAAACCTCAAGCCCAACGCACTGCTGAAGCTCGAAGCGTTCCACCTCGACGGGTTCCTTGACACAGAGATCGGCGGATACTCCTCGGCCGACGACCACCGCCCAGCTCTCGTCGCCGTCGCACAGGAGCGAGCTCAGGCCAAGTACGGAGCCACCGCCTTCAGCCGCTCCAACACGGTCATCATCGGAGATTCCCTCGAAGACGTCCGTACCGGGCTTGAAGGCGGCGCTCCTGTGATCGGAGTCGCATCCGGCAAGACCACCGCCGCCGAACTCTCCACGGCCGGAGCCGACGTGGTCCTCGACAGTCTCGAAGACGTCCCACGGCTCTTGGACGCGATCGTCAAAACGACCCACGACCGCAACTGATGACAGCTGCCCGCCAGGGGGCCTCAACTGCCCGTATTACATGAGTGATACCGGCACTCGCGTCTCCGCCCTCGACTCAATAAATCATCCAGTGTGCCTGACTCGATCTACTTTGACAGAGAGGGAGATGCCGAGCTCCTCCTCAATCGCCATGGCCACGGCTGGCCATGGGACATTCGGCTCACCGAACAGTCGCCAATAGCGATACGAGGCACGAACCAGGGAGCTGACGCCCAACCTCGCCGAATCAGGGTCGATCGTTCCGATCACCCGACGTGTGATTCCGCCAGCCCCTCGCGCGGTGGGACGGATGCCGTGCGCGAGGAGGAGAGTGGCGGTGCGGACGGCGTCCAGAGTCGGTGGGGGCGCCAGGGGCGCGAACCTGCCGAAGACGAGGTCCATCCACCCCAGCCGCGTACGTGCCCAGGCCAACCGCTCCAATCCGGTGCCGAGGTCTACCGCCATTCGCGCAGGGTTGGCGGCGTTCCATAGAAGGACGATGTCACCGAGAGACAGGTCGAGATGGTTGAAGCGAAGGGTGACGCCTTCGACTTGGCGACGTCGCCATGCTGCCAGCTTTCCTTGGACGCTGATGTGGCGCGCGTGGAAGCCCAATCGCGACAGCACATTGAGCCAGCCATCCAGGATCACACCGTATTCGTCCATGCGCTGAATTGGCTGGACACGGGAAACGTTGACGAACGAGGTCAGAAATCCATCCCGGAGGTCGCCCGATGCGTCGCGTTGCCCGGTGAAACGGACAACAGGCTGAGGCAGGAAGCCGCTGCGGTAGGTCACCGGACGCCCATCTTTGAGGAGGGGGTCGAGGGCTTGGACGGCCGAGATCGTCAGCTCGGTCTCGCGGCCCCACCGAAGTGGCAGGCAGGCGTCCTGCGGGACGCCCTGGGCGGCGAAACTTGCCTTCAGTTCCGCCAGCAGCCCCTGCCACGACGGGGCTTGGCGGGGCGGACGGTACGGCGAGCCTCTGTGGGGGTGCTCGATTGCAATCCGCCCGTCGGCGATGGTGAACTCCCAGTGGGGTCCCAGAGCTTGGCGCAGGACCGCAGGTAAGCGGCCCTCTGTATCGGTCGGCGGACCGGGCGCAAGCTCTCTGAGACCGCTCGTCAGCATGGCCGAGTCGACATCGCCGTGAAGTGGCGGGCCGGATCGAAGCGATGCATTCCGATCTCTTGGGTCTCCGTGTGGTTGAGGTCTTCGGCCTGCTCAATCGCGAGGGCGAGAAGCTCCGCAGCGGTTTCGTCGTCTTCGTCGGCATCGGCCACCGTAATCACGCCTGTCCGTTCACACAGGGCCGCCTCGGCGCAGGTCCCCTCGCGCCATGTGAGCGCAGCCATAGGGGTGCCGGTGCGGAGGGACTCGCCGAAAACGGCAGCGCCGGCCTCCACGTAGGTACGGGCGTAGGTGTAGACGAAGACGGAGGCGTCGCGGATGGCGGCGGTCTTGGCGGGACCGCCGAGTTCACCGGCCCACTTCACGTGGTCCGCGCTGAAGAGGCGTCCGTGGCGTTGTACATACGCTTGGTCGAAGACCGGGCCGACGATTTGTATCCGGCGGCGGAGGATCTGGGCGGCTCGGACAGCGATGTGGGGCGCCTTTTCCTCGTCTATGCGGCCGAGCCACACGAGGTCGTCACCGGCGACGGCCGACGGCTCTTCCTCGTCCAGGCCGAGGTGTACAGCGAGTTCAGGGATCGGCTGGTGGTCTGCGTACCGCTCGACCATCTCAGGCGAGTAGCAGTAAAGCCGTGACCGTTTGCCGTCGAAGGCCGCATCGGCGTGCTCGAAGACGGGCGAGTGCTGGAACGTGGCAACGTCGCAGTCCAGGTCGTTCCAGGTACGCGTCCAGGCCGGCAGCGACGGGTATTCGTGCCCCACGACCAGGAGGTCGTATCCGGTGCTGCGGAGATCGCGCGAGGCGAGCGACCCGGTGGTGGTGTCCTCCAGGCGGACCGGCCGACGAACCCAGTCGTTCTCCAGGTTCGTGAGCCAGCCCGGCCCGAGGAGGTGTACGTCGGCGCCTGCGGCTCGGGCGCCTACGGCGACCGCCCATAGCCATCGTTCGATCCCGCCGTAACCGGCGGGTGGAAAGGCGTAGCTACTGGGGAAGTCGCAGACGCCGACGAGCACGTTATGCCTCCGGTGTTCCGTCCGCCGAGATACGGCGGAAGCCGAGGTACGGGACGAGAGATGCGGGCAGGACGATGGAGCTGTCCTGTTGCTGGCACTGCTCAAGGAGAGCGGCCAGGGTGCGGCCGACGGGGAGGCCGGAGCCGTTGAGGGTGGCGACGAGCTTGGGCTTGCCGTCCTCGCCGCGGGTCCGGATGTTGGCCCGGCGGGCCTGGAAAGTGCCGAAGTTGGAGACCGAGGAGATCTCGCGGTACGTGTTCTGGCTCGGGATCCAGACCTCGATGTCGTACGTGAGCTGGGCTGAGAAGCCCGTGTCACCGGCGGCCAGCTTGACGACGCGGTAGACGAGGCCGAGTTCCTTCAGGCACGCCTCGGCGTGGCCGACCATCGTCTCCAGCGTTGCGTCCGCGTCAACCGGGTCGACCATCTGGACGATCTCGACCTTGGCAAACTGGTGCTGGCGGATCAGGCCCCGGGTGTCACGACCGTACGAGCCTGCTTCGGACCGGAAGCACGGCGTGTGCGCCGTGAGCGCCAGCGGCAGCTCGGCCGGAGGGATGATCTCGTCGGCGTAGAGGTTGGTCAGCGGCACCTCGGCGGTCGGGATCAAGAACAGCTCGCGGTCGGCGACGCCGGTCTTGAACAGGTCCTCCTCGAACTTCGGCAGCTGCCCAGTGCCGGTCATCGTCTTGCGGGTGACCAGGTACGGGACGGCGTGCTCGATGTACCCGTGCCGACGAGTGTGCAGATCGAGGAAGAGCGTGGCCAGGGCACGCTCCAGGGCTGCCCCGGCGCCGCGCGAGACCGCGAAGCGGGGGCCGGACAGCTTCGTAGCCCGCGCGAAGTCGAGGATCCCCATGCCCTCGCCGAGGTCAACGTGGTCCTTCGGCTCGAACGGGAAGGCCGGCGGAGTACCGACCCGTCGGACCTCGACCGCGAAGTCCTCGGAATCGCCGTCTGGGGCCGCTTCGTCCGGCAGGTTCGGGATGCTGAGGAGGAGGTCGCGAAGCTGCTCCTCGATCTGGCTCTGACCGGTCTCGATGTCCCGGATCTGCTCCTTCAGCTCGCGAGCCCGATCCTTCAGCTTGGAGATGTCGCCACCCTGCTTGGCCGTCTGCTGGACCTCGCTCGCCACCCGCTTGGACTCAGCCCGCAGCTCGTCAGCCGAACGGATGTTCTGGTTTCGACGAGACTGGAGGGACTCCAGCTCGGACAGGTCCAGAGAGTAGCCGCGACGAGCGAGCCGACGAACCGCTTCGGCACCCATTTCGATTAGGGCGCGGGCATCATGCATGAGGAAGATCCTTTTGATCCGGCGGGTGGGATACGGAATCGACGGTAGCAAGCGCCGAGCCCTCGTCGATCCGGAATATGTCCACGCCACCGCGGTCGACGCGACCTCGGGGAACATCTCTGTCAAGATCGCTCAGCAGCGCCGAGCCCCAGTCAGGCAGCTCGTCGTCGGGTATGGCGATCGGCTCGACGTACGGCGCCTCCGGGAAGAAGAGCGGCATGGCCTTCTTCGACGATCGGCACTGGTACCAGAGGAGTACGGAGACCAAAAGGCCGTGGCCTACGAGGACACGGGGACCTGGGTGCTCCAGGGCCGCCAGGACTCCCGTGAGCATCCTCCGAATGCCGTCGCGCTGTGACTCGGTGCCACCCGCCGGCCGCTCGCCCGGACCCTGGCCGTCAAGCCAGATCGCGTACTCCAGGAACGGGCGGCCCTCGAACTCTCCATAGTCGAGTTCGTTCAACCGAGGATCGATGACCAGGTCCGCCGCCGACACATCCATCAGTAGAGAAGCTGTCTGCTGGGCACGCGGGAATTCGCTGGTCAGCCACGTCTGTACGGTGTGGAGGGGGAGAGTGGAGCGGCTCAAGCTCAGCGATTGCCGCCCCTCCTCGGTCAGGCGGATGGGTTGGGATGGGGCGCCGTTGACGAGGTACCGCTTGCTGCAGTCCGTTTGGCCATGGCGGAGGATGTACGTCGTCACGATCCGCTCCAAGAGGTCGGCGCCAAGAGGTGGGTGAGCACTTCCGCCATAAGGTCCGCTCGTGGGTCGCCGGACTCCACGTAGAAAAGGAGGCCGTCGACGCCCAGGAGACGGCACCAGGGTGCGAGCACCGGGACGGGAATCCGGGAGACGCGTGAGGCGGTGGCCAGCCGCCTGTCGGTATCGCGCCCCAGGTCGTAGTAGACGGTCCAGAACGCCCAGTCGAACGCCGGGTCACCCACCATGGGAAGCGGATCGATCAGCCGGGGGTGACCCAGCCGGTCGAACAGTACGTTCTCCCGGTACAGGTCCGCGTGCAGCACCGTCGCCCGGCGGGGGCCCTCCTCCAGGTCGGCAGCAGGGCGCCCGGCTTCGGCGAGGGAGCGCCAGCCGCCGAGATCGAGTTTCTGTAGCCGCCATTCGATCCGGGGCCGGATTTCCTGCGCGAGGTAGTCTGCGAGGCGCGGCAGACTCTCCGGCCGGCGCCTGCGCTGCCCAAAGACGTGCAGCCCCTGGAGGGCCGCAGCCACGATCTGGATCTCCCGCCTTGGCCACTCCGCGCCACCGGGTTGTCCTCCGACGAGTTCGAGTGCGGCGACAGCCAGGTCGTCCGCGGCCTCCACGACGCCGACTGTCGGTCCGCCGGACCAGAGTCGTAGCGCGTCCACCTCACGGCGGTAGCGGGTGGGATCGAACCACGCCTTGAGGAGCAGCGGACACCCGTCAAGGCAGGTCGCCGTCGCGATCACCGAGGCGTGTCCGGCGTCGTGATAGGACACAAGCGACAGCTTCCAGCGTTCCGCCGCACGTGCCAGCCGCCCCGGCGCGGCATCGAGCCACCGCTGGGCAGCAGGCCCGTAGTGCGCAAGTAATCGCCGTCGGCACCCTGCGGGGATCTCTCCGAGCGTCCGCTTCGTCATCAGCTCAGCACGATCCCGTCGGAGACCAACTCGTCGGTCAGCGCCGGGAACTCTCCCAGCGTCTCCGCTACGAGGGCCTGCACCTTGTCGATCTCGGCGTAGGGAGCCGAGAGGCGGACCAGGATGCGCCACGGCTGATCGAGGCGCTGCCCGGTGGTACTGACCAGGTGCACTTCCGCGTGCCCGTTCGTGCTCTCGTGCAGGCGCTCGGCCAGGCGCTGGGCGGCGATGTTGTAGAGCTTGCCCACGTGGTAAACGGGGTTCTTGCCGTTGGCTCCCTCCAGGTTCATCGGACGCAGCGGCGTGATCAGGCCGTTGACTCGGTTGCCGCGCCCGACGACACCCTCGTCCCCCGACTCGATCGAGCTTCCGGTGTAGGTCAGGTACAACTCGTCCTTCTCTGGCACGTCGCGGGCGTTGAGCCGGAAGCGCGCCTGAGCACCAGGCAGCCGAAGGCCCGCCAGCCGGTGGCACTCGGCCAGGACGCTCTCCGCGTTGCGGACATATTCGACCCGGCTGGCGACGTGGCGCGATTTCTGCGGAACACACAGCACGACGTCGGCCTGATCGCCGTCCCAGTAGCCCATGAGCTTGACATCGGACCCGCACCAGGCATGGGCGCGAGTGAAAACGCTCTCGCCGGAGAAGTGGTTCACCAGCTCACGGACGAACGACTCGAAAGCGTTCTCCGGAGCCCAGCCGGTCCCCAGTGAGGTGTCGTTCGACAGCCGCACCCGCCGCTCCCGCAGGTCATCGACGGAGCGCGGATTGAACCAGCGTGTACGGTCCGGGACCCCGTCGCCGGTAAGGACCGCGCCCGGGCTGGAGTTGCTGGTGATGTTGAAGACGATGTCGAGGTGGTCCGACACCTCGGGGAGCCGTTCGGCGAAGAACGCCCTGACCTCAGTCTCGACGATCTCCTCGACCGGGATCTTCTCGCCCCCGCACATGGGTGCTGCCCGGCCATTGACCAGGACACGCACCGGGGCTGTCATCCTGCCGGCGCCGTATCGGACCTCGCTGCCCCCACCGAGTAGGGCGAGCTTGTCGAAGTTGTGGTGAAGCACGGCGCCAAACCGCGCGACGGTGTGGTGGCTGTAGGCACGGGACAGCCGCTCGGCGAGGTGGTCAGCCAGGGTGTCCGGGTGTCCGAGGCCCTTCCGCTCGACGATGGTCGTCGTATCCGGCTTGGCCATGGCGGTATCGATGACGAGGTGACTGTTGTTGATGATCGTGCTCGTACGAGGCATCACGAACTCCGTTCAGGGGGACAGAAAGGTGAATGAGCGCGGGTGTCAGCACGCCTGGACGGGCGATGCGCGAAGGAATCAGCGAGGTACGCCGACGACACGCAGGAGTGAGACGGTCCGAGCCAACGCCGCATAGGCGGCTGGAGCCTGCTCCTCGGCCGTGAGGCGGCCGACTTCGCGGGCCGTGACGAGGTCGATGTCTTCAGGACGACGGCGATCGAGCCAGAGCAGCAAGCGCCAGGCCAGCACAGGACCGCTGAACGGCAACCGGGTCATGAGGCCGACTGGGACGTCTTTGGGTGGCACGCCCTCGTACAGCAGGTCACGTACAAGATGGAACACCACGTCGGTGTAGTCGACGACGGCGGGGCCTCGGGCGCTGGCTTCCCAGTCCACGACGTGCACTCGGTCGTCGTCGACCAAGAGGTGCTCGGGCTTGAGGTCGCCATGCAGGTGGACGACGGGATGCGATTCAAGCGGTTGAAGGGCCTCGGTCAATGCCTCCCACCACGGTCGTAGTCGGCAGCGTGGAGAGAACTGGTCGAGCAGGAAGCGGTGCTGGGGCACAAGGCGACCGTGGCGGTTCTCCCAGCCGAGGCCGGGTGCAAGACTGGCCGAAGACCGGTGGAGTCGGTGGGTCAGATTAAAAACGTGACCGAGGTACCCCTCGATTGCCCGGCCGGTACGCACCCCACAGGGCACGCCCGGCAACATACCGAACACCGTCCAAGATCCGTCCTCTCCCGTGCCCGTGGCCAGGACCTCGGGGACCGACAGACCCAAGTGAGCGGCGCGCTCCACTGACTCCACCTCCCGCTTACGGCGGCCCTCGGGATCAATCCCCATGTAGATCTTGAGCAGAGACCGTTCGTCTACTGCCCGCCGCGTTCTGGCGAACGGCTTCGTGATCGCCTGGCCGAATGGACCGTGTTTGAGCTCGATCTCGTGCATCGTCGTGTCAACGGCGGGCACAAGTCACCTCCTGTAGCCGGGGTCTTGACATTCGCCCTTTCCAGGCAGGGGTCCGCAACGACCTGAGTGTTGATCAGCGGCCAGGGAATGCGGGCTGGCTGTGGCCATCAACGATGTGGCAGGAACCGGCTGACGGCACATTCCGGCGGTGATATCACTTGGGTGATCAGACTCTTGAAGGCCCGCAAGAAGGTGGCAATGGAGGGGCGGCGGTAGCGGTGGCAGGCAAACCAGGACGGTGCGAGGGGTGCGGGCTTGTGCTGAGCCGGTACAACCGTGAGCCGCGCTGTGCCCCTTGCAGCCGGTTGCTGACAGCCGCCGAGCCGGACCCGGTCCGGGTGCCTAACCACGTGTGGCAGGACGCGCAGGTCGTCATGGCCTTGCGGGACGGCGACTTTGGGACGGCTCTCACCCGCGTGCGCAAGCTGGCCTCCTTACGGCAAGAGGAGATGGCCCGTCTCACGGGCCTGAGCCAGCCGTTCCTCTCCGCTCTCGAGTCCGGTTCGAGGCGGCTGACCAACTTCGACAAGATCGTGACTGTGCTGGAGCGGCTGGCCGTGCCGCCGCACGCGCTGCCGCAGCTATTCGCTCGGAACGCTCCCGAGCCGTTCGAGGAAGCTCACCGGCACCCGGAACCTGTCCGCGAGACAGCTGCCCGGGAACCTTGGGAGAGCCCGCTCGACGTGGCGAGGCGCCTGAGCACGACCATCTCGTCCAACACCGACCCCACCACCTTGACCGTGCTGGTCCAGCAGGTGGGCGCCATAGTGGACCGGTACGAGGCCGACGGTCCGCACCAACTCGGTCCCAAGACTGCCGAGTTGCGTAATTTCATCCAGACACTGCTGGAAGGGCGCCAGCCGCCTGGGCAGCGGGCAGAACTCTTCCGTCTTGCAGCCCAAGCCTCCGGCCTGCTCAGCTACATGGCGGTCAACGCGGGTCACGAGGCCATCGCCGAGGCCTACAGCACCGAAGCCCTCCAGCTCGCCCAGGAGATCGACGACCTGGAGCTGATGATGTGGATCTTCGGCACCCGCTCTCTGGGCGCGTACTACGCGGGCCTCTACGACCAGGCGCTCGAATGGGCCGATGCCGGCTTGGCCATCGATCGCGACAACGCGCAGGCGATCCGGCTGCTTGCTAACGGCCGAGCACGTGCTCTCGGCAAGCTCGGCGACGCCGTGGGCGCGCAGAGGGCCATCGCAGAGGCCGAGGATCTCAGCAGTAACCACCGGCTCCCGGGCGGGCTGACACCGTGCATCTCTTTCGCCCCGTACAGCATCGCCCGCACACTGGCGAACGCCGCTACCGCCCATGTCGCCCTCGGCAACACACGGGACGTCATCGAGTACGCGGAACAGGTCGACGAACTCATAGAGCAGTCCGACTCCGACTGGAGCCGGGCCTTGGTCCGCCTGGACGTGGCCACTGCTCTGCTCGCAGGGCCTCAGCCGGATGTGGAGCAGGCCATGGTGCTCGGCAGGCAGGTTCTCGAAGCCGGGGGTGGCCCGCCGATTCGATCGGTCATCCAGCGAGCCGGTGAACTCCACGCCCGTGCAGCATCGTGGCACCAGCTACCTGTCGTCAGGGATTACGCCGAGGCGCTACGCACTTGGCACACCACCCCGTTAACCCGAGCGGTGACCAACTTTGCCAAGATGGCACGCTTGAGCGATAGCCGTACGAGAAGGGCACCGAGTGCTGCTGACTGAGGATCCCAGCGCGTTTCCCACCGCCCCGCCGCCGAGCGTCGATGACCCCGAGGTCATCGCGGCACACGACTGGGCGGCCTTCGACCAGGTGCAGGAGATGAGTAACCACTGGGACCGGGCTGGGTGGACTCCATCTACGCGGGCCTACTACTGGATGCTCAGCTTCCCCGCTGACTCGGCGCTCGCCGAGCACGCTCGACACTGCCAAGACAAGATCCGAAACCTGAACTTCGACTCCATCGACGCGGACGGTCTGCACCTGACCCTCGGCCGGATCGGCACCACCGACGACGTCACGCTGGAGCAGTTGGACACACTGCTCGCCACCACAGCCGCGATACCTACAGCCAGGTTCCGGCTCCAGGCCATACCGATGACCGCATCCCGCGGCGCGGTCCGCTACAGCATCGCCCCGTGGACTCCCGTGCTCGACCTCCACTCCAAGCTGTCCGCCACCACCGCGCAATGCCAGCTGCCTTTGCGGAAGCCGACCGCGGTGCTGCGGCCGCACATCGGCATCGCGTACTGCAACCGCCCCACGGACGCCTGCGTTGTCCGGGAAGCGATCCACCCGCTCCGCGACATGGACAGCGTCGGCGTCCCGGTCGATCGCCTGGATCTGGTCGAACTGCGTCGCGAAGACCGCGCCTATCGCTGGCGCGCCATCGATCAAGTGACTCTGAACTGATCGCATCCCCGGCACCCTTCGCAGACGTACCAGCTCAGAGGCGCCCCCGCCTCTCCGCTCCTGGGAGTTTTCAGGGACTTTCAGCGCTGTCCGAGGGACTTCCGAGGGACTTTTCGCCGCCTAACACGGCAAGCCCCCGAAAGATCGGAAAGGGCCTCCGACACAGGTCAGAGGCCCTTCCAAGGCAAAGCCGCAGGTAGCGGCAGACGAGTCGGGCTGTACGTCGGGTTCTGTCGTCCAGACAGCCCGTCCACCACGTCGTGGAGCACTCCGCCCGCAACCTCCCGCGCTCGACTCGCGGCGATCGCTCCACCGGTTCGAGGGCGTCGAGCGTTGCTATCGGTCAACGCTCCTCGAAGGACAGATGACGTTGCTGTGGGGATGGAGCTCGAAGCCGACCGCGAACCAATGCAGAAGCCCCGCATCATCTGAAGGTCCGAGCCAATCAGGACCTGCTCGCCGTCGTCCCAGGCGGGGCCGTAAGCGTGCGGGCGGTGTGGTTGGCGATAGTGCCAGCAGTGGGGCCACTGACGTAGCAATAGCTGGGCTGGGGGACGTCGTCGCGCAGGAGGGCGTCTTCAGCGGCGAGCAGGGCGCGGGCGCCTGCGGACATCTCGCCAGTGGCGGCGTAGGCGCGAGCGTGGGTGATGCGGAGCAAGACTTCGGTCTGGCCGTCGACGTGACCGGAGCCGCAGGTGATGGCGCCTTCGACACGGCCGACGCAGTGGAACGCGCATCATCGAGGCGGCGCAACCGTGCGGGGCGGCTTCACAGACGAGCTGATAGCAGCGCTGGGCGGCCCCTCCATGGCCCGAGATCATGGTGCTTCCAGCCTGCGAGGTACGCGAGTTCGACCCGAGCGCCAAAGGCGGCCCGCCGTAAGGCTTCACTCGCGAAACTGCCCCGGAGCATGGGCGGCGATGTCGGCCCGGTAGGCGGTGACCGTGGTCAGGCCATGCCCACCACCGAGGCGTTCGTCGGCCGCGCTGAAGGCCTCAGTGATCTGGGATACGACATCCACGTCCTCTGCCCCGACCACGAACCTGCCGGTGCGGGTGCGGAGCATGCGGGCGTGGCCTCGTGGTCGTGGGCGACGGCATGGCGACGCCAACAGGGGTGAAGGCGGCAACCCACTCGGAAGCGGCGGCGCTCGACGTCGGCGCGGCCGAGGTCGGTTGCAGCCAGGACGGGATCCCGTTCGGCAGGCCCCTCGGTATATCCGGTGCGTGTAGGCCGATCTCGGTCTGGGCGATGATGCGGCCTGCCCGCGGGACAGCGCTTCAGCGAGGTACTGCCCAGTCCGCACGGTGGGCTGGCGGGTGTAGGGGTCCGCCCCGGCCCGGAGGCGACAGGCTCGCCCAACAGCAAAACCCTCGCTCACTGGCGACGCCACGAAGAAGCGACGCCAGCAGCAGACAGCCGGCGATTCAGAAACCTTGAGGGCGCCCTAGGACTCTTGTCGCGTTCCCGGCGTGAACCCCGGATCGGTCAACAGCGAGATCTCATAGCCGCCATCACCCGACACGAGCGAGTCGCTCTCCCAGTGCAACCCAACCTCGTCCAAGCCCTTGTTTCGGACGAGCCAGTCGTAGTTCTTCAGCGCGATGATCGTCTCTTCGGTCATGAGACCGAGGCTAGTGAACTGGACATTCAGCCGCTGGTGTTCACCCAAAAGCGTCATGGAACAGCCGCCCGCAATCCTCCAGCGCTCGATTCCGCGGCGGTCGATCCCACCGGTTCGAGGAGCGTCGAGTGATGCCATCGGTCGACGCGCCTCGAACCGAACCGATGACATTGCGGCGAGGTTGAAGCCTCGAAGCCGACCGCAAACCAGTACAGAAGCCACGTATCACCTGGAGCTCTGAATCAATTCAGGGCCGCCTCAACTTCGTCCTGCGCGCGGCCTACGTCTTCGCTGCTCACAGTAAAAGCGACTCCGGTGCCGTCATGAGACCAATGGTGACTGCCGCTCACACGTTCTGGGGCACGGCATGGCTTGCCGACAAGCCACTTTCGAGACCCGTCGGTACAGCGGCACCCTCCCCATGGCGGTCCGCCCAGGGGGTGAGTAGGCCATCAGCGGCACGCCGGGGCATTGTCCGATTCCCACAAAGCCCCCTCGTCACGGACCTCTCCTCACTATCGCTGCCCAGGCACTTGGTGGCGCCTTGCCCCAGCACAAGAACCAAGGGTCAGCATCCGCCTGGCGAACACGCGAGCGGCAGTTTCCGGGGCAGGTGCTCCAACAGCTGTGACGGCAATGCAATAGTACTGACACTCCGTCAAGAAAGTCAGCGTTGGGTCAGCATTAGGCTGACTAAACCCGTCTACAGGCGGCCAGACGTGAGAACGCAGCTTTGTCCGTCGGTTCGTTCCCGAGGAGCGATCGCCTCTCGGGAACTCCGGGTGCCGAGCGGGGACAGCTGTGTCCCGCGAGAGGCGTGCATCAGAGCTGGAACCCCAGGTCAGCGCACCCTTCCGCGCGGTTTCAGCGGGCCAGGCGGGAGTTCGGGAGCGGTCAGTGGTGCCCCGTCGTAACCCACCACCTCACCGAATCGGGAGCCCTTCATCCAGTCCGAACGGGCCTGCGCGATATCCTCGTTGGACCGCCCGATGAAGTTCCACCACATGATCAGCTCTTCGTCGAACGGCTCACCGCCCAGGAGCATGAGGCCCGCGTCCGACTCGGCGCGCAGGGGGAGTTCGGTGCGGCCGCAGCCGAGGTAGAGCATGGAGCCGGGGAGCACCGGCACGCCGTCGACATGGGCCTCGCCGGACATGGCGAGAACGGCGTACTCGAAGTCGGGGTCCAGTGGCAGACGTACGTCCGCGCCGCCCGCGAGGGCCAGGTCGGCGCCGACGATCGGCGTGTACGTCGTTCCGGGTGAGGCCGTGCCGTCGAGCGTGCCCAGCAGGAGTGTGGCCCGCAGGCCGGGGGCGGTGACGACGGGTAGTTCGGCGTGGTGCTCGAAGTGCGGGTCGGTGAGCCGGTGGCTGTCCGGCAGGGCGACCCAGAGCTGTGCGCCGTGCAGGAGGCGGGAGTGCGAGCGGGGGCTCTCCTCGGAGTGGCTGATGGCGCGGCCCGAGGTCATGAGGCCCAGCTCGCGCGGGCGGATCGTCTGGAGGCTGCCCGTGGAGTCGCGGTGCAGCACCTCGCCCTCGTGCAGCCAGCTGACGGTCTGCAGGCCCATGTGGGGGTGCGGCGGGACCTGCATGCCGGGCTCGTCGGCGATGTCGTCGGGCCCGTAGTGGTCGACGAAGCACCAGGCGCCGACCATGCGCCGGCCCAGATTGGGCAGCAGGCGGCGGACTTCGGTGGACTCGCCGAGCTTGACCCGGCGGGGGCTGAGGAGTTCGCGCACCGGCTCGGCCACCACGAACCCGCGGCCACCGCAGAGGGCGGGAACCGCCTCCCGATCAAGATTGCTCATGTCGCACAACCTAGCCCTGTCGGGGACCTCTCGTCAGGTCATCGATCCGCCCATTGAGGGGCACTTGGCTCAGAACCGGCACGGTGACCGAGGACCCGGACCACAGGCCCGTACGCCATGGGACGGACCGCCGGCGGACTGTCGACGGTCCGTTCGAGGGACCGTTTGAGCGAACGATCGAGAGGCTGTTGACGGACTGTTCGGCAGAGAGTTCGAGGCGGCACCCAGGAAATAGTAGCCATGGACATAATAGCCATGTACGGTTTCTCGTATGAGTTCAGCGAAGTCGGTATCCGAGAACGCGACGCCCGGTTTCCTCGTCTGGCGACTGTCCATGAAATGGCGTGTCGCGGTCGACCGGGCGGTGGCCCCCCTGGGCCTGACCCACGCGCAGTACTCGCTGGTGGCGTCGCTGTACGGCATGCACCGGGACGGCCTGCGCCCCAGCCAGCGGGAACTCGCCGACCACACGGGACTCGAACCGCTCTACGTGTCGAAGCTGGCCCGCTCTCTGGAAGCGGCCCGCATCATCGATCGCGTCCGGGACCCGGCGGACCCCCGGGCGGTGCGACTGTCCCTCACCGAGGACGGGCGCGCGATCACCCGCCGCGCGATCACCGTGGTCCAGGGCCTGCTGGAACAGCTTCTCGAACCACTGGGCGGCCTCGGCGGCGAACGCACCCAGGCGTTCAGCCGCGAACTGGCCACCCTGCTCGACGTACCGCTCGATCCGCACACCGGAGCCGAGCCGCATCCCGACGAGGTTTCATCCAAGGAGCAGCCATGACCACCTCCCCTCCCCCCGTCAACGGCCAGGTCATCGGCCTCGCCCACTACGCGAGCCGCGCCGCCCTGGAGCGGGTGCTGGCCCGCAGCGGCACCACCTTCGAGCAGTCCGTGGCCCTGCGGGCCGTCTCCGACAACGGCGGAACCGTCGAGCGCGACCGGCTCGTGGCCCGGCTCACCGGCGCGCTGAAGATCGAGGAGCCCGCTGCCCGGCGGACCGTCGACGCGATGACGGCGCTGAAACTGCTGGAGGAGCCCACGACCGAGCAGGTGTCCCTCACGGACGGCGGCCGGGAACTGTTCGAGTCGATCCGCACCGCCGGCAACGAGATCGCGGCCCGGCTGTACGCCGGGATTCCGGCCGAGGACCTGGCGGCCGCCGGACGCGTGCTGACCCTCGTCACCGAGCGGGCCGACGCGGAACTGGCCGAGGCGTAGCCATCCCGCCGCCACACCCCTGACGGTAGTGGAATATTCAACCAACCAGTGCGGTTGTGGCTCGTCGAAGGAGGTCAGTGGTGGAAATGACGTACTACGACCACGGGACGGCCGCGGAGCGCTGGGAGCGGGCGCAGCTGTTCTTCGAGGCCAAGGACTACGCCGCGGCGGCGCGGGTGCTGGGCGGACTGGTCGAGGAGACGCCGCAGCAGACCGGACCCCGGCTGCTGCTGGCGCGCTCCTACTACCACTCGGCCCAACTGCGGCGCGCCGAAACCGAGTTGCGCGCCCTCGTGGAGCTCGACCCGGTCGAGCACTACGCCCGGCTGATGCTCGGACGCACGCTGCAGCGCCTGGGACGGAACGACGAGGCGGCGTCGCACCTGCGGATCGCGTCCGCGCTCGCGGGCGACTTCGAACAGGCTTGATCCGAGATCCGGATCCGCGATCCGCGATCCGCGATCCCGATCTCGGGCTCGGGCTCGGGCTCGGGCTCGGCAAAGGCCTGCGTTGCCAGGCCTCCGTCGCGAAGGGCCGGTCACGTCCGTGACCGGCCCTTCGCGCGTGTCCGGCCGCGCGGCGGCCGGGAAAGGACGGTCGATCAGGCATTGGATCGGTCAGGGTGAGCGGATCCACCGCGGAGGGGGATCTAGAACGGCGTCGCCGCGTGCAGGATCAGGAACATGGTCACCGCCGAGTTGGCCGAGGACATCGCGGAGACGAGCGTCCCGGCGGCAGCGCACCAGGCCGCCGGCCCCACCGCCGTGCCAGCAGGGCCGCGACCCGGCGCGGCACCGGGCCCACGGCCGCGAACCCGGCGAGCGCGGGCACGGGGCCGCCACGGGACAGCAGCGCGGCCTTCCCGATCGCCCGCGCCACCACCCTGCGGCTACCGACCGCCCGCGCAGCCTCCTCGTCCGCCCACCGCTCCGCCGTGATCGCGGTCAAGGCTTGCTCATGCGGCAATTACGCCGCTGCCCCTTCGATCTGCTGGGCTTGACCCCATGGACCCGCCGCTGCCGACCGCCCGTCGGCGACCTACGACCGCATCGGCATTGGATACAGCGACATCCGACATCCCGATCCCCGATTGCACGCCTTGATCGGCCAGGCACTGGGAAGCGCCCGCACCGTTGCCAATGTGGGTGCCGGTACCGGCTCCTACGAGCCGGAAGGCAACGTGGTGACCGCAGTCGACCCCTCGCAGGTCATGCTCGACGAACACCCTGGGACGAAGAAGGTGAAGGCCGGAGCGAGGCGCTGCCATTCGCGGACGGCTGCTTCGACGCGGCCATGGCCACCACGACCGTCCACCACTGGCCCGACCTGCACCGCGGACTCGGCCAACTACGCCGCGTCGCCGGCAGGCAGGTCGTCTTCACCTGGGATCCCACTACCGGCCGGAGTTGTGGCTGCTTGAGGAGCACCTGCCGGAGATCCGCGAGCTGAACCACGCCCGCTTCACGCCTGTGACCGAGGTCGCCGACGCGCGCGACGCCCACACTGTGACGCCCTTTCCCATCCCGCACGACTTCACCGACGGCTTCCAGTGCGCCTGCTGGCGCCGACCGGAGTGCTACCTCGACCCGGTCATCCGCCAGGCCAGCTCCACCTTTGCTCAGCTGCCGCCATCCGTCGTAAAGCCGGCATTCGCCCGGCTCCGCGCCGACCTCGAATCCGGCACCTGGCAGCGCTGCCACGCCGACCTGCTGGCTCAGCGAACCATGGACAACGGATATCGCCTGCTCATCGCAGGCGGGTAGTCGCGTCAGCCTCACTGGCTACGCGGTCCGTAGGCTGACAACTCCTGCCAGGCCGAGAAAGCTGTTCAGCAACTTCACGTCGTCCTGGGGCAGGGCCGCGCGAACCTCGGCGTCCGACCAGGCGTCCGGCAGTGGATTGCCCGGTAGTCGGGCGGTTCCGACCACCATCAGGAGGGCGAGGCTGAGCGTGCTGCAAAGAGCCATGACGGTGAACTCGATCAGGTCGGTCTCGAAGTCCTCGCAGACCTTCCACATGATCTCTTCGCAGCACGTCCGCATTTCGTCGTTGAAAACGGTCCGTCGATGCTTGATATCAAAGACCAAGTGTGCGTGCAGGTTGTAGACGACGTGATGGCCACGCCGTACATCGGGTTTTTGATTCGCAGCGCGGTGATATGAACCAAGGATAGATTTGACGCCGAGTCGAACCGAGGGGGTGGGCTCAATGATCCGGGCGTACAAGTTCCTCATGCGGCCCACCGTCCGTCAGGACCAGGCCCTTCGCGAAATGCTGCGGGATCACTGCTCCCTCTACAACGGAGCCCTGCAAGAACGGCGCGACGCCTACCGTCATCCCTCAAAGACCACCGTCAGCTACGGGATGCAGTCCGCGCAGCTCAAGGAGATCCGGGTGTTCGACCCGGCGCGTCAGGGCCGCTGGTCGTTCAGCTCGCAGCAGGCCACCCTGCGCCGCCTGGACAAGGCGATGCAGGCGTTTTCCCGCCGCGTCAAGTCCGGTGACACCCCGGGGTACCCGCGATTCCGTGGGGTGAACTGGTTCGATACGGTGGAGTTTCCCAAGGATGGGGACGGCTGTCGCTGGGACTCCACCCCTCATGACCCGGTCACCCGCGTCCGCTTCCAGGGCGTCGGGCACGTCAAGGTCAACCAGCACCGTGTCGTGGCCGGCAGGGTCAAGACGGTGTCTGTGAAGCGTGAAGGCCGCAAGTGGTTCGTTGTGCTCACTGCCGACCAGGACCAGCCGGAGCCGCTGCCCGGGACCGGCAGTGTGGTCGGGATCGACCTGGGCATTGCGAACTTCCTCGCCGACTCGGGCGGCGCCTTCGTGCCCAACCCGCGACACGGCCGCCGTGCAGCCGCCAAGCTGCAAGCCGCACAGCAGGCCCTGTCCCGGTTCCCGCGCCGCAAGGCCAAGGACCGCACCGCCAACCACCAGCGCGCCGTGGAGAAGGTCGCCCAGCTCCACAGCAGGGTCCGCCGCCAGCGGCTCGACCACGCGCACAAGACCGCGCTCGACCTGGTCCGCACACACGACTTCATCGCGCACGAAGACCTCAAGATCCGCAACATGAGCAGGGCTCCCGCGCCGAAACCCGACCCCGACCGGCCGGGCAGCTTCCTGCCGAACGGAGCCGCCGCGAAGGCTGGGCTCAACAAGTCGATCAACGATGCCGGATGGGGGGTGTTCCTGACGATCCTGCACGCCAAGGCTGAAAGCGCCGGACGGGAAGTGATCGCCGTGGACCCCCGCAACACTTCACGCACCTGCCCCCAATGCGGGCACACCGCCAAGGAGAACCGGCCCACACAGGAGAAGTTCCACTGCGTCGCCTGCGGCCACACCGCACACGCTGACACAGTGGGCGCATGCAACGTCCTACGGGCCGGGCTGGTCCGTCGCGAAGCACAACCCGCTTAGCGAGAAGCCACCCCGTTCACGGGGTGGAGGAGTCACGAGGCGTCAGTCTTCCGTACCCCCCGTACCGCCGGCCGCCCCGTGCGGCACTCCCGCACCGCCGTTCGCCCGCGCCACCTCAGCCGTCGGCGCCGCCTCCAGCAGCGCGCGCAGCACCTGTTCGTCGTCCGGCGACAGCGCGGTGACGAAGCTGGCGAGCACGGCCTCGCGGTCGTGTTCGCCGTCGAGGAGCCGGCGCATCTTGAGCGCGGCGAGGCCCGCGACGTCGGCGGTGGGCGTCCAGACGAAGGACCGTCCCTGCCGTTCGCGGGCCACCGCGTCCTTCGCGAGCAGCCGGGTCAGGATCGTGACCACGGTGGTGTAGGCGAGGTCGCCGCCGAGGCGTTCCTGCACCCAGGCGGCGGTCACCGGGACATCGCTCCCACGCAGGGCGGCGAGCACCTGGACCTCCAACTCGCCCTGCCCGCGGCGCCGGTGGCGGGGCGGCCGGTCCTCGCGGTTGCGGTGCGCCATGTCCCTCTCCCTCCGGCTGTCGCGTGTCGGATCACGCTACCCGGCCGTCGCGGGTGCGCCTGCCCTTCCGGTGGGCGATCTCGCCGAGGAGCACGTCGACGGCGATGAACACGGCGAGCGGGATGCCGAGCAGGGGTACGAAGTAGCCGAGGACGGCGACGGTCGCGAGCGCCGGGACCAGGATCTGCGGCGGCACGTGCTGCCAGGCGCCGCGCGGGATCGGCCGGCCGAACGCGGAGGCCCGGCCGCGCAGCCACCACATGCGGTAGCCCCACACGATGAGCAGGATCAGCGACAGCGCGAGCGCCATCAGGGCGATCTGGTTGACCAGGCCGAAGAGCGTCCCGGTGTGGGCGTCGATGCCCCAGCGGGTCAGCTTGGCGAGCAACGGGTAATCGGCGAAGCGGAGTTCGTCGACGACCTTGCCGCTCGCCGGGTCCACGGCCACCGCGTCCTGCTTCTCGGGCCAGCTGCGCTGGATCTGCTTCACCACGTACGCCGAGGAGGCGTCGGCGGGTGGGACGACCTCGACGGGGTCGCCCAGTCCCTCGGCACGGGCGGCCGCGAGGATCGTGTCGAGTTCCTCCGGAGTGGCGGCGTCCTTTCCGGCACCCGTGCCCGAACCGTTGTGGCCCCCGTGGTCGCCGCTGGTCGCCGCCGAGATCGAGGGGGTGGCCTGGTGGAGCGAGGTCCGCAGGGTGTCGATGTTGGCTCCGGCGTACGTCGACCAGGTCAGGCCCGTCGCGGAGAGGAAGATGAATCCGACGGCCGCCCAGACGCCGACCGTGCCGTGCAGTCCGAGGGTGCGGCGGCGGCCGCTGGTCCCCCGCACCTTGCGCTGCGCCCTGCGTCGGCCGTACCACAGCGCGAGGCCGCCACCCGCGATCACCCACAGCCAGCTCGCGGCGAGTTCGCTGTACAGGCGGCCGGTCTCGCCCAGATGGAGATTGCCGTGCAGCCCGTCGAGCCAGGTGCGCAGCGGCAGCGCGCCTGTCGAGCCGTACTGCTCCAGCGAGCCGCGCACCTTCGCGGTGTACGGGTCGACGAACACCGCGAGGCTGTGGTCGGGGTCGACACCCGGGACGCCGGAGAGCAGGACCCGCGTCGTGGTGTCCGCCTCCGGGGAGGGGCGGACGGCCGAGACCGTGCCCTCGGGGTGGGCCTTGCGGGCCGCCGCGACCTGCTCGGACAGCGGCAGCTTGTGGTCACCGGCGGGAACGGTCAGTTCGTGCGTGTACAGGATCTTCTCGGCCTGGAAGGACGCGGCGTACAGCAGGCCCGTCGTGGCGGCCACCAGCAGGAACGGGGCGACGAGCACGCCCGCGTAGAAGTGCAGACGCAGGATCAGCGGGCGCAGGGCGGACCCGATACTTCGGGCCGGCGCGGGGGCGGCGGACTGCGGGGACGCGTCCGTCGTCGGAGCGGGAGCGGTGGACATCGGCGGTGTACTCCGGTTGTGCGGGGGACGGAAAGGAGCCGTGGGCCGGGGAGTTGGGCTCCCTTCGCCGGTGGCGGTCCAGTAGTCGGGGCGCGAAGGCGACGAGTTCCCGCGCCTCCATGTGGCCTGCGTCACATACGGAAGTCGCGGGACTCGCCCGGCGCCGCCTCGATCCGCTCGATCCGGCTTGGCATCCTGGCGCGATGGCATCCGAACGTGACCCCAGCGACTCCCGCACCTCCCTGAGCGACCTGGTCGAGGAACTCCTCGGCCACGAGGGTCCGTTGCCGATCGTCGCGGCCGGCGACCCCGTGCTGCGCCGGCGCACCGAGCCGTTCGACGGTCAGCTGGACCCTGGCCTGCTGGCCCGGTTCGTGGCCGCCCTGCGCGCCACCATGCACGCGGCGCCGGGGGTCGGTCTCGCCGCGCCGCAGGTCGGGGTGCCACTGCGGCTCGCCGTCATCGAGGACCCGGCGCCGGTGTCGGAGGAGGTGCGCCGCGCTCGCGAGCGGGTGCCGCAGCCCTTCCGGGTCCTGGTCAATCCGTCGTACGAAGGGATCGGTCCGGGCCGTGTGGCGTTCTTCGAGGGCTGCCTGAGCGTTCCGGGCTGGCAGGCCGTGGTGGCCCGGCACACCGAAGTGCGGCTGACCGCGCTGGACGAGCACGGGCGACCGGTCGACGAGGTGTTCAGCGGCTGGCCCGCGCGCATCGTCCAGCACGAGACGGACCACCTGGACGGCACGCTCTACCTCGACCGCGCGGAGCTGCGCTCCTTGTCCTCGAACCGGGCGACGGCGGAACTGTGGGCCCAGCCGACACCGGAACACGCGGCCGAGGCCCTGGGCTTCACCCTGCCGGACTGACGCGCCGGGCGGATGTCACCCTGCCCGGCGAGCGGACGCCACCGGCCGTCGGGCCACCGGTGGTGTAGCGGCATCGCCTCCCGGCAGGCACTCATCGGCCACCCGGCCGCTAATTCGGAGGCGCTCCGGCGTCCGCCTCGCTACGTTGAAGACATGTCCACGCCTCGAATCTCTTAGCTCAAGGACCCGCTTCCACGCCACCCGTGTGTCCTTCTGCCGATAGATTCCTGGAGCGTTTTCCCATGATCACCGTTCGCGGTGTCGACGTGCGCGTGGGCGCCCGTCTGCTGTTGTCCGACCTCTCCTTCCATGTCTCCCCCGGCGACCGCATCGGCCTCGTCGGCCGCAACGGCGCGGGCAAGACCACCCTCCTGAGCACCCTCGCGGGGCAGGATCGGCCCGCCACCGGGTCCGTCTCCCGTACCGGGCCGGTCAGTTACCTGCCCCAGGACCCTCGCGCGGCCGACCCCGCGGCCACGGTCACCGACCGGATCCTGTCGGCCCGGGGCCTCGACCGTGCCGTACGGGCGCTCCGGGCGGCCGAGACCGCTCTGGCCGACGGATCCGAGCGCGCGATGAACACCTATGTGCGCGCCGAGGCGGAGTTCCAGTCGCGCGGCGGGTACGCGGCCGAGGCCGAGGCGGCACGGGTCGCCGCGGGCCTCGGGCTGCCGGCCCGGGTGATGGACCAGCCGATCGGGACCCTGTCCGGCGGGCAGCGCCGCAGGGTCGAACGAAGCCGTAAGGAATCAATGTGGTGTTTCACCTCCTGCCGCGACGAACTTGAGTACGTCGGCGGCCGTGGCGAAGCGTCGTTCGGCGGGTGTCACGACATATTGGTCCTGATCGAGGAGAGGCCGAACGTCCTCAATGGCGTTGCGGATGGTGCCGCGACTGACGCCGAACACATCGGCCAGAGCCTGCTGGTCGCATAGACCTCGTCGGGAAAGAACTGTTGCCAGGATCCGGTCGGCGTCGGTGATCTTTTGGCGGAAAAGGCCACCGCGGGTTCCTGCGCGCCGGTCACCGCCGCGCTGGCGATGTCGGCGTTCTTCGAGGGTGGCCTGGTAGGGCACGGCGATCCTGTCGATCAACGCCTGGAAGTCTGATCGGGGCATGCCGGTGAGAGCGGGGTGGGACAGAGCCTGGGAGAGTTCCATGCGGCTGGTGGTCGCGCCGCCCTCCGCCCAGTCGCGCAGTTCGCGGGCGGAGGAGAAGTAGTGCGCGGTCTGCGTGACGGTGTGCTTCTGCGCGTCCATGAGCGTGCGGGTCTCGCCGATGACCTTGCCGATGGTGACCGCGTTGATGGCCAGCAGATCTACCAAGACCTTCTGGGAACAAACGCGGCGCAAGTAGATCACGGTGATGAGGATGCGGTCGGCGTTCGAGAGCAGGGGTCTGCCGTGTGCTCCGGTGGCCTGCAGGCGCCGGCCGCCGCGCTGCTGGAACTTGCGTTGTTCCGCCTGGGCGGCTTGCGCGGGGGCTAACTGGTCGCGCAGCGTGTCCAGTTCCGAACGCGGTCATGCCGCTCAGACGCGGATCGGCGAGCATCGCCAGAACCTGCGCCCTGGTGCGGTCGCGATCATTGGCGCTGACCTGGCTGCCGCCGCCAGCACCGGTGGCGGCGATCGTGTAGTTCCAGGATCCGTGCTGGTCATGGGGCGTGATCGGCAGCGAGCGTAGGTGGTCGCGGCTGACGGAAATGCCCACCGGGTAGGCATCGGTGTCCAGTTCGGCGTGAACACGCAGGCCGGTGCGGGTGCGGGTCGCGGCGATGCTGTTGACCACGACTTCGTGGCTGGCCAGAGGCCTGCCACGCCAGTTCATGGTGATGTGGGAGAACAGCCGGTGCTCAATCTTGTTCCATTTCGATGTGCCCGGCCAATGCCGTTGCTTGAGGTCGTCAAGCAGTTCGTGACGCCGGAGCGGCGTAGTCGTTGGGCGGGGCATGCATCCTTGGGTGGGGTTGTCTGATCACGTGCGGCTGGGTGTGGTGACTCGGTGGGTGACGCCGGAGCTGGTCGCCGAGGTGCTGGAGGACTGCGGGGTCCGGGACAAGAAGCCCGGCGCGCTGCCAGCGGGGTTCATGGTCTACTTCACCTTGGCCCTGGCGCTGTTCCAGCAGGATTCCTATGACGATGTCGCCGAGCAACTGGTCGGCAACATCCCGGAGTTGAGTGCCAGCATCCCGAACAAGTCGTCGTTCACGCGGGCGCGCAGACGTCTGGGGCCACAGGTTTTGGAGTCCCTGTTCCGTGAGCTGGGCGGCCCTCTGGCGCCGATCGACCCGGAGGGCTCCTTCTACCGTGGGATGCGGCTGGCCGCGGTCGACGGGTTCGTGCTGGATGCGCCGGACACGAAGGCGAACCGGGCCGCGTTCGGCGGGCCGACAAAGAACGACTGGCCGGCTGGGTTCCCTCAGGTGAGGGTGGTGACGCTGACCGAGTGCGGCACGCACGCCCAGATCGACGCGGCCGTGGGTGGATTCAACGGCGGTGAAAGGGAGTTGGCGATCGATCTGGCGCCCTCCGCGAGCAGAATGCTCGTCATCATGGACCGGGGCTTCCCCGGGGTCGAGTTGTGGAAGGCCTATCTCGGGGCCGGAGCGCACCTGCTGATCCGGGCCCGGTCACCGGTGGCGCACCGGCCGGTCGAGTATCTGCCCGACGGGACCTATACGGCGAGGATGAGCCTGGCCGGCCAACGGGCCTCGCATCCGGGCGGAGTGACCGTGCGGGTGATCGAGTACCGCGTTGACGGCGGCGAGGTGGTCAGGCTGCTGACCGATCTGCTGGACCAGACCGCGTATCCGGCGGCGGAGCTGGCCCGGCTCTACCACGCCAGGTGGGAGGCGGAGTCGGCGTTCCGGCAGATCAAGACCGTCCAGCGCGGGCCGGCCGAGGTCCTGCGCTCAGCGGACCCGGAGCTGGTGCGGCAGGAGGTCTGGGCGCACCTGGTCGTGCACCACTGCCTCACACGAGTCATCATGCGTCTGGCCGACGACAACGGTATCGATCCCGACCGGATCTCGTTCGTCAAGGTCCTCAAGCACACGCGGCGCAGTGTGGTCCGGCAGTGCGCGGACACACCGAAGAAGATCAAGAAGTTCCTGGCAGTGCTGGCGGCGAAGGTGCACCGAAAGCTCGACAACGGCGTCAGACGTCTGCGTGAGGCGGACCGACACCTCAAGCGGCCGGACTCGAAGTACTCCTCGAAGCTCTCCTATCGGATCAACACTCGAGACCGGCAGCCGACACGGCACGTCACACCCAAGGTCATCACCCTGCAACCAGCGATAGTTCACTGAGTCAAGCAACGGCATTGTGTGCCCGGCGGAAAGTGGCAGACAGTCACCGTGAGACCCATCTGGGCGGCGAACGCGGCCAGTTCAGCCTTCCAGAGCCTGTAGCGGTAGCTGTTGGATCCTCCGCAGTCCACAGTGATCAACAACCTGTCGGCATCCGGGTAGTCCGCCCGGCCACGGGCCCGCCACCAGCGGCGGATCGACTCGACGGCGAACACAGAGGTGTCGTGATCGGTGCCGACGTTCACCCAGCCGCTGTCGTTGGCCAGATCGTAGATGCCGAAGGGTATCGCCACGTCGACCTCGGGGCCGATGAAGTAGAAGCTGTGGTCTTCCACCTGCACCGGATCGCCTGCGGGGCGCCACTGCCGCCCGGGGTTCGGCAGCTGGCCCAACTGCTCTTTCTTCTTGGCATCAATGCTGATCACTGGTTGGCCGGCCGCCTGATGCTTCTTGACCTGTTCGTTGATGTAGCGGAACTGTGCGTCTCGATCGGGGTGTTGCTTTCCCTCCAGCGTCTTGGTGCTGGCCTGCGGACTGAAGCCCTGCCCCTTCAGCAGCCGGCCGACAGTCGGAGCGGACACCGGGTGCCCTTGCCTGGTCAGCTCCTCTGCGAGGTTGCGCAGCGACTTGGTAGTCCAGCGCAGCGGCGACATCGGATCGCCTCGTTCGTCCGGCTCCACCAGCTTCAGCAACGCCGGGACCAGAGAGGGATCTTGTTCCTCGGTGGGCTTGCGGCCGCCCCCGGGACGCCGGACGCAGCCGTCCGGCAGCGGATCCTCACCGGCCTCCAACTCGAACACACCGTTGCGGACTGTCGTCTCGCTCACCCCGGCCACCCGCGCCACGGTCCGTACTCCACCGTGTCCGAGCAGCCGCGCTTCCTGCGCCAGCATCAGACGCCGCTGACGCTCGTTCAGATGCGGCAACACGACCCGGAACCGCAGCGCGAGCTGATCCAGAACGTCGCCAGTCAACCTCATACCAGAGCAACGAACTCATCCTATGAAAGCAACGGGTTGTTCCTTTACGGCTTCAACTGGCCCGCATCCTGTTCGCGGACGGCGGCACGCTGCTCCTCGACGAGCCGACGAACCATCTCGACGTCGACTCGATCGCCTGGCTGCGCGGGTTTCTGACCGGTCATCGGTCGGGGCTCGTCCTCATCAGCCACGACACCTCCCTGCTGGCCGACGTGGTCAACCGCGTCTTCCATCTGGACCCGCACCGCGCGACGCTCGACGTCCACAACACCGGCTGGGCGGCCTACCTCGCCCAGCGCGACGCCGATGAGCGCCGGCGGATCCGGGAACGGGCGAACGCCGAACGCAAAGCGGCGGCACTGCGCGCGCAGGCCGACAAGATGCGCGCGTACGTGTCGACGGCCGTGGCGGCGAAGAACATGGCCCGCCGTGCCGACCGCCTGCTCGCCGGGCTGGAACCGGTCCGGCAGACGGAGAAGGTGGCCCGGATCCGGCTGCCCGAACCCGCGCCGTGCGGACGGATGCCGCTGGGCGCGGTCTCCCTGACCAAGTCGTACGGCGATCTGCGCGTCCTCGGCGGCGTCGACCTCGCCGTCGACCGGGGCAGCCGCCTGGTGATCCTCGGGCCGAACGGCTCGGGCAAGACCACCCTGCTGCGCCTGCTCGCCGGTCACGACAGCCCGGACAGCGGGCGGGTGGTGCGCGGTCACGGGCTGCGCCTCGGCTACTTCGCGCAGGAGCACGACACTCTGGATCCGGCCGGCACGGTCCGCGACCATCTGGCCGCCGCCGCGCCGCATCTCACCGACGGCGAGGTGCGGCGGGTGCTCGGCTCGTTCCTGTTCACGGGCGACGACGCCGACAAGCGGGTCGGAATCCTCTCCGGGGGCGAGAAGACCAGGCTCGCCCTGGCGGGTCTCGTCCACTCCGGCGCGAACGTGCTCCTTCTGGACGAGCCCACCAACAACCTCGACCCGGTCTCCCGCGCCGAGGTCCTGGCCGCGGTGGGCACCTGTACGGGCGCGATCGTCATGGTCACCCACGACGAGGAAGCGGTCGACGCGCTGCGCCCGGACCCGGGTGCTGCTGCTCCCGGACGCGGACGAGGATCTGTGGAGCGAGGAGTACCGGGAGCTGGTGTCACCGGTCTGACAGCCGGGTCCACGGCATGCACTCCTGGCGGCACGCGCCGCGGTGCCCGGAGTGCATGGAGTGCCGGGAGTGCCGCCCGGGGGCGCATGGCGCCCCCGGTGGGCCGCTCCCGGTCACCCGGCGCTTCGCCCCCGCTCGGGCGCTCCGTGGCCCGGTGTGCCGCTCCCGGGTCACGCGTCCCGGTACGCCTCGAGCAGCCTCAGCCACACCTCACTGACCGTCGGATAGGACGGGACGGCGTGCCACAGGCGGTCGATCGGCACCTGTCCGACGACGGCGACGGTCGCGGAGTGGATCAGTTCGCCGACGCCGGGGCCGACCAGGGTGAGACCGAGGACGATCTGACGGTCGAGGTCGACGACCATGCGGGCCTTGCCACGGTAGCCGTCCGCGTACAGGCCGGCGCCGGCCACCGAGGCCATGTCGACGTCCGCGGCCCGGACCCGGTGACCGGCCCGCTCCGCCTCCGCGAGGGAGAGGCCCACGGCCGCCGCCTCCGGGTCGGTGAAGACGCACTGCGGGACGGCCGCATGGTCGGCGGTCGCGGAGTGCGCGCCCCAGGGGTCCGTCTCCAGCAACGGCACCCCAGCGGCGCGGGCGGCGATGGCGGCACCCGCGATCCGGGCCTGGTACTTGCCCTGATGAGTGAGCAGGGCGCGGTGGTTGACGTCGCCGACCGCGTACAGCCACTCGCTCCCGACGACCCTGAGGCTGTCGTCGACATCGAGCCACGAGCCCGCTGCCAGGCCGACGGTTTCGAGGCCGATGTCCTCGGTGCGCGGGGCGCGGCCGGTGGCGAAGAGGATCTCGTCGGCCTCGATGCGGTCACCGGTGTCCGTGAGGGCGACCACGGTCGAGCCCTCGCGGGAGACCGCGGTCACCGAGGTGCCGGTGCGCACGTCCGCGCCCGCCTCGGCCAGGGCCTCGGCGACCAGCTCCCCGGCGAAGGGCTCCATACGGGGCAGCAGGCCCTTGCCGCGGACCAGGAGGGTGACCTGGGAGCCGAGGGCCTGCCAGGCCGTGGCCATCTCGGCGGCGACCACACCGCCGCCCACCACGATCAGCCGCCCGGGCACCTTGTGCGCGCTGGTGGCCTCGCGGCTCGTCCAGGGCTTGACCTGTGCGAGCCCCGGCAGATCGGGGAGCTGGGCGCGCGTGCCGGTGCAGACGGCGACCGCGTGCCGGGCGGTCAGCACCTGGCGCTCGCCGTCGGGCCCGTCGACCGTCACGGTGCGTGATCCGGAGAGTCGGCCGTGGCCGCGGTGGAGGACGGCTCCGATGCCGTCCAGCCAGCCGATCTGGCCGTCGTCCTTCCAGTCGGAGGTGAAGTAGTCGCGGTGGGCGAGCACCGCTGGGGCGTCGAGGGGGCCTTGCACGGCTTGGGCGAGGCCGGGTACGCGTCGGGCGTCGGCGCGGGCGATGGCCGGGCGAAGGAGGGCCTTGCTGGGCATGCACGCCCAGTACGAGCACTCGCCGCCGACCAGTTCGCTCTCCACGACCGCGGTGGAGAGGCCGGCGGCGCGGGCGCGATCGGCGACGTTCTCCCCCACGGGCCCGGCACCGAGCACCACGACGTCGTAGGCGATGGATTCCGTTTCCGTCATGGGGCCAGTCTGGTTGCTGGTGTGCGCCGTGGCCACACGGGTACGGGCGCGGAATACGCCCCCGGTGGGTGGCGTTGTGGAAACCGGCATGACCCGCACGTGAGGAAGAGGGAAATCGAATGAGCAGCACCGTGGAGCTCACCAAGGAGAACTTCGACCAGACGGTCACGGACAACGAGTTCGTCCTGATCGACTTCTGGGCGTCCTGGTGCGGGCCGTGCCGTCAGTTCGCCCCGGTCTACGAGAAGGCCGCCGAGGCCAACCCCGACCTGGTCTTCGCCAAGGTCGACACGGAGGCTCAGCCGGAGCTGGCCGCCGCCTTCGACATCCAGTCGATTCCGACCCTGATGATCGTCCGCGACCAGGTCGCGATCTTCGCCCAGCCCGGGGCACTGCCCGCGGCCGCCCTGGACGACGTCATCGGGCAGGCCCGGAAGCTGGACATGGACGAGGTCCGCAAGTCGGTCGCGGCCCAGCAGGCCAAGGCCGCCGAGTAGACCCGGGCACGGGTGCGCCCGAGCCCACGGGTCCGCCCGATCCCCTGGACGCGGGCCCTTGGGACCTGAGCGCCTCGCAAGCGGAGGCCCGGGCCTCCGAAAGCCTGATCCCCCGCGCGGGGTACGCCTAGAAGGGGTACCCCGCCACGTCCCCGCGCACCGTCGTCCACCGCACGTCGGTGAAGGCCTCCAGATTGGCCTCGCCGCCGAAGCGGGCGCCGGTGCCGGAGGCGGCGGTACCGCCGAAGGGCGCGACGGCCTCGTCGTTGACGGTCTGGTCGTTGATGTGGACGATTCCGGTCGGGATGCGCTCGGCCAGGTCGAGGCCGCGCGCGGTGTCACGGGTGACGATGCCCAGCGACAGGCCGTACGGTCCCGCGGACGCGAGGGCCGCCGCCTCGTCGAGGCTGCCGAAGGAACGGACCGGCGCGACCGGGCCGAAGACCTCCTCGGCGTATGCCGGGGTCGCCTCGTCGACTCCGGCGAGCACCGTGGGCCGGTAGAAGAGCCGGTCGTGCGTCCCGCCCGCCGCCAGCTTCGCGCCGTGCGCCGTGCTGGACTCCACCAGCCCATGGATCTTCGCGAGTTGGGCGTCGTCGATGATGGGTCCGAGGTGCACCTGTTCGCGGTGGGGGTCGCCGACGGCCAGCGAGTCGGCCTTGGCGGCGAGCCGCTCGACGTACTCCTCGTAGAGCGAGGCGTGGACGAGGTGGCGGCCGGTCGTCATGCAGATCTGGCCCTGGTGGAAGAACGAGCCCCAGGCCGCGGTGGAGATGACCGCGTCGAGATCGGCGTCCGCGAGGACCACCAGGGCGGAGTTCCCGCCCAACTCCAGGTGTGCGCGCTTGAGATGACGGCCCGCCGCCTCACCGACCGCGCGTCCGGCGGCGGTCGAGCCGGTGAAGGAGATGACCGGGACCAGAGGGTCCGCGACCAGCGCGCGGCCGGCCTCGGGGCCGCCGGGCAGGACTTGCAACAGCCCGTCCGGAAGTCCCGCCTCGGCGAAGACGGCGGCGAGCGCGAGGCCGCCGCACACGGCGGTGCGCGGGTCCGGCTTCAGAACGACGCCGTTGCCGAGCGCGAGCGCCGGGGCGACCGAGCGGATCGAGAGGATCAGCGGCGCGTTGAAGGGCGCGATCACGCCCACGACCCCGACCGGGACGCGGCGCGTGTACGACAGGCGCGGTGCCTCCGAGGGCAGGACCTGGCCCGTCGGGCGCGAGGCGAGGGCGGCCGCCTCGTAGCACTCCTGGGCGGCGACGTGCAGCTCGAAGTCCGCCTTGCCCGGGATGGAGCCGGACTCCCGCACGATCCAGTCGCGCAGTTCGTCGGCGTGCGTCGCGAAGAGGTCCCCCGCCCTGCGCAGCACGGCGGCGCGCACGAAGTGCGGGGTCCCGGCCCACTCGGCCTGGGCGGCGCGGGCGGTTCGCGCCGCCGTCGCGATGTCCTCGGCGGCGGCGAGCGCGACGGTGCCGAGGCCCTCACCGGTGGCGGGCTCGGTGACGGCGTACTCCCCGCCCGAGAGCGGGCGGGACTGCCAGGTCGTGGGGTCGAGCAGCGGCATGTCGGCTCTCCGATCGTTCACTGATCACCAGCGGGACTCGGCGGTCCCCTACGGCTCGGGGCTTCGGTCTCTTCGGGGGCTTTCGAGGCTTCCGGCTCCCTGTCTCCGGGACCCGGCGAACTCACAGGGCGAGCGGAAGTCCCGTGTAGTTCGCGGCCAGTTCGGCGGCGGCGGGGCGGGACGCCGTGATCCGGCGCAGCCGCGCGAGCTGCATCCGGGTTTCGAAGGCGTCTCCATCTGGTTGAGCGTGCAACATCCTAGTCATGTCGTACGAGAAGCGCGTCGCCTGCCACACGCGCTCGAGAGCCAGCTCCGAGTAGCGGTCCAGGAGTTCGCCCGATCCGGTGTGCAGCAGCTCGGCGAACCCGCGCGCCAGGAGCCGCACGTCGGACACCGCGAGGTTGAGCCCCTTGGCACCGGTCGGCGGCACGATGTGGGCGGCGTCCCCGGCGAGGAACAGCCGCCCGTGGCGCATGGGTTCGTGGACCCAACTGCGCATCGGGGTGACCGACTTGGCCGTGACCGGGCCGCGCTCCAGCCACCAGTCCCCGTCGACGGCGAAACGCGCGGCCAGTTCGTCCCAGACTCGTTCGTCGGGCCAGTCGGCGGCATCGGTGCCGTTCGGGACCTGGAGGTAGAGCCGGGAGACCGATGGGGAACGCATGCTGTGCAGGGCGAATCCGGTGGCACCCCGCGCGTAGATCAACTCCTCGCAGGAGGGCGCCACATCGGCGAGGATCCCGAGCCAGGAGTACGGATAGTCGTGCGCATACGAGCGGCCCGTCCCGGCCGGGAACGCGGCGCGCGCGATGCCGTGGGAGCCGTCGCAGCCCACCACGTAGTCGCAGCTGAGCGTCCGCTCGCGTCCCTCGCGCACGAACCGCACGACGGGTGAGTCGCTCTCCGGCTTCTCCACGGCGAGCGCCTCCGCCTCGAACAACAGCGGTGGTCCGCCCTGGAGTTGGAGGGCGACGAGATCCTTCACGATCTCCGTCTGGGCGTAGATCGTGACGGTGCGCCCGCCCGTGAGCAGGGGGAAGTCGACGTGGTGGCGCTCGCGGTCGAAGCGCAGCTCGATGCCGTGGTGGACCAGGCCCTCGGCGTCCAGCCGCCCGCCCGCTCCGCACGCGCGCAGCGCGTCGACCGTGCCCTGCTCCAGCATGCCGGCCCGCTGGCGGCGCTCCACGTACGCGCGCGTCCTGCACTCCAGGACGACGCAGTCGATCCCCGTCCGGTGCAGCAGCCGGGCCAGCAGCAGCCCTGCCGGGCCGCCGCCGATGATGCCGACCGTGGTCCGCATGACGCGCCTCCGGTGTCCGATGCCGCCGGGGCGGAGCTCCGGCGGGGGACCAGTCCCGGCCGCGGTCGGGCCGGGCGAACAGGCCCAGCCTCTCTCAGCTCGACGCGCGGTGCACGACGCGTGCGCCCAGTACCTCGTGCGTCTCCGGCTCGGCGCCCGGCTCACGGACGGCGCGGTCGACCAGTTCGGCGAGGTCCCGGCCGGAGGGCAGCTCGATGTGGACGGTGCTCAGCCGGGGCCGGAGCAGCCGGCCGAGCATGAGGTCGTCGGCGCCGACGACGGCGGTCTCGTCCGGGACGGCGACGCCCTCGTCCTGAAGGGCGCGCATGAGGAGCATCGCGTACTCGTCGTTGTACGCGAAGACGGCGTCGAGGCCGAGGGAACGCCAGCGCGCCGCGAGCCGGGCGGCGGCTTCCTCCTCGTACGCCAGGGAAAGCTCGGTCACCGTCGCTTCCGTGCCGTGCAGGGCCCGTCGTACGCCGTCGAGGCGGGGCTTGGAGAAGATCTCCAGGCCCTTCTCCTCGGGCATCACCACGCCGATGCGGCGGCGGCCCACGGACAGCAGATGGACACCCGCGCAGTGGCCGACCCGGTCGTGGTCCATGAGCAGCGCGTGGGCGCCCTCGACCCGTTCGGGGCCCAGCGTGACCACGGCGCGGGCGCCGGCCCGCTTGAGGACCGCCACGCCCTGCGGGCCGAGCCCGCTGCCCGGCACGAGGACGGCGACGGGCCGCAGCTCGGCCCAGGCGCGGGCTGCCTCGTCGCCGCGCAGGCCGACGCTGCCGTACTGCACGACGGTGTAGTCGAGCCGGCCGAGCGCCCCCTGGAGCTCGGAGAAGAACTGGCTGTAGAGGGGGCCCACGGGCACGGTCGGAGCGGGCATCAGGACCATGCGGCTGTGCCCGGCGCGCAGACTGCGGGCCGCGGCGTGCGGGACGTACCCGAGTTCCTCGGCGGCCTCGCGGACCCGGCGCCTGGTGGGATCGCTGATGCGGACGGCGCTGGTGTTGTTCAGGACGTACGAGACGGTCGCGCGCGAGACACCCGCGAGGTGCGCCACGTCGGCACTTGTCGGCACGGGGCGTTGTACGGGCGACTGCTGGGCGGACTGCTTCGGTATCTGCACCATGACGTACCGCATCCTTGCAGAAGCCCGCGACGCCGCTTCGTGCCGGGGGCACCCGGGCGGCTCCCCGCCACACGGAACTACCGCTTCCACAAAGCAAGTTGCGCATCCTGTACCGGTGGCCCCGCACAAAGGTTACCGTTCGGTAGACAACTGCTTCGGAGGTGACCCGGATGGCTCCCGACCGTGCCGCAGGCCTGACAGAGAGCGTGCGTGCCCTGGCCGACGGCGAGGTGACCTCGCGTCGGCTCGTCGAGCGGGCCCTCGCCCGGATCGAGGCCGCCCGGCCCACGGTGAACGCCTTCCGGCTGGTGCGCGCCGAGGCCGCCCTCGCCGAGGCCGACGCGGCGGACAAGGAGCTGGCGGCGGGCCGACGGCTGCCGCTGCTGGGGGTGCCGCTGGCGGTCAAGGACGACATGGACGTGGCGGGCGAGCCGACCGCGTTCGGCTGCCCGGGCGACTTCCCGCCGGTGGCCGAGGACGGCGAGGCGGTACGCCGGCTGCGCGCGGCCGGTGCCGTGGTGATCGGCAAGACCAACACCTGCGAGCTGGGCCAATGGCCCTTCACCGAGGGCCCGGCCTTCGGCGCGACCCGCAATCCCTGGCACCACGGGCACACCCCGGGCGGCTCGTCGGGAGGCTCCGCGGCCGCCGTGGCCGCGGGTCTGGTCCCCGCCGCGCTGGGCTCGGACGGCGCGGGCTCCGTGCGCATACCGGCCGCCTGGACCCACTTGATCGGCATCAAGCCGCAGCGCGGCCGGATCTCGACCTGGCCGCGCGCGGAATCCTTCCAGGGCATCACGGTCAACGGCACGCTCGCCCGTACGGTCGCGGACGCGGCCCTGCTGCTGGACGCGGCGAGCGGCAACCACGACGGCGATCTGCACCGGCCCGCCGCGCTGCGCGTCCGTGACGCCGTGGACCGCGATCCGGGCCGGCTGCGCATCGCGCTGTCGCTGAAACCGCCCTTCACCGCACTGCCCGCCCGGCTCGACCCCGCCGTACGGGCGAAGGTCGTCGCGCTGGCGGAGCGGCTCGCCGGGCTCGGGCACACCGTGGAGGAGGCCGACCCGCGCTACGGGCAGATCGGGCTCACGTTCGTCCCCCGCGCCACGGCCGGCCTCGCGGAACACGTGCGCGACGTACCGTTCCCCGAGCTCCTCGACCGGCGCACCCACGACGCCGCGCGCCTCGGCCGGCTGCTCGGCGGAGCGCCCCTGCGGGCGGCCCGCCGGGCCGAGGCCACCCTGCACCGGCGCATCGGCGCCCTCTTCGACACCTACGACGTACTGCTCGCGCCGACGACCGCCGCTCCCCCGCCACGGATCGGCGAGATGCTCGGCCTGAGCGGCTTCGGCACCGACCGGGCCATGATCGCCGCCTGTCCGTACGCCTGGCCGTGGAACATCCTCGGCTGGCCCGGCGTGAACGTCCCCGCGGGCTTCGTCGGCGAAGGGCTCCCGGTCGGCGCGCAGTTGCTCGGCCCGGCGGACAGCGAGCCGTTGCTCGTGTCGCTGGCCGCGCAGTTGGAGGCGGACCGGCGCTGGCACGAAGAGTGGCCGACGTACGAGGCCGTCGCGGACTCTCCGGCCGCGTAAGGGAGTTCCAGCCTTACCCTGTGACCATGGACGATGCGTCGATGGTCGGTTTGATGGGGCGGGTCACCGGCACGGTCGGACCCGGGCTCGTCGGCGAGGTGATCGTCCGGGTGCGCGGTGGCGCCGAGCACTTCCTCGCCTACCCGGCCGCCGCACAGGACCGCATCGAGCGGGGCACCGTGGTGATGGTGGTGGAGTACCTGCCGCCGCGCACGGTGTACGTCGCGGCCGCGTACGACGCCTGACCAGGGCCCGGACGAGGACCGGCGGCGCTCGCGGCCCGCACGGCGCAGGCCGCGCCCCGGCCGGAGCCTGCCCGCGCGGGGCCGCCCGACGGCGCCCGCTCCTCATGCGGACGGCCGCGATCTCACACCGCAACTCACGTCTTCCATACGACAGTTGAGCTGACTTCGTCCCAGGTGAGAGCCGTATGCGTCAAGAACGCAACAAGGATTCGCCGGGCTCTGTACCCGGGTGTCGGCAAGGAGCACACTCCCGTTCGTTCGGTGCCGACAGGGCACCATGCAAAGGGGGCGTATGCCGATGGTCATCGGCGTCGTGGCGGGGACGGTTGTCCTCGCACTGATCTTCATCGTTGTGGTCTTCAAGCTCATGTGGCGTGTCGCGGAGCCCAACGAAGCACTCATCATCTCCGGTTCGAAGCATCGGACCGAGGGCCTCGAGGAAGGCATGGGATTTCGCATCGTGACGGGGCGCGGCACGCTGGTGATGCCGGGTGTGCAGGCGGTGCGGAAGATCTCGCTCGACCTCAATGAGACCGAGCTGCACGTGGACTGCGTGACCACCCAGGGCATTCCGCTCAAGGTGCGCGGCGTGGTCATCTTCAAGGTGGGCGACGACTTCGTGTCGATCGCCAACGCGGGCCGCCGGTTCCTCGACCAGCAGAAGATGATGGCCGAGCGGGTGCACAACGTGTTCGCCGGTCATCTGCGGTCCATCGTCGGCGGGTTGACCGTCGAGGACATGATCCGCGACCGGGAGAAGCTGACGGGCCAGACGCGGGCCGCGTGCGGCACGGAGATGGAGAAGCTCGGCCTGATCGTCGACTCGCTGCAGATCCACGAGATCGAGGACCCGACCGGGTACATCAAGAACCTCGCGATGCCGCACGCCGCCGCCGTCCAGCGGGACGCGCGCATCGCGCAGGCGGAGGCGAACCGTCTGGCCACCGAGGCCGAACAGAAGGCCGCGGCACGGATGTCGGAGGCGACCCGGGACAGCGAGATCCTCCAGGCCGGCTACCAGGCCGAGCGCGACAAGGCGGCGGCGAAGGCCCGGCAGGCCGGACCGCTCGCCGACGCCGCGGCCCGGCAGGACGTCGTCGTGCAGGAGACCCGGATCGCCGAGCTCGACGCCCTCCGCCGTGAGCAGCAGCTCCAGGCGGACGTCCGCAAGCCCGCGGACGCCCAGGCGTACGAGACGCGCGCCCGTGCCGAGGCCGAGCGTGACGCGCGTATCTCGGCGGCACAGGCCAAGGCCAAGGAGACCGAGCTGGCCGCCGCGGCCGAGGCGAACCGGGTCAAGACCGCCGCCAACGCTGAGGCCGAGGCCATGAAGGCGCGGGGTACGGCCGCCGCGCTGGCCACCAGGGCCACCGGTGAGGCCGAGGCGGCAGCGGCCCAGGCCAAGGGTCTCGCCGCCGCCGAGGCGACCCGGGCACAGGGCCTCGCGGAGGCGGAGACCATCAAGGCCCGGGCCGCCGCGCTCGCCGAGAACCAGGAGGCGGTGGTCGCCCAGCAACTCGCTGAGAACTGGCCGGAGATCGTCCAGGCGGGCGCGAGCGCGTTCGGCAACGTGGATCACATGGTGCTGCTCAACGGGGCCGACGGCATGTCGGACCTGTTCGCCAAGGCGCTCACCATGGGCGGCACCGGCCTGGGCCTGGCACGCCAGTTGCTCTCGTCGATGAACCCGGAGGGGAGCCAGGCCACTAACCCGGCGGCGGGGGCCAACGGGTTCGTGCCGCCCCTCACCGAGAAGGTGCCCGTCGAGAAGGACGAGGGGTGAGGGCGAGGGGTGAGGACGACGCGTGAACGCGAGAGGTGAGAGCGAGGGATGAGAACGGCGCGTTGAGGCACACGGGCAGGGGCACCGGCGCCTCGACGCGGTGAGGCTCGGGCGTAGGGGAGTTGGAGCACGACTCCCGTACGCCCGATGCCGTACGGACGCGGACCCGCCCGGCGTCTTCTCCCGCGAGGGCTCTACCGTGGCCCGCGTGACTGCCTCTACCGAAGAAGACGTGCCCGGCCGCTACGGCCCCTCCGCGACCTCCGAGGCCGAGCCCCGCGAGGTCGGCCCCGTGAAGACCGAGTACTCCCCCGCGCACGACGGAGACCCCGATCCCGGCGAGATCGTCTGGACGTGGGTGCCGTTCGAGGAGAACGACGGCCGGGGCAAGGACCGCCCGGTGCTGGTCGTGGCCCGGGAGGCCGCGGGCACGCTGCTCGCCGTCCAGCTCTCCAGCAAGCGGCACGACGGCGACCGCGAGTGGGTGGCGATCGGGAGCGGGCCGTGGGACCGGACCGGGCGGGACTCGTGGGTGGGAGTGGACCGGGTACTGCGGCTGCACGAGGAGGGGATGCGGCGGGAGGCCTGCGCGCTGGACCGGATGCGGTTCAACTCCGTCGTGCACCGGCTGCGGGAGCGGTACGGCTGGCGCTGAGCGCCAGGAGGCGGGAGCCGGCGGGTGGGCGGCCCGTCCGGGGCTGCCCGGCCCATGGGTCCCTGAGCGCGGCGGTGACGGCCTGCGGGGACCTGATCGGCCGGTGCGGACCTGCGGGCCCCCGGCGCGGCGGTGACCGCCTTCAGATGCGCAGGCCGACGGGTGCAGGACCCATGGGTCCCCGGGCGCGGCGCTGACGGCCTGCGATGCCTGATCGGCCGGTGCGGACCTGCGGGCCCCCGGCGCACCGGTGACCGCCTTCAGGTCCGCAGGTCGGGCGGGTGCCGGGCCGGTGGATCCCCGGGCGCGGCGGTGACGGCCTTCAGGTGCCGAGGTCGGCGGGTGCAGGGCCTGGGTCCCGGGTCTGCCGGTGGTGGCCTGCGTGCGCAGGCCCGCCGGTGGCGGGCGGGCAGGCGCGGCTCCTGCGGCTCCGGGGGTAACCCGCCGGAGGAGGGCCCGTCACGTTCCCTTGAGCTCGAATGCGAACGCCTGCTCGAATGCCTGGTGTGTCGTCCGGCCCGGGGTGCGGTCCAGGATCCCGAACACCACCTGGTCGAAGGACCCCGCGAAACGACCCTCGACCAGGAGCCCCCGGAAGGCGCCCGCCACCTGCGCCGGGTCGTTCTGGAAGACTCCGCAGCCCCAGGCCCCGAGGACCAGGCGGCGGTAGCCGTGGGCGGCGGCCGTCTCCAGGACGCGCTCGGCGCGGAGCGCGAGCGCGCCCGGCAGGTCGGCCACGCGCTCCGGAGCGGTGCGCAGGACGACTCCCGCGTTGGGGGCCGCCGCGGTCAGGAAACCTGCCGGAAACGGCTCGTCGAGGAGCCGGCCGCGGTCGTCACGGAAGACGGGTACACCGGGTGAGTGGATGACACGGTCCGTGTAGAACGCGTCACGGTGGGCGCGGTGATGGTCGTAGAACCCCCGGGCCCGCAGCAGGCAGGTGTACAGCGCGGAGGCCCGGCACAGGGCCTCCTCCTGGGCCTGGGCGCCGTTCAGATAGCCGCCCCCGGGATTGCGCGCCGAGGAGAAGTTCAGGACGGCGACCGGATCCCCGCCCGATCGGGTCAGCCGGTGGGCCGCTTCCAGACTGCTCTCGCCCGTGACCTCGAACGATGTCCCGACCGGGGTCACCGACGGTGTCCGAACCGGTTCCGGTCCGTGCAGGCGCGTACCGGCCCGCGCGGCCTCGACCGCCGCGGCGATGGACACCGTGCCACCGGCGGGCCCGCGATAGCCGCCCGCCGCCACGATCTCCTCGGTCTCCCGGGCGATCGCACGCAGGCGCGCGCTCATGGCGCGACCCCCGTACGCGCCACCAGCACGGCCTGCGTGCGCTCCCCCGTCGTGCCCATGAACGCATCGTGAGCGATGCTGGTCCTGCGGCGCAACAGAGTTTCGCGGCCCCGCAAACAGTGTTTCCCGGTCCCGAAAGCGACTATTTGCACCCTTGTGCGAACCGCCGAAAGGGTCTTGGGTGGGACGGGTGATTGCCGGTCCGGCCCAACCAGACCCCGGGCCGGCGGCATGGTGGAATCTCAGGAGGATCCCCACATGTCCGATTCGGTGAGTGACTGTACGGAGCCACGACGCTCCGCCGTCACCGAGGCCGAGGTGGAGGCGTTGGTCCGCGGCATCTGCTTCAAGACCGGTCCGCCCCGCTTCCTCGGTGTCGAAGTTGAATGGCTCGTCCACGAGCTGCGCAGGCCGCGGCTCCCCGTACCACCTGAACGACTCGAAGCGGCTTACGCCGCACTGCGGACCCTGCCCCTGCGTTCGGCGCTCACGGTCGAACCCGGTGGACAGCTGGAGCTGAGTTCCGCTCCCGCCACCTCCCTGATGGAGTGCGTGGGGTCCGTATCGGCCGACCTCGACGCCGTACGCGCGACCTTGCGCGAGGCGGGTCTCGGCCTCAGTGGATACGGCCAGGACCCCTGGAACCCCCCGAGCCGCTATCTCCATGAGCCCAGGTACGACGCCATGGAGCGGTACCTCGACCGCGCGGGACCCGAGGGCCGCGCCATGATGTGCACGTCGGCCTCCGTCCAGGTGTGCCTGGACGCCGGATACGAGGAACCGGGCCCGCTCGGGCACGGGCGCCGCTGGTGGCTGGCCCACCAGCTCGGCGCGGTCCTGGTGGCCGCGTTCGCCCATTCGCCGATGGCGCGGGGACGGCACACCGGCTGGCGTTCCACACGCCAGTCGCTGTGGGCGTCCATGGACCCGGGCCGCACCGACGCGCCCGCTCTGGCCGGCGACCCCCGCGCCGCCTGGGCCCGGCATGTGCTGGACGCGCCGGTGATGTGCGTACGGGCGCCCGAAGGGCCCTGGAACGTCCCGGAGGGCCTGACTTTCCGGGACTGGACCCGGTCCGACGAACCACCGGACCGGGAGGACCTCGACTACCACCTGACGACGCTGTTCCCGCCGGTACGGCCGCGCGGTCATCTGGAACTCCGGATGATCGACGCGCAGCCGGGCGAGAACGGCTGGATCGTGCCGCTCGCGGTGACAGCGGCGCTCTTCGACGACCCGCAGGCGGCCGAGATCGCCTACCGGACCGTCAAGCCTCTCGCGGAGCGGGCCGGCCCGGCTCCGGCGCCCCGCAACCCGCTGTGGGAGGACGCCGCACGGTTCGGCCTCGCCGATCCGGAGCTGCGCGAGGCCGCGGCGATCTGTTTCGCGGCGGCGTCCGAGGCACTGCCCCGGCTCGGCGCCGGTCCCGAGGTCCTCGACGTGGTGGCGGAGTTCTCCGACCGCTACGTGACACGGGGCCGCTGCCCCGCCGACGACCTGGTCGGCGCGGTCCGGTCCCAGCACGACGGTTCGTCCGGGCGCCGCACCGAGGGCGGCTCGCGAGGTCGGTTCGACGGGAAGGACATGAGCACATGACCGAGATGACCGCCATCGATGCGCTCACGGATCCGGAGTCGCTCCGGCAGCGTGCTCTGGACGCGCTCACCACGGCCCGCGACCGGACCGCCCTGCTCACCTCGTGCGTGGAGGACCCCGATCTGACCGCGCAGCACTCGCCGTTGATGTCCCCGCTGGTGTGGGACCTCGCGCACATCGGCAATCAGGAAGAGCTGTGGCTGCTGCGGACGGTCGCGGGGCGTGAGGCGATGCGGCCCGAGATCGACCGGCTCTACGACGCGTTCGAGCACCCGCGCTCCGCGCGGCCGTCCCTGCCGCTGCTGGCGCCCGCCGAGGCCCGTACGTACGCCGCCGAGGTGCGCGGCCGGGCGCTGGACGTCCTGGAGAGCACCGCGTTCCAGGGCACCCGGCTGACCGAGGCGGGGTTCGCCTTCGGCATGATCGCGCAGCACGAACAGCAGCACGACGAGACCATGCTGATCACCCATCAGCTCCGTCTGGGGCCCGCCGCCCTCACGGCGCCGGACCCCGCGCCCGCGCCGCCGTTCACCGGCCCCGCCGAAGTCCTCGTGCCCGGTGGCCCGTTCGTGATGGGCACCTCCACCGAGCCGTGGGCGCTCGACAACGAACGCCCCGCGCACCGGCGTACGGTCCCGTCGTTCTTCATCGACACCACTCCCGTCACGAACGCCGCGTACCTGGCCTTCATCGAGGACGGCGGCTACGGCGAGGCACGCTGGTGGACCCCCGCGGGCTGGGACCACATCCGCACGAACGGCATCGAGGCTCCGCAGTTCTGGCGGCGCGAGGGCGGACAGTGGCTGCGGCGCCGCTTCGGCGTCACCGAGGTCGTGCCGCCCGACGAGCCCGTCCTGCACGTGTGCTGGTACGAGGCCGACGCGTACGCGCGCTGGGCGGGGCGGCGCCTGCCCACCGAGGCCGAGTGGGAGAAGGCGGCCCGGCACGACCCGGTGTCCGGCCGTTCCACGCGCTATCCGTGGGGTGACGCCGACCCGGCCCCGGACCAGGCCAACCTGGGCCAGCGCCATCTGCGCCCGGCCCCGGCGGGAAGCTATCCGGCGGGCGCGTCGCCGCTCGGTGTGCGGCAGTTGATCGGCGACGTGTGGGAGTGGACGTCGAGCGATCTGGAGCCCTACCCCGGCTTCGTGGCCTTCCCCTACCGGGAGTACTCGGAAGTCTTCTTCGGTCCGGAGTACAAGGTGCTGCGCGGCGGTTCGTTCGCGGTGGACCAGGTAGCCTGCCGAGGCACGTTCCGCAACTGGGACTACCCGATCCGGCGGCAGATCTTCTCAGGGTTCCGCACGGCCCGCGACGGAGAATCCTGATGTGCCGTCATCTGGCGTACCTGGGCGACGAGGAGCGGCTCGGCGCGCTCCTCGTCGAGCCGGAGCACAGCCTGTACCGGCAGTCGTGGGCACCCCGGCGGCAGCGGCACGGGACGGTCAACGCCGATGGTTTCGGGGTGGGTTGGTATGCCGAGGGGGACCCGGTGCCGGCCCGGTACCGGCGCACCGGGCCCATCTGGGGCGACCAGTCGTTCGCGGACCTGGCCCGGGTGGTCGGGACGAGGGCGCTGCTCGCCGCGGTGCGGGACGCGACCGTGGCGGGCGCGGACGGGGAGGCCGGGGCGGCGCCGTTCGCCGCGGGGCCCTGGCTGTTCAGCCACAACGGCGCGGTCCTCGGGTGGCCGGACACGCTCGCCCCGCTCGCGCCGGGCCTGCCCGCGGCGGAGCTGCTGTCGCTGGAGGCCCGGTGCGACTCGGCGTTCGTCTGGGCGCTGGTCCTGCACCGGCTGCGCGCCGGTGACGAGGAGAGCCAGGCGCTGGCCGACACGGTCCTGGAGGTCGCCGAGGCGGCGCCCGGGTCCCGGCTCAACCTGCTGCTCACCAACGGCGAGACGATCACCGCGACCGCCTGGGGCGACACCCTCTGGTACCTCGTCGAGCCGGGCCGTCGCACCGTCGTGGCCTCCGAGCCGCACGACGACGACCCCCGCTGGCGGGAGGTCCCCGACCGCACCCTCCTCACGGCGAGCCGCACCGAGGTGCTGCTCACCCCGCTCAAGGACATGAGCGACGACATGGCATCCGCACAGCGCAAGGAGCCCCGTACGTGAGTCCGTTCCTGCTGACCCGCACCCTTCCCGAGGACGCCACGGACGCGGCCCTGCGCGCCGATGTCCTGCACGGCCTCGGACACCTGCCCAAGACACTGCCGCCCAAGTGGTTCTACGACGCTCACGGCAGCGAGCTCTTCGAGAAGATCACCGAACTCCCGGAGTACTACCCGACGCGCGCCGAGCGCGAGATCCTGCTCGCGCGGGCCGGCGAGATCGCCGCGGCGAGCGGTGCGCGCACCCTCGTCGAGCTGGGTTCCGGCTCGTCGGAGAAGACCCGCCATCTGCTGGACGCGCTGCCGGAGCTGCACACCTACGTACCCGTGGATGTCAGCGAGAGCGCGCTCACCCAGGCCGGGCACGCGCTGATCGCCGAGCGGCCGGGCCTGAGCGTCCACGCGCTGATCGCCGACTTCACCGGCGGTCTCGCGCTTCCGGGCACCCCCGGGCCACGGCTCGTGGCCTTCCTCGGCGGCACGATCGGCAATCTGCTGCCCACCGAGCGCGCGACGTTCCTGGCGTCCGTACGGTCGCTGCTGTCACCCGGCGACACCCTGCTGCTCGGCACCGACCTGGTCAAGGACGAGTCGGTCCTCGTCACGGCCTACGACGACGCGGCGGGGGTTACGGCGGCGTTCAACAAGAACGTGCTGAGTGTCGTCGACCGTGAACTCGGCGCCGATTTCGACCTCGACGCGTTCGAGCACGTCGCGTTCTGGGACGCCGAGCACGAGTGGATCGAGATGCGGCTGCGGTCGCGTGCCGCGCAGACGGTGAAGATCCCGGCCCTCGACCTGGCCGTCCACTTCGCGGAGGGCGAGGAGCTGCGGACCGAGATCTCGGCGAAGTTCCGCGAGGACGGCGTCCGCGGTGAACTGGCCGCGGCGGGCTTCGGCCTGACCCACTGGTGGACGGACGCGGAGGGCCGATTCGCCCTGTCGCTGAGCTCTGCGGAGTAGAACCCCGTCCGGGCGGTCACGGCGGAGGAGGCCGGTCGAGACCGGGGCGGCGGCCGCCGCGGATGGGCGGCCGCCGCCCATCCGTGTTTCCGTCGTGACGGCCCGGACAGATCCTGGCGCGGGAGAGCGCGCCGCCTCACCTTCGGTCGGCCTCCAGGATCTTCGTGATGCGGCCGGAGGCGCGCCGGGCCTCCGTGGCCGGGTCGGCTCCGCCGAGGATCTTCGACATGCAGTCCTTGATCGGGTTGTCGGCCTCGACGGCGGCCCACTGGGGTGAGGAGGGGGTCGCCCGGCCGTGCGCGGCGCCCGCCGCCATGGCGGCGACCCCCTCCTCACCCGATACGGCGCCGGCGAGTTTCGTCTTGTTGGGCACGTAGTTCATCGTCCGGGCCAGCTCCGTCTGCCACTTGGCGCCGACGAGGGCGGAGACGACGTCGGTGGCTCCGGCGCGGTCGTCGGTGTTCTTGGGCACCACGAGGTCGGAGCCGCCGGTGAAGACCGCGCCGGGCGTGGCTGCCGTCTTGCCGGGGACCGGGAAGAAGCCCAGCTTTCCCTTGAGGTCCGGGTTCGTCCGCTCGATGGCCTGGACGAGGCCGGGTACGGCCACGATCTGCGCGACCCGGCCCTTCGCGAACACCCCCGACTGCGGCGGGTGTTCCTCGTCGGCGTGCACGGGTCCGTCGCCGAGCGCCTGGAGACGCCGGTAGAAGTCCATGCCGCGCAGGGCGGCCGGTGTCCCCAGCGTGCCCTCCCAGTGTCCTGAACTCGACTCCTCGGCGAGGTCGCCGCCCTCGTCCCAGATGAACCCGGAGAGGGTGTACCAGTCCTGACCGGCCAGGTAAATGCCTTGCTTTCCACCGGTGTTGAGCCGCTCGGTGTCCGCGAGCCACTGTTCGCGGGTCTTCGGCGGCTGCTTGATGCCGGCCCCGGCGAACAGGTCCTTGCGGTAGACGACGACGCGGTTGGCGGCGTACCAGGGGATGCCGAACTGGCGGGTGTCGATCCGTCCCGGGCCGGCGAGGCCCGGCAGCCAGTCGTTCATGCCCCAGTCGCGCATCGACTCAAGGGTCAGGTCGCTCAGGCCGCCCCCGTCGACGTACTGCGCGACCTGGGTGTTGCCGACCTCGATGACATCGGGCACGGCGTCGTCCTCCGCCTTGAGGGCCGCCTGGACCTTCTCGCCGATCCCGGTCCACTGCTGGATGCGGATGTCGAGCCGGAGGTCGCCGTGCTGGTCCTCGAAGTCCTCGGTGAACCGCTTGAGGAATTCCTTGGAGGCGCTGTCCTTCATCAGCCACAGCGTGACGGTCCGCCGCTGCGCGCCACCGCCCGGCAGGGCGCTGCAGGCGGTGAGCAGGGAGGCCGTGACGCAGACAACGGCGAGGAGGCGACGTTTCACGAGGGGTCCTGTTCTGTCTTGCGGACAGGGGCAAGGGGCCCGACGTGGGGGGCCGAGCCGATCGCTCGCACGGGCGTCTGGAGTTTGGTATGGACCAATCAGCCCCGTCAAGGGCCCCCGTCACCCGGGCCACCCCCGCCGTCTCGCGGAGCGCCACGCCGTGGGGCACCGTGGAATCACGCCTGGCACTCGCGCCACGGCGGAGAGGAGCAGCCGCATGTCCGACCACACCTACCGGGTCACCGAGATCGTCGGGACCTCCCACGAAGGCGTCGACCAGGCCATTCGCAATGGGATCACCCGGGCCTCGCAGACCCTTCGCAACCTCGACTGGTTCGAGGTCACGCAGGTCAGGGGCCAGATCGAGAACGGGCAGATCGAGCACTACCAGGTCGGCCTGAAGCTCGGCTTCCGGCTGGAGGACGCCGACTGAGACGACCCGCTCCCCACGGGTCCAGCACCCGCCGAGACCCCCTCAGGTCCGCCCCTCCCGCTCCTGCGCGTCCTTCAGTGCCGCCGACGCGGCCGCCCACCGTGCCCGTACGACCGTGAAGCCGGCCCGCTTCGCGTCCTCACAGACGAGTTCGTCGTCGTCGACGAGGACCCGGATCTCCCGGTCGCGGGCCAGTCGGCGAAGGATCTCCAGCTTGGTGCGGCGGGCGGGCCTGCGGTCGTCGTTGCGCCGCATCCAGATGCGCCCCTCGGGCAGGCCCTGGGCGGCCAGCCAGTCCACGGTCGCCCGTCGGCACCGCTCGGGACGGCCGGTCAGATAGACCACTTCGCACTCCCGCGCGCTGCTCAGCGCCAGCGCGACACCCTCCGCGAGCGGCGGGTCCTCGGGCGCCGCCGCGAAGAACGCGTCCCAGTCCCGCGGTGTGCGCTCCAGAAACCGCTGCCGGTGCGCGGTGTCCGCGAGAGTGCCGTCCAGGTCGAACACGGCAAGTGGCCTGCTGCTCTGTTCCTTCACGCGGACCAGCCTAGAGAGCGGCACCGACACCGGGCCGCGCCACGCCCCCGGCCCGTGTGTGAGCACGCTCAACTTCCGCCCCGACAGGCCCTGTTCACACCACCCGGCAAGCCCTTACCGTAATGCCTCGCACAGCATGTCGCACGGCATTCGACATTTCGAACAAGAGGGGGCGGCGGAGGGACACCACCGCCCCGCTCTTCGGCATGCGGAGGTCCAGGTGAACCCCCCTCCCTTCTTGGTGAGCCCCCTCTCGCCGGCCCAGTGACCGATCCGAGGAGAGCCGCACATGACCACACCCGACACCTCGTCACGCCCACCCCAGCCGTCCCGCCGGAGTCTGCTCCGCGCACTGGCCGCCCTGCCCGCGGCCGCCCTCGCCCTGGGCGAGCTGCCCGGGCTGCTCGGCACCGCCGCCGCCGCGGCACCCGCCCGCGGCTACGCCACCCGCTACACCATCGTGCCGTTCCTCAACAGCGACGACGGCACCGTCAACGTCTACGAGTCGGACGACGCGACCGACTTCCGGCTGCTGAAGGCGTCCGCGTACACGCCGCCGAGCAACCGGATCCGCGACGCCAGCGTGTTCAAGCACACCGACGGCTACTACTACGTCACCTACACCACGCACACCTGGCAGGACGTCAGCACGACCATCGGCTTCGCCCGCAGCGCCGACCGGGTCAACTGGAGCTTCCTGTACGACTACACGGTCCCGATCGCGGGCCTGTCACGGGCCTGGGCGCCCGAGTGGTTCGTGGACAGCGACGGCGGCGTCACCATCATCGTGTCCTGCTCGGTCACCAGCGACGAGTGGATCTTCACGCCCTATCTGCTGAGGGCGACCAACTCGACACTGACGGCGTGGAGTTCACCGGTGGCGCTCACCGGCATCGGCTCGAACCACATCGACACCTTCGTCGTGAAGAGCGGGTCGACGTACCACGCGTTCACCAAGAACGAGACGACGAAGTACATCGAGTACGCGACCGCCTCCGCCCTTACCGGCCCGTACACGATCCGGCGGACCGGCGACTGGGCGGGCTGGGGCGGCACCCGTGAGGGGCCGGCGCTGATCCAGCTCGACAACGGCGGCTGGCGGATCTTCTTCGACGGCTACGGCGACGGCGGTTACTACTGCAGCGACAGCTACGACGCGTTCGCCACCTGGAGCGCGCCGAAGAAGCTGCCGGGAATCTCCGGCACCGCGCGCCACTTCACTGTGGTCAAGGAGACGGTCGCCGGCGGGACCGGCCTGTCCACCGGCATCACCCGGTCCTTCCGCTCGGGCAACTACACCACCCGCTACTGGCAGGAGCAGTCGGCGCTGCTCAACCTCCCCGTGGTGAGCGCCTCCAGCACCGCCGCCGAGAAGCAGGCGTCCGCCTTCACCGTCGTGGCGGGCCTCGCCGACGCGAACGGCTGCTCCTTCCGGGACGCGGCCGGCAACTATCTGCGGCACTACGACTTCCGCGGCCGCTTCGACGCGAACGACGGGACGGCGACGTTCGCCAAGGACGCCACGTTCATCGCCCGGACGGGCACGTCGAGCGGCTCCCTGCGCTTCGAGTCGTACAACTACCCGGGCCACTACCTGCGCCACTACAACTACCAACTGCGCATGGACATGGCCGACGGCACCGCCCTCCTCCGCCAGGACAGCTCCTTCGTCCCCGTGACGGCCTGGGCCTGACCCCCGTATGAGCATCGAGGAGACCGCCATGAACGACAGTCCCCTTCAGCCGTCCCGGCGCGTCGCTCTGGGGGCGATGGCAGGCCTCACCGCCGCCGTCGCCCTCGGCGCCCCGCCCGCCCGCGCCGCGGCCACAGCCGCCTATGTGATGGGCTACTTCACCGAGTCCCCGAACTTCAGCGGAGCGGACTACGGCCTGCATCTGGCCGTCAGCACCGACTCCCTCCAGTGGACGCCGCTGAACCAGAACAAGCCCGTCGTGACGCCGACCGGCGGCACCGGCGGTCTGCGCGACCCCTTCGTCCTGCGCAAGCAGAACGGCACCTTCGTCGTGATCGCCACCGACCTCAAAGGCACCGACTGGAGTCTGCAGAGCCAGTACATCCACGTCTGGGACTCGGCCGATCTGCGGTCCTTCAGCGGCTACCGCCGGCTGAAGCTGCACGACATGGCCACCCACAGCTGGGCACCCGAGGCGTACTGGGACGCGGGACGGGGCCAGTACGGGATCATCTACTCCGCCGTCGACTCCAGCGGCCACAACGTCATCATGGTGAACTACACGACCGACTTCGTGACGGCGTCGGCGGCGCAGGTCTTCTTCGACCCCGGCTACGACGTCATCGACGGCGATCTCGCCGTGGGCGTCGGCGGCGTCAACTACCTGTACTTCAAGAAGGACCAGACCCTGGTGGGCGCCAGGTCGTCGTCCCTGAACCCCGGCAGCTTCAGCGTGTTCAGCACACCGGTCGCCCACGGCGGCACCGAGGCACCGATCCTGGTCAGGTCCGCGTCGACGGGAATCTGGTTCCTCTGGGGAGACACCTACACGCCGAACGGCGTGTTCTACGCCTGGCAGTCCGCCGACCTCGCGAGCGGCACCTGGACCCCGGTCGACCAGCGGCTCTACACACAGCCGCTCAACTCCAAGCACGGGAGCATCCAGCCGATCACCACGACGGAGTACGACAACCTCCTCGCCAAGTGGGGCGCTCCCACCTGGAACCGGCTCAAGTCCTACAACTATCCGGCGCGTTACGTCCGGCACTCCAGCTACACCGGCCGGATCGACGAGTATCCCTTCGACCCGTACGCGGACGCGCAGTGGACGCCGGCGCCGGGACTCGCCGACGCCGCGGGCGTCTCGTTCCGCTCGGTCAACTACCCGACGCGCTACCTGCGGCACAGCAACTACCAGATGGTGCTCGCGGCCGACGACGGGACCACCGCCTTCGCGCAGGACGCCACGTTCTACCGGACGGCGGGTCTGGCCGACACGTCGTGGTCGTCCTTCCGCTCCTACAACCACCCGGACCGTTACCTCAGGCACGCGGACTACGTGCTGCGCATCGATCCGATCTCCACCTCCACCGACAAGGCCGACGCCACCTTCTCGGTCGGCTTCTGACCTCCCTTCGTCCCTCAGGAGACGCCCCCATGTCCCCTCTCCGCAGACTCCTCGCCGGTACCGCGGCGGCAGCGGCCGCCCTCGGCGGACTCACCGCGGCCGCGCCCTCCGCCGCGGCCGCCGACTCGGGCACCTTCAGCGTGCTCACCTACAACGTCGCCGGGCTGCCCGACGCCATCTCCAGCGCCCCCACACCCCGCCAGTCCGCCACCACGGCGATCGGCGGGCGCATCGCCCCCTACGACATCGTCCATGTGGAGGAGGACTTCAACTACCACGCGTACCTCTACGCGGCCGACACCACGCACCCCTACCGCACCCCCACCAGCGGCGGCGCCGGCATCGGCAGCGGCCTCAACACCCTTTCGAAGATCTCCTACGACACCGACGACTTCGAGCGGGTCGGCTGGAACTCCTGTCAGATCGACTCCGGCGACTGCCTCACCCCCAAGGGCTTCACCTTCATGCGGGAACGGCTCGCGGAGAGTGTCTACGTCGACTTCTACAACGTGCACACCAACGCGGGCACCAGCGACGGCGACCTCGCCTCCCGCGCCAACAACCTCGACCAGCTGAGCGCCTTCATCACCACGCACTCGGCGGGCAACGCCGTCGTCGTCATGGGCGACACGAACACCCGCTACACCCGCTCCGGCGACACGATCGCGGAGTTCGCCGCATCCAACGGTCTGACGGACGCCTGGGTCCAACTCGTCCGCGACGGAACCCCGCCGGCCAAGGGAAGCGACGCGCTCGTCTGCGACCAGACCGGCCCCACCGTGCCCAACACCTGCGAGGTCGTCGACAAGATCCTCTACCGCGGCAGCAAGGTCGTCACGCTCGACGCCACCGGATACGACAACGAGCACGCGCGCTTCCTGACCTCCGACGGTCTGATGCTCTCCGACCACGACCCGATCACCGCCGCGTTCAACTGGTCACGGAACCCGGACTTCCAGCTCAGCGACCAGTTCGGCGGGCCGCACGGCGACTACTTCACCGACATCGCCAAGGTGCCGGCCGGCGCCCGAGCGACCGTCGTCTCGCTGAGCAGCGGAACGCGGGTCGACCGGATGGGGCTGACCCTGAGCGACGGCACGACGTTCGCGCACGGCGGGACGGGCGGCACCGCCGCCTCGCTGGCCCTGGGCAGTGGTGAGTACGTCACCTCCGTCCAGCTGTGCCGGGGCGTGAAGGACGGTCACACCCGCATCTTCTACGCGAAGTTCACCACGAACCTCGGCCGCGGCCTGGCCGGGGGCACGACGACGTCGGACTGCGTGACCCGCACGGCGCCGACCGGCCGGCAGATCGCCGGATTCCACGGCCGCGCGGGCACCGAGGTCGACAAGATCGGCGTCATCTACACCCGGCGCTGACCGGACGCCTCCGAGCCCGTCCCCGCCGCGTACCCGGACCGGATCTGGCGGGGACGGGTTCAGCCGGTCAACTCGCCCAGCCGCAAGCCTGCTTGACGGGCCGGGACGGGCACGGCGCGTGGCCACCCCGCGCGCGGGCCGCGACGGACCTGGGCCGGCGGACCGCCGGCCAGGCATCAGGAGGCGTCGGAAAGCCAGGGCCTGACCTTTCTGCGCGCCTCGTGCAAACGGGACTTGAGCGTTCCGAGTGGCACACCGACACGCTCGGCGACCTCCGCGTACTCCAGCTGACAGATGTCGCGGTAGACCAACGGCGCCACCAGGTGCGGATGTTCGCGCTCCAGACGTTCCAGCGCCTCCAGGAGGTCGATCCGGGAACCCGCGATGACACTCGTGGTGCGCGGATCGACGTACTGCCCGGCGTCGATCTCCTCCGGCCGTTCGGCCGCCCGGCGCTTCAGCTCGCGGTACTTCTGCCGGGCGCAGTTGGCGACCACCGTGTGGAGCCAGGTGCTGAAGCGGCTGCGGCCCTCGAACGTGGTGATCTTCCGGGCCACTTGGAGCAGGACGTCCTGGGCGGCCTCCTCGGCGTCCTCGCGGCAGGGCAGAAAGCGTCCGCACCGCCGTACGACCTCGGGCCGGATCCGCCGGAGCAGCACGTCGAGTGCCGCCGCGTCACCGGCTGCCGCCCGCAGGGCGAACTCCTCGGTCTCGGCCGGTTCCCGCACCGGGCGCTCCCCTCGGCGTCGATCAGAGGCCAGGCATGATAGTCGCATGCACTCCCTGGAGCGGATCGGCCGCTACCGTCTGGAGCGGCGCCTGGGCGCCGGTGGTTTCGGTGTGGTCTGGCTCGCCCATGACGACGTCCTCGAGGCGAGCGTCGCGGTCAAGGTGCTCTCCGAGAACTGGGTCGACCGCCTGGACATCCGGGAGCGGTTCCTCTCCGAGGCCCGGCTGCTGCGCAAGGCCGATTCGAACCGGGTCGTGCAGGTCTACGACATCGGTGAACTTCCCGACGGCAGGCCCTACTTCGTCATGGAGTACGCCGACGGGGGCACGCTCGCCGACCGGATCGAGGCCGGACCGCTGCCCGTCGCCGAGGCGCTGCGCCTGACGGCCCTGGCTGCCCGGGGCGCGGCCGCGCTGCACGAGGCCGGGATCGTGCACCGCGACATCAAGCCGTCCAACGTGCTGCTGCGCACCACGCCCGGCGGAGCCGACCGGGTCCTGCTGGCCGACCTCGGACTGGCCAAGAGCCTGGCCCAGGCCTCCGGGCTCACCATGGCGGCCGGTTCGGCCGGCTACACCCCGCCCGAGCAGGCCCGGCCGGGCTCCGGGATCGACGCGCGGGCCGATGTGTACAGCCTGGGCGCCCTCGGCCACCATCTCGTCACCGGCTCGGTGCCGGGTCCGCCGGGAGAGGTCGAACGGGCCGACCGGCTCCGTACGGACCTCGGCCCGGATGTCCGGCGGGCGCTGCTGCGCGCCATGGAACCCGACCGGGAGCGGCGCTGGCCGACCGCGGCCGCCTTCGCCGCGGAGCTCGACCGGCTCGCCCAGGAGGCGTCGGACGGCGGCGTGTCCCGGTCCCGGCGCCGTCGGCGCACCGCGCTGTCGGCACTGACCGGCGTCGTCGTGGCCTGCGCGGTCGGCGCCACCGCGCTGCTGGTGACCCGGGAACCCGCCGCGAAGACCCTCCGGGTCGAGGACGGCACGGGCCGGGTCACGGTGGAGGTGCCGGCCGCCTGGGGCGGGCAGCTGCGCGCCTCCGGATGGAATCCAGGGACGCTGGGCCTCGAGGACGGCGCCGAACCCGGTCTCGCCGTCGCCGACCGTCTGGCGCGCTGGCAGGACCTCGGCTCCGGCGTCGACGGAGCCTTCGTCGGACTCAGCGAACACGGCGACGTGACCGGCGAGGTCCGCGCGATCGCGCACGCCGGATGCCACTACGCCGGCAGCCGTGCCTACTCCGGTGTGCGCTGGCACGGGCTGATACGGACCTGGGACGGCTGCCCGGGCGGGACCGGGACCCTGACCGAGGCGGCGCTCACTCCGGCGGGCGGCGCCGGGCAGCCTCAGGTCTACGTCCAGATCCGCCAGGAGAGCGGCGACGACGACACGGCCGACGGCGTCATCGGCTCCGTACGCGTCAAGGCCTGATCCTGGGCGGGCGCGACCCGGGGGAATACGTCGACCTGTCACGCGAACTTTTCGGTCCCGGGGCGCATCGGAGAGTGATGACGGGGCACAACGCGCCGTGCGCACGGGCGAGGAACCCGTGCGGAGATACCCAAGGAGTGGTGACATGTCGACCTTCCGGCGCTCGGTGGCGGCCACGGACCGGCCCGACGAGGTGTCCGCGGACCTCGCCTCACCCGACACGCACCGCGGTTCACCCGCCGCCCGGCGGGCCGCGCTGCTCGCGGGTGCCGCGCTGCTGAGCCTGCTCACCGCCTGCGGCAACGGCACCCCGGACAGCTCGCCGCGGAGCCTTCCCGGCACCGCCGAACCGGCTTCCGGGGACACGAGTGCGAGCGCGGGTTCCGCCCGACCGTCCGGCCCGGCGGTGAGCGCTCCGACGAAGGAGACGGGGACGGCCTCGGGATCCGTCTCGGCCTCAGCCTCGGTCTCCGCCGGGAACGCCGCGGCGAGCCGCCGCTGTCACACCTCGGAGCTGCGCGCCTCGGTCGGCGGCAACGACCCGGGAGCGGGTCAGGAGAACTTCCCCGTCGTCCTGACCAACCGCTCCGGGCGCACCTGCACCGTGCGGGGCTACCCCGGCGCGGCGTTCGTCGACGCTTCCGGCAAGCAGCTCGGCCCCGACCCGCGGCGGTCCTCGGGCACGCCGACGACGGTCGAGCTGGCACCCGGGCGGAGCGCGTGGTCGGGCCTGACCTTCTCCAACCCGGAGATCAGCGGGGCCCGTACGGCCACGCCCGCGTCCCTGATCGTCACACCGCCCGACGAGAGGGACTCCCTCACGGTGAGGTGGACGCAGGGCAAGGTGCCCGTGTCCGGCAACTCGTCGTCGGTCTCCCTGACCGTCGTCCGCGCCGGGAGCGGCGCCTGACGCCACGTCCGCGAGGCCGTCCTCGGCATCGGCGGCGCGTTGCCCCAGCCGTCCCGTTCCCCTCTGCCCCGCCACCTGCCCCGCAGGTCGGCGGGGTTTGTCACGGAACGGCTACGCGTCCCGCTCCGCGCGACCCTTTCCGGAATTGCGCGCATCCCACCGATTGACGCACCCCGCGAAGGGCGCGTCGCACGGACGAAGGCTCCTGGCGCACGGCCCGGGCCCGTACGCCCGTACCAACAGATCGGGGGATGCGTCATGAGCGGTATCTCACGCAGGCGGCTGCTGGCCGCGACGGCGTCGGCGGGCGCGCTGGGAGCCCTGTCCGCCTGCTCGGCGAACGACTGGTCCGTGGGGAGCGGCGGCACCGGTCCGGAGCGGCCCCGGCCGGTCAGGCCGATCGGCGACGGCTCCACCGCGGACACCGGAGCCCAGCCGAAGCAGCCGAAGGCGGAGCGCCTGAAGCCGGGGGAACGCCCGCCGCAGTTCGTCGTCTTCTCCTGGGACGGCGCGGGCGAACTCAGCAACAAGTTGTTCTCGCGCTTCCGCAAGGTCGCCGCCGACCACGGTGCGTCGATGACGTTCTTCCTCAGCGGCATCTACACCCTGCCCGAGTCGAAGAAGGGGCTCTACCGCCCGCCGCGGCACGCCGTCGGCGCCTCCGCGATCGGCTATCTCTCCGACCGGCACATCCACGCGACGCTCCGGCAGATACGCGCGGCCTGGCTGGAGGGCCACGAGATCGGCACCCACTTCAACGGTCACTTCTGCGGCACGGACGGAGTCCGCCGCTGGTCGCCCGCCGAGTGGCGCAGCGAGATCGAGCAGGCGAAGCGGTTCGTCACCGGGTGGAGGACCAACACCGGCTTCACCGACCTGGAACCGCTGCCCTTCGACTACGACAAGGAGCTGATCGGCGGCCGGACTCCGTGCCTGGAGGGTCAGGCGAATCTGCTGCCGACCGCCGCCGCTCTGGGCTGGAAGTACGACGCCAGCTCCCCCGGCGGACTCCAGATCTGGCCCGGAAAGGTACAGGGCGGCAGGATCTGGGACTTCCCGCTCCAGTCCATCCCCTTCCCCGGCCACTCCTTCCAGGTGCTGTCGATGGACTACAACGTGATGGCCAACCAGTCGAACGCCGACCCGCTCGGCGACCGCACCCGGTACGACGCCTGGCGCGTCCAGGCCCGCGACAGCTACCTCGCGGGCTTCCGGCGTGCCTACGAGGGCAACCGGGCCCCGTTGTTCATCGGCAACCACTTCGAGCGCTGGAACGGCGGCATCTACATGGACGCCGTCGAGGAGTCCATCACCCGGATGGCGAGCCACGACGACGTCCGCATGGTCTCCTTCCGCCAGCTCGTGGAGTGGCTGGCGGCCCAGGACCCCGCGGTCCTGCGGAAGTTGCGCACGCTCAGCCCCGGCCAGGCACCGCTCGGCGGCTGGGCCGAGTTCCTGGGAACCGCCGGTACGACGGCGGCATCCCAGGAGGCCACGACGGCCTGACGGCCTGGCGGCCGAAGGCGCGGGACCGCCGAGCGCACCTGGTCACCGGTGGCCTCCCCGGCCTCCGCCGTCCGTGCCGCCCGCATCGGCGCCTGTGTCGTAGCCGCCGTCCCGGTCCGAGCCGTAACCCCCGTCCCAGTGACAGGAGTCGTAGGAGAACGAGCAGGAGTCGTCCGGCGGAGCTGCGGACGGCGTGGCCTGCTCCGGGGTCGACGGTGTCGCGGCGGGAGTCCGGGTCGCGGCGGGTGCGGGTGCCGTCGAGGACGTGGCCTCCGGGCCGGCGGAGGCCGTCGCGCCACCGGTCGAGGAGTCCCAGTTGACGACTTCCAGCTGGAGCGAGGGCGACGGGGTCTCGAGCTTCCAGTGCTGGGCCGGCTCGTTCTTGCGGAGTTTGAGGACGAGCGCCGAGTCCCCCCTGGCCGCGGCGGGAGCGAGGGCCAGGTCCTGGTTCCAGCGCGGCACCAGCATGCCCTGGAGGGTGAAGTCGTAGCGGACGTTCTTGGAGCCGGGCTGCGACTTGCCGGGACAGGAGGCGAGTTGGACGGAGTAGCCCAGGTGCGAGTCGAGACACAGGTCGGGGTGGGCGGCGTCGCGCAGCAGCCCGTCGGCCGTGTACGACCATTCCATCGCCGACTCCGAGGTGCACGAGGTGAGCCGGGTCTCCGCGCCCTTCGCGGGCTTCTCCCCGGCGATGCCGACGCAGAGCCCGGTCGCGGCGTTGCGCAGCCGTCCGCGCACGGTGCCGTCCGCCTGCTTGTCGGTCCCGACCCAGGACGGGTTCGTACCCGGACTCGGCTTTCCCGCGGTGGCGCTGCCGGCGGCCGTTCCGCTGTCGGAGCCCGAATCGGACGCCCACAGGACCAGCGGGACCAGGATCAGTGCGCCAACGGTCAGCACGGCGAGGGCGACATTGCGGCGGTGCGGGGCGCGCCGGGCCTTGTGCGGCGTGGCCCTGCGCGACGAGCGCCTGCCCGCGCCGGACGGCGGCGCGGCTCGACGGGAGGGGCGGGTGCCTGCGTCGGGCGTGGGCGCTCCCCGGCGGTCCGGGGCGGCCGGCTGCGGCGCGGCCCCGTCGTGGGCCGGGGGCGCGGAGTCGGTGGTGGGCGGGGCGTTCGGCGGTGTGCGCGGGGGAAGGCCCGGTGGGCGTACGGCGTCGGTCTCGGGCCGGAACTCGACGATCGGGTCGGCCTCGTCGGCCCGCCCGCTCCCGTCGGCGGTCGCTCCCCCCGCGGGAGCCGTTCCCTCGGCGCCCCGGCCGGTCCCCGGCCCTTCGGCCGCCTCCGCGCGCGCCGTGGCCCGCGCCTGGCGTGAAGCCACATAGGCGGGCGCACCCCAGCCGAGGACGGCCTCGGCGAGCGGGACGGCGAGGACGCCGTTGAACTGGTTCAACTGGTCGGCGGCGGCACGGCAGTGGCCGCACCGGGCCATGTGGCGCCGCAGGTCCGGGTCGAGATCGACGCCACCGCGTCTGAAGGAGACGTCGAGCATCCGGTGGTAGCGACGGCACTCCTCGCTCGGGGCGAGTTCGCGGTGGATCTCGAGGCAGCCCTCGCGCAGGCGTTCCCTGGCCCGCTCCCGTTCCACGACCGCTTCCTCCGGGGAGAGTCCCAACAGAGCTGCGGGTACCTCCAGTTGCTCGGCCTCGATCTCCCCGTGCCACAGCAGGCAGCGGGCCGGTTCGGGCAGCCGCTGGAAGGCACGGGACAGCAGGCGCCTGCCCTCCGGTGGCAGCAGCCGCGCGGCCGCCCTGTCCTCGCGGTCCGCGTCGGCGAGGAGTTCGGGGTCGAGCAGTTCGCGCCGCTGGTCCATGAGCCACTCGGCGGCGATGCGGCGGACGGTGACGAGCAGTTGGGGCCGCCACGCGGCGCTCGGCCCGCTCTGTTGCAGCGAATCCCCGAACAGGCGCGTGAATGAGGCGGTGGTGAGCATTCCGGCGGGACGTACTCCGTCGGTGCACAGCCGCGCGTAAGAGAACACCGCTTCCCAGTGGCGGTCCAGGAGTTCCCCGACGGGATAGTTCGCGGGTGTGCCTCCCGGGCTCTTCCTCAGCTCGGCGGCGAGCCGCTCATCCGAAACCTCGAACAAGCGGCCGGGGTCAGACGAATGAGACAGCGTTCCGTCATTCACGTCCGCTTTCCTCCCAAAGGTAGCGTGGTAATTAGTCCATACCAATGGGTATGTAGACCGCCCGGCCGAGTCGGGGGGTCTACCCATGGGGGGTCACGCCACGAACGACCACCTCTGACGGCCCGTCGGGGCGCGGAGGGAACGGGCGTGCCGCACGCGCGCAGAACGAAGCCACTATTGTCTGCACGCCGACAACGCCCACCTTTGCACAAGGCGGTGAGCCGGAACAAGCGATCCCGGATTTTCTCTGAATACGGCCCGGCCCCCGAATATTGACCAAATGTCAGTCAAGCTCGCGCTAAAGGAATTCGGAAACCCGAAGGCTCTGCCATCCGTCCCGAACTCTCCACAATGGGAGCGCTCTCACGCGCTCATCCGAGCGCCATTCCGCACGATATTCCAGTCGTTCGTGGACCGCCCCCCCGCGGTCCGTGCTCGGCGCCACGAAGCTGTCACGGGCGCGCCGGCCGTCGTGGCCCGATGGGCGCGACGACGACCGGCGCGGCGACGGCGGGTGGGGGTGACGGCGGGTGGGGTGCGACGGCTGGGGGGACGGCGGCCGGGGCTTCAGTGACCGCTGATCGCCCGGGGCGTGTACGGCCGTTCCAGCTCCTCGGTCTCCTTGTCCGTGAGCACCACGTCCAGCGCGGCGACCGCGTCCTCGATGTGCGGCGCTTTGGTGGCGCCGACGATGGGCGCGGTCACGGTGCTCTGCCGCAGCAGCCAGGCGAGCGCGATCCTGGCGCGCGGCACCTCGCGCTCGGCGGCGATGCGCGCGACCGCGTCGGCGATCTCGCGGTCGCCGTCCTGATAGAGGTTCCGGCCGAACGCGTCGTTGCGGCTGCGTGCGGTGGCGGTGTCCCAGTCGCGGGTGAGCCGGCCGCGGGCGAGCGGACTCCACGGCAGGACGGCGACACCCTGGTCGGCGCAGAGCGGCAGCATCTCGCGCTCCTCCTCGCGGTAGAGGAGGTTGTAGTGGTTCTGCATGGAGACGAACCTGGTCCAGCCGTGCAGCGTGGCCGTGTACTGAGCCTTGGAGAACTGCCAGGCGTACATCGAACTCGCCCCGATGTAGCGGGCCTTGCCGGCCTTGACCACGTCGTGCAGGGCCTCCATCGTCTCCTCGACGGGAGTGGCGGGGTCGAAGCGGTGGATCTGGTAGAGGTCGACGTAGTCGGTGCCGAGGCGGCGCAGGCTGTTGTCGATCTCCGTCATGATCGCCTTGCGGGACAGGCCACGGCCGTTGGGGCCCTGGTGCATGGCACCGTGGACCTTGCCGGCGATGACGATCTCGTCGCGGCGCGCGGACTCGGCGAGCACCCGGCCGACGATCTCCTCACTGGTGCCGTCGGAGTACACGTTCGCGGTGTCGAAGAAGGTGATCCCGGCCTCCAGGGCCTGGCGGATCAACGGACGCGAGGTCTCCTCGTCGAGGGTCCATTCGTGGACACCTCGGTCGGGCAGGCCGAAACTCATACAGCCCAGGCAGATCCGGGAGACGTCCAGACCCGTCGAACCGAGCTTCACGTACTCCATGCTCACTCCTGCTCTCGTGCCGGTGGGGAGGGGAGGTCCGAGGACAGAACCCTGCCCGCCGCGAGTGCCTCGCAGCCCTACTCCACGGGGGCTTCCACGTCGTCGTACACCCGTGCCGACGCGATCAGGCCATCGCCTCCCCGGGCACAGACGGTGAGCCCCGGCTGCGGCGGCAGCTCGGTGTCGCCCCAGCGGTCGCAGATGTACTCGAACGCGCTGCGGGTGCCGTCCTCGGTCACGGTGCACAGCTTGAGCGGGATGCCGCCTCCCGCCGAGAAGAAGGACTCGTAGAGCTCGGTCAGCTCCTTGGTCCCGACGCGCCGGTACGCGTCGCCCGACGGCCCGCGGAAGCTGCCGTCCGGCGCGAAGGCCGCGACGACGGCCGCGGTGTCCCCCGCGTCGACAGCGGCCTTGTAGGCGCCCACCACGTCGGAGGCGTGCGCCCGCGGGTCCGGCCGCAGCATCGGGCGGCGGACGACATGCCGGCCGAGCAGCAGCCGGCGGGAGTGGTGGATCCGCACCGGCAGCGTGGAGGCGGGGTCCACAGCGGCGGCCACGGGCAGCCCGGTGCGCTCGCCGTCTGGGCCCTCCAGGTGCACGACCCATTCGCCCACGGCCCGCCCGTCACCGAACGTGGTCGCGACCTCCTCGATGTCCACCTTCCGCTCCGCGCGCCAGGTGTCCTGCACGGCCAGCCAGGCCGCCAGGACACCGACGCCGCTGATCCGGCCCGCCTCCGGGTCGTCGAGGGCGACGCGTACGGTGGCGGACGCCGGGTCGCGCAGCGCGTCGGCGAGCTCGGCGGCGCCGAGCCGGTCGACGAGGTCGGGGATCTGCGGGATCCAGACCATGGGGACTCCTGGGCCGTGCGGAGTGGTCGTCTTCGATCGTGAGCCCGTACCGGCCCGGGCGCGACCTCAGCGGGTGAGGACGGTGACGCACACCCCGCCGCGCGCTCCGCCTTCCGCACACTCCTGCCCCGGCCACCCGTGCAGCGCGATGTCCGAATCCCGCCGGACGGAATGTCGCGCGGGGCGCACTGTTGAGGTGAACACGGATGGCGACCTTGGAGAGGAACCGGCCCGATGACGGTCTACACGACGATGGACAGCCCGCTCGGCCGGCTGCTGCTGGTGGGCGAGGAGTCGGCCACCGCGAAGGGCGGCACAGCGCTCGCCGCCCTGTCCGTGCCCGGCCAGAAGTACGGCGCGGTCGTCCAGGAGGACTGGCGCGAGGACACGGACGCCTTCCGGGAGATCGTCTCCCAGCTTCGCTCGTACTTCGACGGCCGGCTGACCGCCTTCGACATCGAGTACGTGACGAGCGGCAGCGACTTCCAGCGGCGCGTCTGGAAGGCCCTGGAGGCCATCCCGTACGGCACCACGCTCAGCTACGGCGAGATCGCCGCGCGGATCGGCGCGTCGAGGGCCGCGGTCCGCGCCGTAGGTACGGCGATCGGGGCGAACCCGCTCCTCGTCGTGCGCCCCTGCCACCGCGTGATCGGCGCGAGCGGCGCGCTCACCGGCTATGCCGGGGGCCTGGAGCGCAAGCGGCAGCTCCTGGACCTGGAGAACGTGCCGTCCTGACCGGCACGAGCGCCTTGCCCGCTCCGGACGCCGGGCGGATCATGGACGGCGCAGGTGGATCAGCGGCGTCACGCCGAGACGACGGGTATCGGTTCTCCGGAGCGGTCATGCAGAGCGAGCAGCGTCACGACGCCCCTCGGGAGCCGGGCCCGCGTCCGTGGTCCGTGCGCTTCTCGGTGCTCGACCGCTCCCGCACGCGCGAGGGGCACGAGGCCGCCGAGGCCCTGCGCGACACGGTGGAGCTGGCACGCGCGGTGGAACGGCTCGGATATCACCGGTTCTGGGTCGCGGAACATCACGGCGTCCCCGGTGTCGCCGGGTCCGCGCCCACCGTGCTGGCCGCCGCGGTCGCCGCCGCCACCCGGACGATCCGGGTCGGCACCGGCGGCGTGATGCTCCCGAACCACCAACCCCTCGTCGTGGCAGAGCAGTTCGGCGTCCTGGAGTCCCTGTTCCCCGGACGGATCGACATGGGTCTGGGCCGCTCCGTCGGCTTCACCGACGGGGTCCGCAAGGCGCTCGGCAGGGACAAGGACGCCGCCGGGTCCGAGGACTACGCGGCTCAGCTCGACGAGCTGCTCGGCTGGTTCCGCGGCACCTCCCCGACCGGCGTGCACGCACGCCCCTCCGAGGGTCTGACCGTGCCGCCGTTCGTACTGGCCCTCGGCGAGGGCGCCGCGATCGCCGCGCGGGCGGGCCTCCCGCTGGTCATCGGGGACCTCAGGAACCGGGAGAAGACGCGGCAGGGCATCGACCGGTACCGCGAGACCTTCCGCCCCTCGGTCTGGTCGGCAGAGCCCTACGTCGTCGTCTCCGGCACGGTCGCCGTGGCTCCGAGCCCGGAAGAGGCACGCCGGCTGCTGCTCCCCGAGGCCTGGTCGATGGCGTACGCCCGCACGCACGGCACGTTCCCGCCGCTGCCGCCCGCCGAGCGCGTCGAGGCCCTCACCATGACCGCCAAGGAGCGCGGCTTCTACGAGTCCGGTCTGACCGGCCACATCGCCGGCACCGAGGACCAGGTGGCCGGCGAACTGCGGACGCTCGTCGAGGAGACCGGCGCCCAGGAACTGCTGATCACCACCAGCACCTACGACCGGACAGCCCTCCTGGACTCGTACCGCCGCCTCGCCCGGGTCGCGGGTCTGGTCGCGACCTAGAATCGTGGGGTTTGCCCCGCACGCCCCACCGACGCCCCCACCGACGCCCGGGCCCACCGGCTCGCGGTACCGGGCCGCCCCCAGGAGTCCCGCCGATGCACAGCCCCGACGGCCGCCCGCACGACTCCTACGTCCGCGTCCGAGGTGCCCGGGAGCACAATCTGCGGGGTGTGGACGTCGACATCCCCCGGGACGTCCTCGTGGTGTTCACCGGTGTCTCGGGGTCCGGGAAGTCGTCGCTTGCCTTCGGGACGATCTACGCGGAGGCGCAGCGGCGGTACTTCGAGTCGGTCGCCCCCTACGCGCGTCGGCTGATTCATCAGGTGGGGGCTCCGAAGGTCGGGGAGATCACCGGGCTGCCGCCGGCGGTGTCCCTCCAGCAGCGGAGGTCGGCGCCGACCTCGCGCTCCTCCGTGGGCACGGTCACCCATCTTTCCAACTCGCTGCGGATGCTGTTCTCGCGCGCCGGTGAGTACCCGGCCGGTGCCGAGCGGCTCGACTCGGACGCCTTCTCGCCGAACACGGCGGCCGGGGCGTGCCCCGAGTGCCATGGTCTCGGTCAAGTGCACCGCACGACGGAGGAGTTGCTCGTCCCCGATCCCTCGCTGTCGATCCGCGAGGGCGCGATCGCCGCCTGGCCGGGGGCCTGGCAGGGCAAGAACCTGCGGGACATCCTCGACACGCTCGGGTACGACGTGGACCGCCCCTGGCGCGAGCTGTCCGCCGAGGCACGGGAGTGGATCCTGTTCACGGACGAGCAGCCGGTGGTCACCGTACATCCGGTGCGCGAGGCCGAACGCATCCAACGCCCCTACCAGGGCACGTACATGAGCGCGCGCCGCTATGTCATGAAGACCTTCTCCGACACCAAGAGCGCCACGCTGCGGGCGAAGGCTGAGCGGTTCCTGTCCGGTGCTCCCTGTCCGATGTGCGGCGGCAGCAGGCTGCGGCGCGAGGCGCTGGCCGTGACGTTCACGGGGCGGAACATCGCCGAACTGGCCGCGCTGCCGCTGGTGGAACTCGCGAAGTCCCTCACGGGCGACTCCGAGACCGCCCGTGTGCTGACCGAGGACCTCACGTCCCGGATCGCGCCCGTCGTCGAACTCGGGCTCGGATACCTCAGCCTCGACCGGGCCACCCCCACGCTGTCGGCCGGGGAACTCCAACGGCTGCGCCTGGCCACACAGTTGCGCTCCGGGCTCTTCGGCGTGGTGTACGTCCTCGACGAGCCGTCCGCCGGACTGCACCCGGCGGACACGGAGGCTCTGCTCACCGTGCTGGAGCGGCTGAAGGCTGCGGGCAACTCGGTGTTCGTCGTGGAGCACCACTTCGATGTCGTGCGCGGCGCCGACTGGCTGGTCGACGTGGGCCCGCACGCCGGGGAGCACGGCGGGCGCGTCCTGCACAGCGGCCCGGTCGCCGCTCTCGAGGGGGTACCGGAGTCCGCGACGGCGCGCTTCCTCTTCGACCGCTCCCCCGCTCCGGCGCGCCGGGTGCGCCCGCCTCGCGGTCAGGTGAGGGTCGGTCCGGTGAACCGGCACAATCTGCGCGGGGTCACCGCCGAGTTCCCGCTCGGTGTGTTCACCGCGGTCACCGGGGTCTCCGGCTCCGGGAAGTCCACGCTGATCGGCGAGGTGACGGAGGAACTGGCGGGCGTCGGCCGGCTGGTCGGTGTCGACCAGAAGCCCATCGGTCGTACCCCCCGCTCCAATCTGGCCACGTACACAGGGCTGTTCGACGTGGTGCGCAAGGTGTTCGCCGCGACGGAGGAGGCCACGGCGCGCGGCTACGGCGTGGGACGGTTCTCCTTCAACGTCGCCGGGGGCACCTCCTCCGGGGGAGGGCGCTGCGAGACCTGTCAGGGCGAGGGCTTCGTCAGTGTGGAGCTGCTGTTCCTGCCCAGTACCTACGCCCCGTGCCCGGACTGCGGCGGCGCGCGCTACAACCCCGAGACCCTCGAAGTGACGTACCGGGGACGGAACATCGCGCAGATCCTGGATCTGACGGTCGAGGCGGCGGCGCGGTTCTTCGCCGAGACCGACACCCCGGCCGTCACACGCAGCCTCGCCACGCTGCTCGACGTGGGCCTCGGCTATCTGCGACTCGGCCAGCCCGCGACGGAGTTGTCGGGCGGCGAGGCCCAGCGCATCAAGCTGGCCGCCGAGTTGCAGCGAGGTCGCCGGGGGCACACCTTCTATCTGCTCGACGAGCCGACGACAGGACTGCATCCGGCCGATGTCGCGGTGCTGATGCGCCAGTTGCACGGTCTGGTGGACGCCGGTCACACCGTCGTGGTGGTGGAGCACGACATGACGGTCGTGGCGGGCGCCGACTGGGTGATCGACCTGGGTCCCGGCGGGGGCGAGGAGGGCGGCCGCATCGTGGCCGCCGGGCCACCCGCGCAGGTGGCGACGGCGGCCGGCCGGACGGCGCCCTACCTCACCCGCGCGCTCGGGCGGCTCGGGTGACGGGACCTGTCCGGTGGCGCGGCCGCCTTCGGACGTCAAGGGTGCGCCTCGGAAGGTGACCCGGTGCGGCGCTCACCTCCCTGTGCCGCGTCGGCCATGGCTCGTCGGTCCGTGTGGACGCCGGGCGTGAGGACGGGACGCAGGGCGACCTCGGCCACCAGGCCGCGCGCCGAGACCACCCGCCACAGCGAGGCGAGCAGCGAGTCCTCGCCGACGAAGGCGGGCGCGGTGCTCGCCGCACCGCCGGCGAGCCGGTAGTGGATGCGCACCGGCTGGACCGGCACTCCGGCGTCCAGCGCGGCCTGGAAGACGGCCCGGCGGTAGCGCCCCTGGGCGCGCCCGCACCAGGTACTGCCCTCGGGGAAGGCGGCCACGGCCGAGCCGCCGCGCAGGGTCCCGGCGATCCGCTCCACCGTGCCGGGCAGGGCGCGGAGCCGGTCCCGGTCGATGAAGAGGGTGCCGCCGCGGGCCGCCAGGGTGCCCACGACGGGCCAGCCGCGCACCTCCGTCTTGGCGACCATCCGCGCCGGGCGGACGGCGGCGAGCAGCGGGATGTCCAGCCACGAGATGTGGTTGGCCACGATCAGCAGTCCGCCGGTGGGCCGGGCGGCTCCGGTGATCCGCGTGCGGACCCCGGCGGTGCGCACCACGGCGAGGCACCAGCGGCGGATCGACCGGTCGCGCGCCTCCGCCCGCATCCGGCCGACCAGCGGAAGCAGGGCGACGCCGAGGACGACCACGACCAGGAGCGCGGCCAGCCGCAGGACGGCACGCGGCACGCCCGTCCAGGGGCGTGCGGACTCCACGCAGCCGTGCGGGGAGCAGGGCGCGGTGGGCAGCCAGGCGCCGGCCCGCGGGGCGGGGCGGTCGGCGACGGGCCGCCGTGGCGCGGGTACGGCTCCGGGAAGCACCACCGCTCCCGGCCGTCCGCCGGCCCGGGGGCGGCGGACGGCCACGAGGCGTGGCGTTCCCGTGCGGGGCGCGCTCATCAGGCGGGAACGAGCGAGAGGAAGTGGCGGAGGTAGCGCGGGTTGACCCGGCTCATGGACAGCAGCACATACAAGTCGGCGACGCCGAAGTCCGCGTCGTGCGAGGGCTCCCCGCACACCCACGCGCCGAGACGCAGATAGCCGCGCAGCAGCGGGGGCAGCTCGGTGCGCCCGGGGCGGGCGACGCCCTCCGTGCTCCAGGGCAGCAGCGGACGCACGCGGAACTCCTCCGGCGCCAGGTGCTTGGCCCGCACCCGGTCCCAGGTGCCCGCGGCGAGCGTGCCGCCGTCGGCGAGCGGGATGGAGCAGCAGCCGGCGAGCCACTCGTGGCCTCCGTCGACCATGTACCGGGCTATCCCGGCCCAGATCAGGCCGATGACCGCGCCGTCGCGGTGGTCGGGGTGGACGCAGGAGCGGCCGACCTCGACCAGTCCGGAGCGGATTCCGGCCAGCAGCCCGAGGTCGAACTCGCTCTCCGAGTAGAGGCGTCCGGCGATCGCGGCGCGCTCGGGCGGCAGCAGCCGGTAGGTGCCGACGACCTGGCCGGTCTGCGTGTCGCGGACGAGCAGGTGGTCGCAGTAGGCGTCGAAGGCGTCGATGTCGAGGCCCGGCTGCGGGGTGTTCAGGAGGGCGCCCATCTCCCCGGCGAAGACGTCGTGGCGCAGCCGCTGTGCGGCCCGGACATCGGCCTCGTCGCGGGCCAGGGTGACGGTGTAGCGGGTCGGGGCGACGGGCTGGGGCGGGCTGGCGAGGGTGGAAACGCCGGTCATGGCACTCTCCTGGTCACGGGCCGGTTCGGCGGAGGGGGCACCCCTTGCTCGAACGGAGCTGAGAGCTCGGGGGAGGCAGGCCGGATCTGTTCGGTCTGCGCGCTCCTGTTCTTCCGACGCCGGTTGGCGTGCGCGTGACCAGTGCCAGGAGGGCGGATGTGAGGATGCTGAATGACAGGGGTGCCCGGGAAAGCGAGACGGGACCGGGGGGTGAGCACCACACCCGGTCCCGCCCGTCCGCACCGTACGGCGAACGACTTCGTGCCTAACGCCTGCCCGCCTTGCGGGTGGCGCGCAGCCACTCCTTGTTCATGCCGGTGATGGAGACCAGCGGGATGCCCTTGGGGCAGGCGGTCGCGCACTCTCCGGCGAGGGTGCAGCCGCCGAAGCCCTCGTCGTCCATCTGCGCCACCATGTCGAGCACCCGGGTCTGCCGCTCCGGCGCGCCCTGCGGCAGCACGTTCAGGTGGTTGACCTTGGCCGAGGTGAAGAGCATCGCGGCGCCGTTCGGGCAGGCCGCGACACAGGCTCCGCAGCCGATGCACTCGGCGTGCTCGAAGGCGAAGTCGGCGTCGGGCTTGGGTACGGGCGTGGCGTGTGCCTCGGGCGCGGCCCCGGTCGGGGCGGTGATGTAGCCGCCGGCCTGGATGATCCGGTCGAAGGCGGAGCGGTCGACCACGAGGTCCTTCACGACCGGGAAGGCGGAGGCCCGCCACGGCTCGATGTCGATCGTGTCGCCGTCGTGGAAGGAGCGCATGTGCAACTGGCAGGTGGTGGTGCGCTCGGGTCCGTGCGCGTCGCCGTTGATGACCAGGCTGCAGGCGCCGCAGATGCCCTCGCGGCAGTCGTGGTCGAAGGCGACGGGGTCGTCGCCTTCGAGGATGAGCTCCTCGTTGAGGGTGTCGAGCATCTCCAGGAAGGACATGTCGGCCGAGATGCCGTCCACCTCGTACGTGGACATCGCTCCGTCGGCGTCGGCGTTCTTCTGCCGCCAGACGCGCAGGGTGAGCTTCATGCGTAGCTCCGCTGGGTGGGGTGGACGTACTCGAAGACCAGGTCTTCCTTGTGCAGGACGGGCGCTTCGCCGGTGTCGGTGAACTCCCAGGCGGCCGCGTACGAGAACTCCTCGTCCCGGCGGGCCGCTTCGCCGTCCGGGGTCTGGGACTCCTCGCGGAAGTGGCCTCCGCAGGACTCCGCGCGGTGCAGCGCGTCGAGACACATCAGCTCGGCGAGCTCCAGGTAGTCGACAATCCGGTTGGCCTTCTCCAGGGACTGGTTGAACTCCTCGCCGGTGCCGGGCACCTTGATGCGCCGCCAGAACTCCTCGCGGATCTGCGGGATGCGCTCCAGCGCCTTGCGCAGTCCTGTCTCCGTACGGGCCATGCCGCAGAACTCCCACATGAGTTCGCCGAGTTCGCGGTGGAAGGAGTCGGGGGTGCGGTCCCCGTCGACGGCGAGGAGCAGCCGCAGCCGGTCCTCCGTCCCGGCCAGCAGCTCCTGGACGGCGGGGTGTTCGTCGGTGACCTTCTCATGGTGGGGGTTGCGGGCGAGGTAGTCGTTGATGGTCGACGGCAGGACGAAGTAGCCGTCGGCGAGTCCCTGCATGAGGGCCGAGGCGCCGAGCCGGTTCGCGCCGTGGTCGGAGAAGTTGGCCTCGCCGATGGCGAACAGGCCGGGGACGGTGGTCTGGAGGTCGTAGTCGACCCACAGTCCGCCCATCGTGTAGTGCACGGCGGGGTAGATCCGCATGGGCACGGTGTACGGGTCCTCGGCGGTGATCCGGGCGTACATGTCGAAGAGGTTGCCGTACTTCTCCTCGACCTCGGCCCGGCCCATCCGCCGGACGGCGTCGGCGAAGTCCAGGTAGACGCCCTGGCCGCCGGGGCCCACTCCCCTGCCCTCGTCGCAGACGTTCTTCGCGGCGCGGGAGGCGATGTCGCGGGGCACGAGGTTGCCGAAGGAGGGGTAGATGCGCTCCAGGTAGTAGTCGCGCTCGTCCTCGGGGATCTCGTTCGGCGGACGGGTGTCGCCGTGTGCCTTCGGAACCCAGATACGGCCGTCGTTGCGCAGCGACTCGCTCATCAGCGTCAGTTTCGACTGGTGGGCGCCGGTGCGCGGGATGCAGGTGGGGTGGATCTGGGTGAAGCAGGGGTTGGCGAAGTACGCGCCGCGCCGGTGGGCCCGCCAGATGGCGGTGGCGTTGGAGTTCATGGCGTTCGTGGAGAGGTAGAAGACGTTGCCGTAGCCACCGCTCGCCAGGACGACGGCGTCCGCGTAGTACGTGTCGATCCTGCCGGTGATCAGGTCACGGGCCACGATGCCGCGGGCCCGTCCGTCGACCACGATCAGGTCCAGCATCTCGGTGCGCGGGTGCATCTCGATGTTTCCGGCGGCGATCTGCCGGGACAGCGCCTGGTAGGCGCCGAGCAGGAGCTGCTGGCCGGTCTGGCCGCGGGCGTAGAAGGTGCGCGAGACCTGGACACCGCCGAAGGAACGGGTGTCGAGCAGGCCGCCGTACTCGCGCGCGAAGGGCACACCCTGGGCGACGCACTGGTCGATGATCTCGACCGAGATCTGCGCCAGGCGGTGGACGTTGGACTCGCGCGCCCTGAAGTCGCCGCCCTTGACGGTGTCGTAGAAGAGCCGGTGGACGGAGTCGCCGTCGTTGCGGTAGTTCTTCGCCGCGTTGATGCCGCCCTGGGCGGCGATCGAGTGGGCACGGCGCGGGGAGTCCTGGTAGCAGAACTGGACGACGTGGTAGCCCTGTTCGGCGAGCGTGGCACCCGCGGAACCGCCGGCGAGACCTGTGCCGACGACGATCACGGTGTGCTTGCGGCGGTTGGCCGGGTTGACCAGCCGGGCCTCGAAACGGCGCTTGTCCCAGCGCTCGTTGACGGGCCCCTGCGGGGCCTTGCCGTCGGCGACCGGTTCACCGGTCCGGTAGGCAGCGTATGCGGTCATGTCAGCTCACCACTCCGGTCATGACACCGACGGGTACGGAGATGAATCCCGCCGTGAGCACCAGCGCGAGAACGTTGGCGACGGTTTTGAGGGCGCGGTCGCGGGTGCGGCTGCCGGCCCCGAGGGTCTGGGCGGCGCTCCAGAAACCGTGCCGTACGTGCAGGCCGAGCGCGAGCATCGCGACGATGTAGACGGCGTTGCCGTACCAGGTGGAGAAGGTGTCCACGACGTTCTGGTAGGGGTGGCCCTCCTGGAAGCCGCCGGAGTGCACCGTGCCGGTCGTCAGGTCGAGGAGGTGCCAGACGATGAACAGGCCGAGGATGATCCCGCCCCAGCGCATGGTGCGCGTGGCGTAGCTCGCCCGCCGCTTTCGGTGGACGTACTTGCTGGGGCGCGCCCTGATGTCGCGGCGGCTGAGCTGGTACGCGGAGACGGCGTGCGCGACCACGGCGACGACCAGCACCACGCGGATGAGCCACAGCGTCCACTCGTAGTGCATGAAGGGTTCGCCGACGGTGCGCAGCCAGTGCGCGTAGTGGTCGAACTCGCCCGCGCCGAAGTAGATCTTCAGATTCCCGATCATGTGGGCGCCCAGGTAGAGCAGCATGATCAGGCCGCTGACGGCCATCACGGTCTTCTTGCCGACGGAGCTGTCCCACACGGTGCGCGCCATCGACGGCCGTCGGTCCGTCCGCGTTGCCAGAGCCATGGGACAGAACGCTAGGACGCGGAGAACCGATCAGTCCAAGACATGGTCCAGCTGGTTTCCATAGACATGGACTATCGTCGAAGGATGCAGTTCCAGCAGCTTCAGTACTTCGTGGCCGTCGCGGAGACCCGGCATTTCACCCGGGCCGCCGATCTGGTGCATGTCGCGCAGCCCTCGCTGTCCCAGCAGATCAAGTCGCTGGAGCGGGAGTTGGGGGCGGATCTGTTCCTGCGGGCGCGCGGGAACATCACGCTCACCGACGCGGGCGAGGCGCTGCTGCCGCTGGCCCGGCGCATCCTCGCGGACGCGGACACGGCCCGGCACGAGGTGCAGGAGCTGGCCCAGCTGCGCAGCGGCCGGGTGCGGCTCGGTGCGACCCCGAGCCTGTGCACGGGCCTGCTGCCCGACGTGCTGTGCGCCTTCCACGACCGCTATCCGGGCATCCGTCTGCTGATCGAGGAGGGCGGCTCGCACGATCTCGTACGGGAACTCGCGCGCGGCGCTCTAGACCTCGCCCTGGTCGTCCTCCCCCTGCCCACACCGTCCCCGGCGCTGACCACGGTGGAGCTGCTGCGCGAGGACCTGGTGGTGGTGTCGTCCCCGGACGCCCCGGCGCCCGGCGGTGGCGGCAGCCGGCGCACGGTGCGCGTCGCCGATCTGGAGGGCGAGCGACTTGTGATGTTCCGGCACGGCTACGACCTGCGGGAACTGACCGTCGCCGCCTGTCGTGCCGAGGGCTTCGAACCCGACTTCGCCGTCGAGGGCGGCGAGATGGACGCGGTCCTCGGCTTCGTCCGGGCGGGCCTCGGCGTGGCCGTCGTACCGCGCATGGTCGCGACCCGGTCCGGGCGCGGCCTGCGGGTGACGCCACTGGCCCGGCCCGGTCTCCACCGGACGATCGCGCTGGCGCACCGCAGCGACGTGGCGCCGCCGCGGGCGGCCCGGGAGCTTCAGCGGATGCTGCTGGAACGCTGACGGCGGGCGGAGCCGGGCGCGCGGGACCGCGCGCCGGGCCCGGCCCGGTTCACCACGTGGGGATGAAGCCGCCGTCGATGACGAAGTCACTGCCGGTGATGTTGCGCGCGCGGTCCCCGGCGAGGAAGAGAACCAGGTCGGCGACCTCGGACGGCTTGGAGAAGCGGCCGGTGACGGTCGCGCCCGACGCCTGGGCGACCACGTCGGCGGGGGTGATCCCGGCGGCGGCCGAGACCGTCGCGGCCACTCCCCCGCCGCCCAGCCACAGCTCGGTCTCCACCGGGCCGGGGCTCACGGTGTTGACCCGGATGCCCTTCGGGCCGACCTCCTTGGACAGCGCCTTGGAGAACGCGACCAGGGCGGCCTTGCCCGCGCTGTAGTCGATGACGAGGGGGTCGGGCAGGGTGGCGTTGACCGAGCCGATCGTCACGACCGAACCCTGCCCGGCGGCCAGCATCGACGGCAGGGCCGCACGGGTGACCCGTACGGCCGTGAGCAGATTCAGATCGACGGTGCGCCGCCAGTCCTCGTCGGTCACCGACAGGAAGCCGCCGGTGCGGGCGGGGGCCGTGCCCACGTTGTTGACCAGGACGTCGATCCGCCCGCCCGCCGCCTCGACGAGCCGCCCCGCGGCCTCGGGTTCGGCCAGGTCGACCGGCACCCAGGTGACGTCGCCCTTGTCGACCAGCGCGTCGAGGCCCGGGGTCGTGCCGCGGGAGCCGGCGATCACGGTCGCGCCCGCGCCGGCCAGCGCCTCGGTGACCGCGAGCCCGATGCCCTTGCTGGCTCCGGTGACAACGGCGGTCCTGCCCTGAAGTTCCGTGCTCATCCGTCTCGGCTCCATCTGTGAGAGGTGCGTTCTGCCAGTGAGACATGGAGAGGGCCGGGCGCGCGAGGCGTGCCGGCGGCGGGTGCCCCGGCCGCGGGACGGGGCACCACGTCCGGCACGGTGCGGCGGACCGGACGCCCACGCCTGCGCGGCGCGGTCTCCCGGGAGGGGAGACCACGCCGCGTGGGAGCGCTCAGGCGGTCGCGTCGACCAGCGCCAGCTCGTGCAGCCGCTCCGGCGGTCCGGGCCTGGCGTAGTACCAGCCCTGCGCCGTGTCGCAGCCCAGTATCCGCAGCTGTTCGGCCTGGGCGCCGGTCTCCACGCCCTCGACCGTGACCGCGAGGTCGAGGCTGTGGGCGAGGGAGACGATGCCCTCGACGATCTTCAGGTCGACCGGATCCGCCGGGAACTGCTGCATGCCCTGGGTGAAGGACCGGTCCAGTTTGAGGATGCTGACCGGCAGGCGGCGGAGGTTGGCGAGATTGGAGTAACCGGTGCCGAAGTCGTCGAGGGCGATGTCGACGCCCATCTCGGCGAGCCGGCGCAGTGGTTTGAGCAGGTCGTCGTCGGCGCCGATCAGCGCGGACTCGGTGACCTCCAGGCACAGCGCCCGGGCGTCGAGGCCTTCGCGTTCCAGAATGTCGACCGTGTCCTGGACCAGGCCGGGATGGGTCAGCTGGCAGGGCGAGAGATTGACGTTGACGCGGAGCGGGGTCGCGCCGGAGTGCCGTTCCTGCCAGGTGCGTGCCTGGCGCACCGACTGCTCCAGGACCCAGCGGCCGAGCGGCACGATCAGTCCGGTGTGCTCGGCGAGCGGGATGAAACGGTCGGGGCCGAGGACGCCGTGCTGCGGGTGCAGCCAGCGCACCAGCGCCTCCGCGCCGCGCACACTGCCGTCGCCGAGGTGCACCAGCGGCTGGTACTCGATGAAGAACTCGCCCCGGTCCAGGGCGGCGGGCAGCGCGGTGGTGAGGCCGTTGCGGGTGATGGCGCGGGCGTCGGCCTCGGGGTCGGCCAGTTCGAAGCGGTTGCCGCCCGCGGACTTGGCCCGGTACATCGTGATGTCGGCGCTGCGCAGCACCTCGGCGGCGCCGCGCTCCCCGGCCGGGCCCTCGACGACGCCGACGCTGCCGCGCACGGTCAGGTCTCGGCCGTCGATGCTGATCGGGGTGACGAGCGCGTTCATGATGCGCCCGGCCAGCTCGTCGACCTCGCGCTCGGTGTTCGGGCCGGTGGTGAGGGCCACGAACTCGTCGCCGCCGAGCCGGGCGACCATCTCGCCGGGGGCGGTGGCACAGGACTGGAGGCGGTCGGCGACCTCGACGAGCAGCCGGTCGCCGGCCGCGTGCCCGAGGCTGTCGTTGATGGTCTTGAAGCCGTCGAGGTCGAGGTAGCACAGGCCGAAGCGCTGGCCCTCGCCCGCGGCCAGTGCCTTCTCCAGGCGCTCGAAGAACAGCGTCCGGTTGGGGAGCCCGGTGAGCGCGTCGTGCGTCGCCTCGTAGCGGAGCCGCAGATTGAGCAGCCGCCGCTCGGTGGTGTCCTCCATCAGCGCCAGCTGATACTGGGGTTCGCCGTCCGCGTCGCGCAGCAGCGAGACCGTCAGGTTGGTCCACAGGGCGGTGCCGTCGGGCCGGTAGAAGGCCTTCTCGACGTGGTAGTGCTCGCGCTCGCCGCGCACCAACTCCTCGTACAGCCGCCAGACTTGGGGTGCGTCCTCGGCGTGCGTCCACTCGGTGACCCGGCGGCCGCGCATGGACTGCTCGGAGCCGCCGAACATCCGCAGCAGGGCTCCGTTGACCTGGAGGATGTTTCCCTCGAGGTCGGCGATGCCGATACCTATGGCCGCGCCCTCGAAGACCGCGCGGAAGCGGGCCTCGCTGTCGTGCAGTGCCTCGGCGACCGCGCTGCGCGCGGTCAACGCCGCCTGGGAGATGGCCTGCTGCTCGGCAAGCGTCCGCTCCCGCAGCGCCTGCGCGTATCCGGCGGCCATGGCGTGCTGGAGCCGCGCGGAGCGGGTCCGCAAGGCTTCCTGGGGACCGTCCTCGCCGCAGTAGAGCACCAGGTAGGCGTCGACGCAGTCGAGGGCGCGGCTGAGCGCCTCGGGGTCGGTGCAGTGGGCGGCGACGAGCGCGGCGCCGACGGCCCGCCCCTCGGCCGCCTCGAAGTTCCTGGCGCGCAGCGCCTCGCTCAACCGCCGTGCGAGCGGCAGCAGTTGTACCTCGAACTCGGGCCGGGTCAGCGAGGTGGAGGTGACGGGGAAGACCGCGCGGCTCCAGATCGTCGCGAACCGGCGCAGTCTGTCCTCCGGCCCGTCCGGCTCGGCGGTCACGCCGTGCGTCCCACGCCGCCGAACCCGGAGAAGGAATAAGGATCCTCGTCCTCGGGTGCCGTGTCGGGCCGCCAGTTCGGCATCGGCACCAGTCCGGGTTCCACCATGTCGTACCCCTCGAAGAACCGCGCGATCTCCTCGCGCGTGCGCATGATCAGCGGGTTGCGGATGTTCTTGTAGACGTCGACCGTGCCCTCGGCCTGCTCCTTCGGGAGCGGAATTCCCTCGAAGGAGGCATGCGTGACGACGAGCAGGCTGCCCGGCGCGAGGGCGTCGCGCAGTTCGGCCACCGCCCGGTACGGGTCGTCCGCGTCTTCCACGAAGTGAAGTATGGCAACGAGAAGCAGGGCGACCGGCCGGTTCAGGTCGATCAGTTGCTGAACCTGGGTGCTCGCCAGGATTTCCTGGGGCTTGAGCAGATCGGCGGCGACGACGTCCGCGTCCTCGTTGTCCCGCAGCACGGCCTGGCTGTGTGCGACGGCAACCGGATCGTGGTCGACGTAGACGACACGTGCGCCGGGCCGGGTGCTCTGGGCGATCTCGTGGACATTGCCGAATGTCGGGATGCCTGAGCCGATGTCGAGGAACTGATCGATGCCCTCGCCGGCCGCGAAGCGAACGGCCCGGCGCATGAACGCCCGGTTCGCCTGCATGACCTTGGGAAGTCCCGGCATGAACTCCATCGCCTTGCGTGCCGCTTCCCGGTCGACCTCGAAGTTGTGCGAACCGCCCAGGTAGTAGTCGTAGATACGGGACACGCTCGGCACTGAGATGTCAATGCTGCGGGGGGCCCAGGCGGGACGCTCCATCTATCTCTCCAAGGCGTAGGCGACGGCGTAGACGATCCGGTGTTCGAGCAGAGGCTACTGATCGCCCGCCAAAGGAGCGAGTCAAAACGGAAATTGGCCGTCCGGTCACCGTCACTGCCAAGGGCACGTGCCGAATTGGCGCCTGCGAACGTCAACGTGGCACGCCACTCACCGCCGTTGCGAAATCGCTCCGAAGCATTCCAAAAAGCTCCGCGGAGTCACGAAGCGTGGCCGCCTCGCCCGGGGAGCCGCCGCGTTCTTTCACATCCGGGCGGGCCGCCGGGACTTTCACGTCATGACGGCAGCCGAAATGTTTCGGCCACGCCCGGACATACGAAAAGGTCCGCTCCCTCCGTGCGGAGGGAGCGGACCCCGGGTCGCGCGTCCTGTGTCGTTCGTCGTCCGGCACACCTGCTGCCTGTGTCCACTCCCTTCCGCGTTCCGTACCGTTCGGGCGATGCGATCAACCCTGGGGAGGTGATCCTCTACTCGGACGCGCCGACCGGCTTTCCTTCGGGCGAGACGGCGTACCACGTGCCGCCGACGCCCTGACCGTTGGTGTCCCCGGGAGCGGTGTCACCGGAGAAGGTGTAGATCGGCCAGCAGTTGACCGACATCTGCTTCACGCCGTCCGGGCGGGTGAAGGGCATCAGGCCCTTCTTCTTGACGCCCTTGGTGTCGTCCTCGGAGACCGGCGCGACGGCGGGCCACTTCTCCAGGCAGGCACCCGTGCAGGCCGACTTCGAGACGGGCCAGGCCTGGTCCTTCATGAAGCGGTAGACGGTCATCCCGTTCTTGTCGACGACGATCTCGCCGAGCTTCGGGTCCTTGCGGACCGACAGGCCGGGCAGGTCGGCCAGCGTGGCCTTCTTGCCGTTGGGCGCGGAGGCGTACCAAGTACCGCCCACACCCTGCCCGTTGGCGTCTCCGGCCTTGGTGTCCTTGGCATACCGGTACATGGGCCAGCCGCCTATGGTCAGCTGCTTCGTACCGTCGGATCGGGTGACCTCGCCGAGCAGCGCCTTGTCGACACCGGTGGCGGCCTCGGCGCCGTCGGCGGGCACGGGCGGCCAGGCGGTCGCGCAGTCGCCGTTGCAACTCGACTTCGGCGGTTCCGCGGTGTCCTTGTCGAAGCGGTAAAGGGTGAGTCCGGCCCCGTCGGTCAGCACCTTGCCGAGCTTCGCGCTCTCCGACACGGCGAGCTGGCCCGCGGCTTCCGCCTTGGCACCGGCGGTCTCCTTGGAATCGGCGCCATAACCGTTGCCCGCGGTGGTGCTCGTCCCATATCCACCCGCGGCGGCGGTAGCGCCCACGTTCTGGCTGCCCGTCGAAGGGGTGCCCTGTTCCTGACCACACGCCGTCGTGAGCGCCAGCACGGCCGCAGCTGACGCTACGAGTGAGGCGCTCCGCCAGGAGGTCTTCATTGGTAACTCCCGCTGTTCGCATAAATGTTGCAGCGCCCTGCTGCGCCGCGCATGGCCCTAGGTACGGGCGGGAGGGGCAGGAGTGTTCAAACAGGCCTCAAATTTCTTTCGGAAACCTGTGATGCGAGCGGCGCAATCCAGGGGTGCCGTTCGGATCACCCGGATCGGGCCGCGGCGCCCGGTGCGGCGCGTCGCCGGGCGGAGCGTCACCCACGTACTGGGCGTACTCGGGTGATGCGACACCGCGGCGTGGGGGTCCCCTGCTCGAAGAGCTTGGGGGAGTGCCGCCCGCCGTGGAGCAGGGGATGACGCCGGTCGCGGAGCGGCTGACGTCGCCCGACCCGGAGCGGCTGACATCGCCTGACGTCGCCCGACCCGGAGCGGCTGGCATCGCCGCGGCGCCGCGGGCCCGGGGTGATCCGAACGCCGCCCTCAGTGCACACGTTCGTTCGCCGAACATGCTTCCCATCCGCACGTCAAACCGCCGCGAGTCACACGTACCCCTTCGGGGGCAATCCCGGACACTGCGGCGCGGCCTGGTCGGTCACGCTCCATGATCTTCGTCGTGCATGGACCCCAACGGACCCGATCCGCCCTCGTCATACGGGCATTGGCGCTGACGGCGCTCACCTGGCTCCTCGTGGGCGCGCCGAGTGGAACGGCCGCGGCCGACGCCTGCGCCTACGCCTACGCCTCCACGGATCCGGACAGCGGCGGGACCACCGCGGTGGCCGTGGCGGGCAGCGGGGCGGTCGCGGTCGCCGGGAACACCATCCGGTGCCCGGCCCCGACCACACCCCCGCCCTGCCCGCCGACCCCCACACCGGCCCCGCCGCCGCCCCCGAAGCCCCCTCCGCCTCCGAAGCCGACGCCGCCTCCCCCGCCCACCCACGCGCCGAAGCCCGAACCACCGCCTCCGCCGCCACCACCGCCGCCTCCCCCAGCGCCGAAACCGAAAGCCGCGCCGCCACGGCCGGCGCCGGTCCCGGCGCCGAGACCCACGCCGAAGCCCAAGCCCACGCCGAGCGCGCGTCCGGCGCCCTCGCCGGCCCCGGTCAGCTATCCGGCCTACCGCACCCCGCCGCACAAGCACCCGCCCCGCAGCGGTCCGTCGCTGGTCTCGTTCACCCTGCTCATCACCGCGCCCGCGGTGCTCGCCGTCGCGGCACTGCGCCCGCGCTGACCCCTGGAGGCAAACCTTGTCGGATTGGCTTGTTCTCGCCCTCGCGATGGCGGCCGCGTGCCTCGTGGTCCTCATCGTGACCCTCGTACGCCATCGCAGGGCCCGCGAGGACGAGGACCCCACCGAGACCCCGGACGTCATCGAGTACATGACGATGATGATCGGCGTGGTGTACGCCATCGTTCTCGGTCTGGCCATCGCCGGTGTCTGGGAGGCGCGCGGCGGCGCCCAGGACCATGTGCAGGCGGAGGCCCAGGCCCTGCACGAGATCTCCGAGCGGGTCCGGGTCTACCCGCCCGACGTGCGCGACCGCATCCGCGGCGATGTGGACACGTACGTTCATTTCGTGGTCACCACCGAGTGGAAGGCCATGGCCGAGCACAGCGAGGTGACCGCCGAGGGTGCCCGGCTCTTCGAGGGCATCCGGCACGACGTCACCGACTACCAGCCGAAGACGGACTTCGAGGCGCAGGCCTACCAGCCGCTCCTCGACCAGGTGACGGCCGCCGACGCCGCGCGCAGCGCCCGGGCCGACTCGACCGGGGCGACCATGCCGGGGGTGGTGTGGTTCGGACTCATCACCGGCGCCGTCGTCACGGTCGGGATGATCTTCGCGCTGCAGATCCGGCGCACCGCCCGGGAGTTGATCCTGGCCGGGCTGTTCTCCGCCCTGATCGCCTTCCTGCTGTTCCTGATCTGGGACTTCGACGCGCCCTACAGCCGCGGGATCACGGCGTCGGCGGAGCCCTTCACGGCTCTCTTCCCGCACCTTCCCGGGTAAACGATCCGCCTTCCCGAGCGGCGGATCGATCCCCTGGGGGGACGCGGCGGCCGGGGGACGGACGCCACGCCGTGTCCGTCCCCCGGCCGTACGCATGCCGCCCCCCGGACGGCCCACACGATTGACCCGTTCGCGCGACTGGGATCGCGCCCGGGGGCACCCTTTCCTAGCGTTTCGATCGTCGAGGTGCATTTCTGGCGCAAGCGGAATAGGTCCGCAGCAAGGCTCCTCGGGGACCTGGAGGCTCACCATGCGCGCGATACGCGTCGCTTCGGCCGCACTGCTGGGCGTGACCGCCCTGACCTTCACCGCACCCGCCGCCTTCGCCGGTGACGGGGACAGCCACAACATCACCCCGTTCGCCTTCAGCGTGCAGCCGTCGACCGTCGCCGCGGGCGGTCAGGTGTCGCTGCTCCTGAAACGGGACGGCGGGTGCAGGGGGAGCGCCACGGTCACCTCCGGGGTCTTCGACACCGTCACCATCCCGCCGGGGCAGTCCTCGGCCACCGCCCTGGTCGACTGGGACGCCAGACCCGGGGCCGTGTACGACGTGACGTTCTCGTGCGGCGGAGCGAGCGGCAGCACCGGTCTCACCATCGCCGGCGGCCGGCCGACCACTCCGACCCCGGTCCCGCTCCAGCGGGGCGTCCGGGCCGGTGTCGGCGGCAGCAACGGCGGCTTCGATCTGAAGGAGATCGGGATGGGTGCGGCGCTCATCGCCGGTTCCGTCGGCGCGGCCTGGTACATGTCCCGCCGGCGCACCTCGTCCGACGACTCCTGACGCGGCGGCACGGCCCTTCGCCCCGGACCCCCTCGGGAGGGTCCGGGGCGAAGGGCTGTCATGTGCGCTCCGCGCGCTGTCCGAAGGCGGCCGGCCGGCCCCGGAAGGGGACGGGACCGGCAGCCCGCCCGCGGAACGGTCAGATGTGCTTCTCCGACCTGCGGCGCATCCAGAACACTCCGCCGCCGACGGCCGCCGCGGCCACCAGACCGCCGCCGATCGCCATGTCGGTGGACGTGGCGCCGGTGGAGCTGCTGCCGCCGAGACCACCGCGCACACCGCCGATGACGGTGAAGGCGGCCGGGCGGGTGAGCGGGCCCGTCCCGTCGCAGTTGACGGTGATGTCGTACGAACCGGGACGGGCGTCCTGGTTGATGGTGGCCGTCCCGCTGGACGACTCGTTGTGGCTGCCCAGGAGCGGCGAGAGCCTCGCCTGACGGAACGCGGGCGAGGTCATGGTGCCTCCCCTCGGGCACCCGTCGACCGTCACGGTGAGCTGGCCGCCGCGGGCGATGACGCTGGGCATCGCGACGATGTTGCTCGGGGTGTTCCACGCCGCGGCCATCGGGGCGGCGAGCCCAACGGCGGCGACCGCGGCGGCAGACACCGCCAGGGCACGAGTAGTACGCATGTGATCCTCCGCGGGGGCGCCCCGGGAACCGTCCCCGGTGGATCGGCGAGAAAGCGCCTCCCAGACAGACCCTCAGATGCCGTGCGCGGGCCCGCATTTCGGGAATGGTCCGTCCTGGTGAGAAGACACGCCGAAGGAAAACCACACAATCGGATATTGCCGCAGGTCACGGACCGTCAGAAAATTCCTGGTCACGGCAACTCGGATGGCGCACGGGGGATTCGTCCCGCCACCCGTTCGCCCGCTCCCCGTCGCCCGGCGGCCTCGCTGCCATTAGCGTGCTCATATGCGCGAATGACGAGGCGACGGCCGCGTCGAGAGGGGATTTCGAATGTCTGCGTCCGAGCTGGCCGAAGAGGAGGAGCGGCAGAGGAAGCGCGCTCCCTGGGGCGTGATAGCGCTTGTTCTGCTGACCGGCCTCGCGCTCATTCGGAATGGTTCCGGTGAGTTCGACGTGGGCCCCCCGCAGCCCGCTTCGGCGGCCGCGGCGGACAGCCGCACTCCCGGTGGCACCTTCTCGAACACACCGGACCCGCTCCCGTACTCCGTGGTCGACCGGGTGCGGATCCCCGCCATCCGGGTAGACGCCCCGGTGATGCCGGTGGGTCTGGACAACGACGGATGGGTCGACGCGCCGCCGCCCGACGACCCGAATCTCGCCGGCTGGTTCACCGGTGCCGTCTCGCCCGGCGAGAAAGGCACGGCCGTGGTCGTGGGCCATGTCGACAACATGCGGGGTCCCGCCGTCTTCTACGGGCTCGGCGCCCTCAAGAAGGGAAACCGGGTCGAGGTCCTGCGCAAGGACGGAAAGACCGCGGTGTTCGACATCTACGGCATCGAGGTCTTCGCGAAGAACGATTTCCCCGGCGACCGTGTGTACAACAGCAAGGGCACCCCGGAATTGCGTGTCATCACGTGCGGAGGCGGTTTCTCCAAGCAGCACGGATACGACGGGAACGTGGTCGCCTTCGCCCGCATGATCGAGGTGCGCTGAGCGTTCCCCGAGCGGGCGGGCGAAAGCCGGTCGGCGAGGCTCTCGGCCTCCCGCCGACCGGCTCGGCCGGAATCCCCGCGCACCACGGTGCGCGGGGACCCGCCGGCGCTTCTAGGCGTATCTCCGGCGCGGCACCATGATGTGGTAGCCGTCTTCCAGCAGACGCGGAAGATAGTCGCGCAGCGCCCGTACGCTCTGCGAGCGGTCGCCGCCCGCGTCGTGCGAGAGGACGACGACGCCCGGCGCCGCCTCGCTCTCGATCCGGCCGACGATGGAACGCGTGCCCGGCGACGTCCAGTCGAGCGTGTCGACGGTCCAGCCCAGCGGCTCCATGCCGAGTTCGGCGCCGATCTGGAAGGTCGCCCGGTTCCAGGCTCCGTAGGGCGCGCGGAACCAGGCGGGCGGCTCGCCGCACGCGTCCTCGATGACCTCGCAGGTGCGCTCGATCTCGGAACGGATCGCGGAGCGCGAGAGCTTGGTCAGCAGCGGATGGCTCCAGGTGTGGTTGCCGACGAGGTGTCCGTCGTCGGCCATCTCGCTCAGCAGGTCCTTGTTGTCGACGACCATCTCCCCGCACACGAAGAACATCGCGCGCACGTCGTACTCGCGCAGGGTGCGCAGGACCTCGGGGGTGTAGCGCGGGTCGGGGCCGTCGTCGAAGGTCAGCACCATGCTGCGGCCACGCCCGGACATGCGCAGGAACGGCTCGTTCCGGACGAGGGTCCGTGTCTGCGCGCTGCGCGGCGCGCCGTATCCGGCGATCGGCTGGAGGCGGTAGGCGGACGGCTTGAGGGCGCGGGACGCCTGCGGGCCGGAACGGGGAAGGCTCCGCGCCGGCTTCGCGACCTGGTCGGCGGTCAGGACACGGGCTGTGCCCGCCGCCCCGGCCGCCCCCAGGACGGCGGCGCCGGCGATCAACGCCCGGCGCCGGGTAATCAGCTGATCCTTTTTCATGACCAATCAGTCACCCGGCGGAGGGGCGACTCGGCCGAGCAACACCGATGGGGCCTCGCGAAAGCACCCGGCTGGACCATTTCAGCGGCGGCGCACCAGGGGGAACGGGAGCGTCTCACGGATCGTCAGCCCGGTCAGGAACATGACGAGACGGTCGACGCCGATGCCGAGACCCCCGGTGGGCGGCATGGCGTACTCCAGCGCGTCGAGGAAGTCCTCGTCGAGCTCCATCGCCTCGGGGTCTCCCCCGGCGGCCAGCAGCGACTGCGCGGTGAGCCGGCGGCGCTGTTCCACCGGGTCGGTCAACTCGGAGTAGGCGGTGCCCAGTTCCGTGCCGAAGGCGACGAGGTCCCAGCGTTCCGCGAGCCGCGGGTCGGTGCGGTGCTGCCGGGTGAGCGGCGAGACGTCGGTCGGGAAGTCCTTGTAGAACGTGGGCAGCCCGGTCTTCTCCTCGACCAGACGTTCGTACATCTCCAGTACGACATCGCCGCGACCGTCGTCCGGCGTGTACGGCACGCCCGCACGGTCGCACAGCCGCAGGAGCGCCTCCAGGGAGGTGTCGGCGTCGATCTCGTCCCCCAGCGCCTCGGAGATCGCGCCGTACACCGTCTTGACGGGCCAGGCCCCTGAGATGTCGTACTCGGTGCCGTTCTTGCGGGCGACGGGTGAGCCGAAGGCTGCGGTCGCGGCGCCCTGGATCAGCTCGCGGGCGAGGTCGAGCATCACGTCGTAGTCGGCGAAGGCCTGATAGGCCTCCAGCATCGTGAACTCGGGGTTGTGCTTGTAGGAGACGCCCTCGTTGCGGAAGGTGCGGCCCATCTCGAAGACCTTCTCCAGACCGCCGACGCACAGCCGTTTGAGGTAGAGCTCGGGCGCGATGCGCAGATACAGGTTCAGGTCGTAGGCGTTGATGTGCGTGGTGAAGGGCCGGGCGTTGGCGCCGCCGTGGATCTGCTGGAGCATCGGGGTCTCGACCTCCAGGTAGCCGCGCTCGAGCAGACCCTGGCGCAGCGCCTGGACGGCCGTGGAGCGGGCCCGTACGACGTCGCGGGCGCCGGTGCTGGAGACCAGGTCGAGATAGCGGCGGCGGACCTTGGCCTCGGGGTCGGCGAGGCCCTTGCGCTTGTCGGGCAGCGGGCGCAGGCACTTGGCGGTGAGCCGCCAGGAGGTGACGAAGACCGTGCGTTCGCCCGTGTCGCTGGCGCCCGCGAGGCCGTCGGCGCTGATGTGGTCACCGATGTCCACGACCTGCCGGAAGCGGTCGAGCGCGGGGCCGGACTCCTTGCGGGTGAGGGCGAGCTGGAGATCGCCGGACCAGTCGCGCAGCACGGCGAAGAGGATTCCGCCGAAATCGCGTACGAGCATCACGCGTCCGGCGACGGTCACGTCCTCGCCGCCCCGGACGTCGGCCAGGACGTGGGTGCGCGGCGGGATGCCGACCGGGTAGGGGTCGGTGCCGTCGGTGCGCAGCCGGTCGAGCTTGCGGTGCCGCACGCGGACCTGGTCGGGCAGGCCGGCGGTGGGGTCGTCGGCCGGGGCCCCCTCCCCCGTGTCGAGGCCGAGGGCCGCCAGCGACGGCAGCCCCTCGGTCGACGCGGGCTTCGGTCCGCCCCGCTGGTGTCCCTTGCCCCACAGCGTGCGCAGGGAGGGCACGGAGACGAAGCCCTCGGCGATGGCGGAAGCCATGCCGATGCGGGCGAGGGCGCCGGTCTCGCCGTAGCAGATGAAGCGCGGGTACCACTCGGGGTGGTACTTGGCGTTGGAGCGGTACAGGGCCTCCAGCTGCCACCATTTGGAGAAGAACAGCAGCAGCCTGCGCCAGAGTCTGAGCACCGGGCCCGCGCCGATGCGGGCGCCCTCCTCGAAGACCGAGCGGAACACCGCGAAGTTGAGGGAGATGCGCCGGACGCCGAACTTTCCGGCGACCGCGCACACCTCCGCGACCATGAACTCCATGACGCCGTTGGGTGCGCTGCGGTCGCGGCGCATCAGGTCCAGGGAGATGCCGTCGCGGCCCCAGGGCACGAGGGAGAGCAGCGCGAGGAGTTTGCCGTCGGACCCCATCGCCTCGACGAGCAGGCAGTCGCCGTCCTCGGGGTCGCCGAGCCGGTCGAGGGCCATCGAGAAGCCGCGTTCGGTCTCGGTGTCGCGCCAGGCGTCGGCCCGGCTGACGATCTCCTCCATCTCGGCGTCGGTCAGGGTCGAGTGCCGGCGTACCCGGCAGGTGGCGCCGGTTCGTCTGACACGGTTGACGGCCTGCCGGGTGACGCGCATGTCGCGGCCGCCGAGGTCGAAGCCGGCGACGTGCAGGATCGCCTCGTCGCCGAGCTGGAGGGCGCCGAGCCCGGCCCGCGCGAAGGCCTTGGCGCCCTCCTCGGAGGCGCCCATCGCGGCGGGCGCCCAGGCGTAGCGGCGGGCGATGTCCAGCCAGGCGGCGATCGCGTGCGGCCAGGCCTCCCGGTCGCCGACGGGGTCACCGCTGGCGAGGCACACTCCGGCCTCGACGCGGTAGGTGACGGCCGCCTTGCCGCTGGGCGAGAAGACGACGGCCTTGTCGCGGCGGGTGGCGAAGTAGCCGAGCGAGTCCTCGCCGCCGTACGCCCGGAGCAGCGCGCGGATACGGGTCTCCTCGTCGCCGTGCAGGGCCGCCACCAGGCGCTGGGAGCGGAAGAGCGTGGCGGCGGCGTTGAGCAGGGCGAGGGCGCCGAACAGGCCGAGGACGAAGAACAGCCCGCGCGGCGGACGGCCGTCGAACGACTCCCCGGAGACGAGTCCGCCGCAGACCCGGTTGGCGGCCCACAGCAGCCGCTGGCCGCGCGGCAGCGTGCCGGGGAAGAGCTCGACCAGGCCCCAGCCGACCAGGATCGCCACCAGGAGCCCGGCGAACAGGACGAGGAGGGCCCGCCGTACGGCGGCGCGCCGCGAGTCGGCGTAGAACTCGCGGCGGGCCACGATCAGCAGCGCCAGCAGGAGCCCGCAGACGACGAACGACGGGATCGAGTCGGCGTACAGACCGGCGGCGATACCGAGGGCGTCGACCAGGACCAGCAGGCCGAGGTAGACCACCACCAGCCACCAGGCGATCTTCTTGCGGGCGGCCGTCGCGGCGGCGAGCAGGAAGAGGAAGACGGCGTACGCGAGGTTGGCGCTGACCGGGATGATCAGCAGGTCGAGGAAGCGCACCACCGGGCGCAGCAGTCTGCGCAGCGGGGGGATGAAGGCGAGCAGGGCGCAGAGCAGTCCGATGGCGCCGAAGAAGGTCGCGAATCCCTCGGGCACCTTGTTGAGGAAACCGTTCCGGGGCGGCCGTTTCGGGCCGACGGTGTCCTTCGGCGGGCGGGCCGCCACGGTGGCACTCATGGTTCCGACTGTAGGAAGAGCGGCGCCGCCCCGCCCGTCGAGCGAGTCTCCACCGCTCCCCCGCGGCCGTGGGACCTGCGGGTTCCGATAGCCTCACAGCCGTGACGGAAGAGCAGCACGCACATCGGTTCGAGCGCGGCACGGACGGTCCCAAAGTCATCGTCGTCGGTGTGGACGGCTCCGACTCCTCGCTGCGCGCCGCGGCGTACGCGGGCGGTCTGGCCAGGCGGCAGCGGGCGCTGCTCGCGGTCGTCTACGTCCAGCCGGTGATGGCGGCGGGGGCGGCGCTCGGGGTGCCGGTCGCGGAGACCACCGACCAGATCGCCGAGGACCTGGTGCGCTACATCCGCGACGCGGCCGAGCGGGTGAAGGACATATTCGATGTGCGCTGGGAGTTCCACACCTTCCGGGGCGACCCCTACAACGGCCTGGTCACCGCCGCGGACGAACTCAAGGCGGACGCCGTGGTGGTCGGGGCCTCCGAGCAGGCGGGGCACCGGATCGTCGGATCGGTGGCGATCCGGCTGGTGAAGGCGGGCCGCTGGCCGGTCACGGTCGTGCCGTAGAGCGGCCCCGCGTCACTTGGCCATGACGAGGCCGGACCGGGCCGCGCCCCGGCTCAGGACGACGTCCCGGATCCGATCGCGTACGGCTCCGACCGTGGCGCCCCGCTCCAGCGCGGCGTTGAGATCGACGACCCGGCCCGCGTCGAGGTCGAAGGCCTGCGGGACGAACTCCGCCTTCGTCACCTCCCAGCGCGCTCCCTTCCGCGCGGGCGGGGCGAAGGTGAAGCGTCCGATGGTGCTCTCGTTGCCGCGCGGATCCTGGACGCCCTGGCCGTTGAACATCTCGCCGGCGATCTGGTCGCCCATGCCGTAGACGACCCAGGTGCCGTTGACCTTCTCGTAGGCCTGCGGGACGTGGGCGTGGGTGCCGAGGATCAGGTCGATGTCGGGCCGCCCGTCGGTGCGGGACGCGGTCAGCTCCTTGCTCAGCCGCAGTTGCTGCTCGTCGGGCTCGTCCTGCCATTCGGTGCCCCAGTGCAGCGAGACGACGACCACGTCGGCGCCCGCCTTCCGTGCGGCACGGGCGTCCGCGACGATCCGGGCGGGGTCGATCAGGGCGACCGCCCAGGGCTGCCCCTGCGGGAGCGGGATTCCGTTCGTGTCGTAGGTGTACGCGAGATGGGCCACCCGGGCGCCGCCCGCCCGCATCAGGCCGGCGCCGCTCGCCTCCTGCGCCGTGCGCGCCGATCCGGCGTGCCGCACTCCCGCGCGGTCCAGCGCGTCCAGGGTGCGCCGAATGCCGTCGGCACCGTCGTCCAGGGTGTGGTTCGAAGCGGTGGAACAGGCGTCGTAGCCCGTCGCCGCGAGGCCGTCGGCCACCTGGGGCGGGGACTTGAAGATGGGATAGCCGGTGTAGTCGCCGTCCGCGCCGTAGACCGTCTCCATGTGACAGATCGCCAGGTCGGCGCCGGACACGATGGGCTGGACGCCCGCGAGCATCGGCCGGAAGTCGTACCCGTTGCCTCCCGCGTCGGAGTTCGCCCGCTCGATGATCGAGGTGTGCGGCAGGACGTCGCCGGAGGCCACGAGGGTGAAGCCGCGGACGGCGGCGGGGGCGGGCTGTCCGTTCTGGTGGTGCCCGGCCGAGTCATGGAGCTGGCAGGCCGCCGCGGCCGCGACGAGAACGGCCGCGAGGGCCAGATTGATCTGCCGCGCGCGTGTGATCATGCCGGTCCCCATTCAGTCGTATTTGATTACTAATCAAGGGGAATCCACGTACACAGGCGACCGGCAGTCAAGGAGACACCACGGCCGCTAGCCCGTTCGGCGCTCACGGGCATGCCCGTGGGGGCGAACCCCGGTCCGGCGGCAGCGGCCACGGAATCCGGGGCTCCACGGCGGCGGACCGTTCGGCGCACCGTTCACCGACGGCTTCGACCGCCCACCGCACAACCGTGTTCCCGCCCTGTCCGCGCGGGGCGCGGCGCGCTGGCATACACGCCATGACGGCCGGAACCACCACCATCAGTCACGGAACGACCGCCGAGCACGAGCTGGCCGCGCTGCAGCGCGAGCACGGCCGCCCCCTCTTCGCCCTGCTGTTGCGCCTGTCCGACGGCGACCGGCAGCGCGCCGAGGACCTGGTGCAGGAGACGTTCGTCCGCGCCTGGCAGCATCCCGAGGCCCTGCGTGCCGACGACTTCGAATCCGTACGTCCCTGGCTGCTGACCGTGGGGCGGCGGTTGGCGATCGACGCGCGGCGGGCCCGTCAGGCACGGCCGCCGGAAGTCGGGGACGCGGTGCTCGAAAGCGCGCGGGTCTGTGCCGATCACGCCGAACGGTCGGCGGCGACGCTCGATGTGCGGGAGGCTGTGAAGACACTCACTCCCGAGCACCGTGAAGTCCTGGTGCTGGTGTACTTCCAGGGGGCCAGTGTGGCGGAGGCCGCCGCTGCACTCGGAATTCCGCCCGGTACCGTGAAGTCGCGCGCTTACTACGCGCTGCGCGCCCTGCGCCGGGTTCTTCCGGGATACGCGGCCGACCTGCGGTGAAACCGAAGGCTGAGTCAAACCTCCGTAAAGCGCCTTGCTGAGGACCATGGTTGAGCAATCAGCTTGCCTCATCCGTTTTCCGGACTGGGGCCCGGGGTCGGGCGACGCGCACGCACCGGAGGAAGGCAGGAAGGGATGCTGCACAGAGGTCAAGAGAGCACGGACGGCACCGGCGGGGGCGAACTCACCGTCCCCATGGCGTGGTTGTACGCCGAGTACATCGCCGACGAGCTGCTGCGGACGGGCGACCTGATGCCGCCCACATCCTTCGAGTTCCGCGCCGGGCGCGACGCCCTCGCGCTGACCATCTTCCTGTCCGACAGCGGGGGCGAGCTGTCCGGGATCCGGGTCATCACCCAGTTGGAGACCTGGCTTTCGCTGACGGCCTATGACCAGCCCTGGCACGAGTGGGTGCGCGAGCACCTCGCTCTGCGCGCGGCCGAGTCCGCCGGATCCGCCGCTCCCGACCCCGACCTGGAGTTGGCGTCGGCGGCCTGGCGATGGCTGGAGGAGACGGAACTGCTCGCTCCGGACCTGGACGCGGTCCCCGGCGGCGGCCCCGTGCCTGGTGAGGACGACGGTCCGCAGGTGTGGACGGCGGCCTGGCGACTGGGGCTGCCGCTCGGGCATCTGGCCATCCACCTCTTCTGAGGGCGGTCGCGACCGGGCCGGGGAGAATTTTCTCGAGCTCGCACCAATCCGCGAGCTCCGGTGCTCCGAAGGTCTTGGCCGCGATTCCGAACGAGTCTTGAGTGATTCGGCGGTCTGGTGCGTACCCGTGGGCAACAGCAACACCACTCACAGTCCGCACCAACGCCACGAGGATTCGGTATTCGGTATGAGGTCCCTGGAACGGCATCGCGACGTCGGCGCCTATGCGCTCGGCGTGCTCGGCGAGGCGGAAGCCTTCCGCTTCGAGGACCACCTCGCGGAGTGCCCTCGGTGCACGGCGTATGTCAGCGAATTCCGCCCCGCCGCACGGCAGTTGATGCTGTACCGCCGGTCGACGCCGCGCACCGTACACCCTTTCGCCGCGCCCGGGCCGCGGCTGCTCGACCGGCTGCTCGGCGAGGTGGCCTCGCGCAACCGGGCCGGACGCCGGCGCTTCCTGTACGCCGTGGCGGCCTCCGTGGTCCTCGCGGCGGGAGGCCCCGCGATCGCCGTCGTCGCCGCGCACGACTCCTCGTCGGACCGGATCGCCGCGGCCGACCCGCCGGCGAACAGGATCGCCAGGACCGACGCGAAGACCGGGGTCTGGGCCCAGGTGACGGCCGAGGACCGGGTGTGGGGCAGTGAGGTCGGCGTCGAGGTCAAGGACGCCGGAGGCCCCCGCTCGTGCCAGCTCGTCGCCATCGGCAAGGACGGCTCCGAGCAGACGGTGACGAGTTGGATGGAGCCCGCGCACAACGGCGACGTCATCGCGATGCAGGGCGGTTCGTCGATGCGGACCGGGGAGATCGTCCGTTACGAGGTGCGCACGGCGGAGGGCAAGCATCTCGTGACACTCGACTCCCCCTGAGCGAAGCCCGTCCCGCCGCTCGCCCACCGCTCGGGCGACGGCTGGCGGCCCTCGCCGAGGTGCCATGGCCGCAGAGGTGTCATCGCTTCGACGGGGTGGCCCGCGGGCCCCTGCTCGAGCAGCTGCCCGGGCCGCTACTTGAGCAGCCGGGACATCCGCCGGTCCGCCAGCGGCTTGCCGCCGGTCTGGCAGGTCGGGCAGTACTGCAAAGAGGAGTCGCTGAACGAGACCTCGCGAATGGTGTCGCCGCACACCGGACAGGCCTCCCCCGTTCTTCCGTGCACCCGCAGACCGCTCTTCTTCTCCGCCTTCAACCGCCCGGCGGCCAGCCCGTGGGAGCGCTCCACCGCCTCGGCGAGCGTGCCGCGCAGCGCCTGGTACAGCCGCCGGGTCTCCTCGGGGGTGAGCGAGGAGGCGATCTTGAAGGGCGACATCCTGGCGACGTGCAGGATCTCGTCGCTGTACGCGTTCCCCACGCCCGCGATCAGACTCTGGTCGCGCAGCGCGCCCTTCAGCCGGCGCCGCTCCCCCTGGAGCAGCCCGGCGAACCGCTTCTCGTCGAAGTCGTCGGCGAGCGGATCGGGGCCGAGGCGGGCCACACCGGGAATCTCCTGCGGGTCCCGGACGACGTACACGGCGAGCCGCTTCTGGGTGCCCGCCTCGGTGAGGTCGAAGCCCTCGCCGGTCTCCAGCGCGACGCGCAGCGCGAGCGGCCCCTTGCCGGGCCGGGGAGGACCGTCGGGAAGCGTGTCCTTCCAGTGCAGCCAGCCCGCGCGGGCCAGATGGGTGACGAAGTGCAGGCCGTCCTGGTCGATGTCGAGGAACTTGCCGAACCGGCGTACGGCCGTGACCTCGCGCCCCTCCAGCGCGGAGACGGGAGGGTCGTACGTCTTCAGGACACTGATGGCGACGGGCAGCACGCGCACGACCCGGCGGCCGACGAGATGATCGGACAGGAAGTCCTTGAGCGCTTCGACCTCGGGCAGTTCCGGCATACGTCCAGAGTGCCATCCGGCACCGGCGGCGCCAGGGATCAGTTCCGCTCCCGGACGATGAACTCGCACCACACACACTTCCCGCCGCCCCGGGCCTCGACGCCCCAGACGTCGGTGAGCCGGTCGACGAGCAGCAGTCCGCGGCCGGAGACACCGGACACTCCGGCCTCGCGGCGGCGCGGCAGGGCGCTGGAGGAGTCCTCGACCTCGACGCGCAGTCTGCGGTCGGATCCGGTCAGCACGCGCAGGGTGACGATCGCCGAGCCCTCGGTGTGCATCAGGCCGTTGGTGATCAGTTCGTCGGCGACCAGCTCGATCTCGTCGGCCCGCTCACCGGCTCCCCAGGCGCGGACCGCGGCCCGGATCATGTGGCGGGCCTCGGAGAGCGCCTCCGGGTCGCCGGGGGCCACGTGCTGCTGGAGACGTCCGCCGGAGCGGTGGTCGCTGAACCCGCGGCGGCGCAGGAGCAGCAGGGCGACGTCGTCGTCCCCGCCGCGCTCCTCGGCCATGTCGATGAGCCGGTCGGCGAGGTCACCGACGTCGGTCGGGCCGACGCGGATGCGCTCCCTGAGGGTGTGCATGCCGTCGTCGAGGTCGACGCCCGGCTCCTCGACGAGTCCGTCGGTGCACAGCAGCAGGGTCTGGCCGGGGTCGAGTTCGATGGTGGCCACGGGATATTCGAGGCGTCCGAACTCGGCGGACAGACCGAGCGGCAGGCCGCCCTCCACGGGGAGTCGGCGACACCTCCCGTCGGTGTACCGGACCAGTGGGTCGATGTGGCCGGCCCGCACCAGCTGGGTCACTCCGGTGGACAGGTCGACCTCGGCGTACAGGCAGGTCGCGAAGCGGTCGGTGTCGAGTTCGTCGAGGAAGACCGAGGCACGGGCCATCACGGTGGCCGGGGTGTGGCCCTCGGCGGCGTAGGCGCGCAGGACGATGCGCAGCTGGCCCATGACCGCGGCGGCATGGGTGTCGTGGCCCTGGACGTCCCCGATGACGGCGCCGACGCGGCCGCCCGGCAGCGGGATCAGGTCGTACCAGTCGCCGCCGATGTCCCGGCCGAGGGAGGCCGAGCGGTAGCGGACGGCGATGTCGGCGCCGTCCACGCTGGGGATCGAGCGCGGGAGCATGGCCTGCTGGAGGCCCTGCGCGAGGTCCTTCTCCTGCTCGAAGAACATGGCCCGCTGGAGGCTCTGGGCGATGCTGCTGCCGAGCGCGACGAGGACGTTGCGCTCCTCCTCCGAGAAGCCGTGCCGGTCGTTGTAGAGCAGGCCGATGGCGCCGATGGGGCGGGCCTGCACGATCAGCGGCAGATAGGCGGCCGACGTGATGTTCAGGTCGGTGATGTTCGGCCACAGGAGCGGGTACGACTCGGCGAACTCCTCGGGCGACTCGATGAAGTGCGGCTGGAGGGTCCGCACGACCTCGTTCATCGGGTACTGCGCGTCCAGGCGCGTGACCCGGGTGCCGGGAACGTAACTGTCCACGGGGCCCGTGGCGACCATGTGGATGCGGCCGGCCTCCACCAGACCCATGACCAGGCTGGCCGCCCCGAGGTGGATGAGGCCGTGGGTGTCCTGGAGGACATCGATGACGTCCTGGACGGTGACGGCGTGGGCCAGCGCGGCCGTGGTCAGCTGGACGACGCTCGTCTGCTGGCGCCGTGCCTCGTCCTGGGCGGCCTCATCACGACCCGCCGCGACCTCGGCGAGCTCCTCGGTCGCGTCGCGGACGATCCCGATGATCCGGTGCGGCCGGCCCGTCTCGTCGCGGCGGATGTAGCCCTGGGTGTGGGTCCAGCGAAGCGAACCGTCGCGGCGGCGGATGCGGAAATAGGCGCCGTAGTTCTCGCTGCCGTCCTTGAGGGCGTGGGACACCAAGGTGTCGAGGCGGAGCGACTCGGACGGCGGGACGCGCATGGCCAGGGTGGCGGGGTCCCCGTCGTACTCGTCCGGGCGCACGTCGAAGACCTCGTGGGCCTCGGCGTCCATCTGCATCAGACCGGCGTCCAGGTCCCAGTCGAAGCTGCCCATGCGGTTGAGCGCCAGGATCGGAGCCGGGTGGGCGGGCCAGTCGTCCGGGAGTGACAGGGCGCTCGCTCCCCGATCAACCATGGGGCCACCTTGCCAGCATTCGCCCGATTATTCGACTCCTGGCGAGCCCGGTTCCGGGCTCCCCGGACCAGTGGCCGCTCAACTGTCGAAGGCGTCGGCCAAGACGTCGAAGACGTCGTCCGGGCCGGTCGGCTCGTCGGGGATCAGACCACCGCCGTCGGGTACGCCGGGGCTCTCGGGCACGGTGTCGGGACCCGTGTCCCCGGTGGGCGTTCCCGGCCCGGCGGACGGAACCCGAGGTGACGAGGGCTCCGGCGCGGCGGAGCGGTCGGGGGCTGCCGTGTCCGTGCGCGGGGCGGTGGTCCCGCCCGAGGGGGCCGGGGTGGTTCCCGGCTCCGTCGTCGGTGGTGGCGCGACGGAGGCTGTCGGGCAGTCCGAGGGCTTGTCCTCCGGGCGTGGGGAACGGTCAGGCCGGGACACGTCCATGGCGGACCCGTCCGTCGGCATACCGGTGGGCCCGGTGCCGGACCCGGCGCTCTCGCCCGGGCCGCTCTCCCTGTCCCCCGGTGGCACGGTCGGCGTCGCGGTCGGCGTGGCGCAGTCGGACGCGGGGGCGTCGGGGGACCTGCTCCCGTCGCCGGGCGCGGAGCTGGAGGAGGACTCGGGGGGCCTCGGGGTCGCGGTCCCGCCGTCGGGCGGTGCCACGACATGGTCGTGGCGGTGACCGTCGTGGCCGACCGGGCGTTCGATCCAGGTGTGGTCGTCGACGTCGATGATCGTGATGTCGGTGATCACGACCGGTGCCGGGGTCACCACGACGACCTGGGCGGGCCGGTAGCCGCTCCAGGGCCTGCCCCGGGTGCCCGGTTTCCCGTCGAGCGCGATGGGCCGGTTGAGCGGGTTGCCGCAGGCGCAGCGGACCCGGGGGACGCCCCGGTCGTCGACGAGGACGGCCGTACCGACCTGGAGCACGGCCTGGAAGCCGGTCGCCTGTCCGTCGCCGAATCCGTGGTTCGTGACGCGGGTGTCGGCGCGCAGCACGACCGGGCTCAGTCCGCGCAGATAGCCCGGGACGGACCCCGGGGAGATGCCGGAGGCCTGGGCGAAGGCACGTGCCTTGCCCCGGTCGGCGTCGAGGAGCCGGATCTGCTGGTCGGTGTCGCAGCTGCCGGCGTTCCGGGTGCCGCCGTACAGGCCCGGGGTGGCGCCCGAGAACGAACGCCCGCCCTGGGTGCCGGCGGGTGGGGATTGCGGCGTTCGGGTGACGGGTGGCGCGGTCGCGGCGGGGGTGACGGTGGACGCCGTGAAGGGGTCCGGCCCCGCGGCGTCGAGAGGCTCGAGGAACACCTCACCGCCGGTCGGTCCGCTCGATTCCGTGCCCCTGTCGCTGCCGCCCGCGCAGCCGGCGACGAGGAGTGCCGCCGACAGCGCACAGGCCGCTACGAGGGTCCTGGTGGGTAGGTGCACCACGTTCTCCCCTTCGTCCCGGGCGATTCGTGGACCATTCTCTGCGTCACCCTCTTGGCGCACGCAAGCGGAGATCGATCACCCAGCGTCACAATGGAGGGGAGAGGAGCACGCGTCATGGAGTGGTTCTTCGCACCCGGCTACGAGCTGAGCCGACTGGTCTTCCAGCGGGCTCTGGCCGTGCTGTATCTCGTCGCGTTCCTGGGCGCGGCCCTGCAGTTCCGCGCGCTGATCGGGGAGCGCGGGATGCTGCCGGTACCCGGCTTCGTGCGGCGGGTCGCGTTCCGTGACGCGCCGAGCGTGTTCCATCTGCGCTATTCGGACCGCTTCTTCGCCACCTGGTCCTGGACGGGCTGCGCCGTGTCGGCCGCGCTGATCGCGGGCCTCGACGGGTACCTGCCGCTCTGGGGCGCGATGCTGCTGTGGCTGGTCCCGTGGGCCCTGTATCTGTCGATCGTGAACGTCGGCCAGACCTGGTACTCGTTCGGCTGGGAGTCCCTGCTCCTGGAGGTGGGTTTCCTCGCGGTCTTCCTCGGCAACGACGAGGTGGCGCCGCCGGTCGTCGTGCTGTTCCTGATGCGCTGGGTGCTGTTCCGCGTCGAGTTCGGCGCGGGGCTGATCAAGATGCGGGGCGACGCCTGCTGGCGGAAGCTGACCTGCCTCGACTACCACCACGAGACACAGCCGATGCCGGGTCCGCTGAGCTGGTTCTTCCACCATCTGCCCAAGCCGTTCCATCGGATCGAGGTGGCCGCGAACCACTTCACGCAACTCGTGCTGCCCGTGCTGCTGTTCACCCCGCAGCCGATCGCGACGGCCGCGGCCGCGCTGATGATCCTGACCCAGCTGTGGCTGGTCCTGTCCGGCAACTTCTCCTGGCTGAACTGGACGACGATCGTGCTCGCCCTGAGTGTGGTCGAACTCCCCACCACCGCGCCGCGGGCCACCGGAGCGCCGCTCTGGTACGAGGTGGTCGTCCTTGTCGTGGCGGCGGGACTGCTGGCCCTGAGTTACCGCCCGGCGCGCAATCTGCTCTCCCGGCGGCAGGTCATGAACCGCTCCTTCGACCCGCTCCATCTGGTCAACACCTACGGGGCGTTCGGCAGCGTCAGCCGGGTACGTCACGAGGTGGTGGTCGAGGGTACGGCGGACGAGGTGGCGCGCGAGGACGCGGACTGGCGGGAGTACGAGTTCAGGGGCAAGCCGGGCGATCCACGGTACTGGCCGCGCCAGTTCGCGCCGTACCATCTGCGGCTCGACTGGATGATGTGGTTCGCGGCGCTCTCCCCCGGGTACGCCGACGCGTGGTTCTCGGGCCTGGTGGAGCGGCTCCTGGAGAACGACCGTGACACGCTGCGGCTGCTGCGCCGCTCCCCGTTCCCCGCCGACGCGCCGCCCCGCTTCGTCCGCGCCCGCCTCTTCCGCTACCGGTACACGACCTGGCGCGAACTGCGGGAGACGGGCGCGTGCTGGCACCGGACGTACGTGCGCGACTTCCTGCCGCCGACACGGTTGGAGCGCGCCGACGAGCGCCGGATTCCGTACTGGACCGACCGGGCGCCGCCCGGCACCGTCACTTCGCGCCCCACGCCTCGACAGGCGGGCAGGCGGGCAGGCGGGCAGGCGGGCAGGCGGGCAGGCGGGCAGGTTTCGGGGTCAGAGGCGGTAGACGCGGGTGGCGGTTCCGGTGAAGACGGCCTGCCGCTCACTCTCGAGCAGGCCCGCCGTCAACTCCTCGGCCGTCCGCAGGACCTGGCCGTAGGTCGCGGCGAGTGTGCACACCGGCCAGTCGGAGCCGAACATCATCCGGTCGGGACCGAAGGCCTCCAGGACCGTGTCGGCGTAGGGCCGCAGGTCGTCGGGCGTCCACCGTGCGGGGTCCGCCTCGGTGACCATCCCGGACAGCTTGCACACGGTGTTGGGCAGTGCCGCCAGTTCGCGGACGGCGCTCGCCCAGGGGTCCAGGACGCCGCCGACGATCGGCGGCTTGCCCAAGTGGTCCAGCACGAAGGTCAGTCCGGGATGATCTGCGGCCGCCCCGGCGCAGACGGGCAGCTGGTGCGGCACGACGATCAGGTCGTAGACGAGCCCCGCCTCCGCGACGGCGGCCAGTCCGCGCCGCACGTCCGGCCGCAGCAGCCATCCGGGGTCGCTCTCGGCCTGGACCTGATGGCGGATGCCTCTGAGATGACGGCCGCCGGGCGCCTCCAGGAGCCGCGCGAGTTCCTCGGCGACGTCCGGGCGGGTCAGGTCCGTCCAGCCGACCACGCCCGCCACCAGCGGACTCTCCTCCGCGAGAGCGAGCAACTCCGGGGTCTCCTCGGCCACGGTGACCGTCTGCACGAGGACGGTGCGGTCCACACCGGCGGCCCCGGCCGCCCGTGCGAGGTCCGTGATCCCGAAGTTCCGCCGCAGGGGCCGGAGTCCGGGGCCGGTGATCCAGTCCTGGTCACGGACCGACAGGTCCCAGAGATGGTGGTGCGCGTCGACGGTCACGGCAGCTCCCGTGCGGGGAGGGGAGCGTCGGCGGGCAGCAGTCCCTCCGCGCGCAGTTCCTGCCAGAAGCCCGGGGGCACCGGCGTCACGGACTGCCGTACGCAGTCACGGACTTCATCGGCCGAGCGAGCACCGACGAGGACGCTCGCCACGGCCGGGTGGGCGGCCGGGAGAGCCAGGGCCGCGGCACGCAGCGTGGTGCCGTGCCGCTCGGCGATCACCTTCAGGCGCAGGGCGCGGTTCAACAACTCCTCCGGCGCGATGGAGTAGTTGTACGTCGCTCCCGGTCTCGGATCCGCCAGCAGGCCGGAGTTGAAGGCGCCGCCGATGACGACGGAGATGCCGCGGGCCCGGGCGGCGGGCAGCAGCCCGGACAGCGCGCGGTGGTCCAGGAGGGAGTAGCGGCCCGCGCACAGCACCACGTCGATGTCCGTCTCGCGGACGAAACGGGTGAGCATCTCCGTCTGGTTCATACCCGCGCCGATCGCCCCGACCACACCCTGCGAGCGGAGCTTCTCCAGCGCGGGGTAGCCCTCGCGGAAGGCCTGCTCGGCATGGTCGTCGGGGTCGTGCAGGTAGACGACGTCCACCCGGTCGAGGCCGAGCCGTTCGAGGCTGGCGTCCAGGCTCCGGCGTACGCCGTCGGCGCTGAAGTCCCAGACGCGGCGGTGCGTGGCGGGCACCGCGAAGCCGTCGGCCAGGTCGTCGCCGCCCGTGCCCGCCGGCTCCAGGAGGCGGCCCACCTTGGTCGAGACGGTGTACTCGGCGCGGGGCCGGTCGCGCAGGGCCGCGCCGAGGCGCCGCTCGGAGAGGCCGATGCCGTAGTGCGGGGCGGTGTCGAAGTAGCGGATGCCGCTCGTCCAGGCGGTGCCGACGGCCTCGTACGCCTGCTCGTCGGTGACCTCGGTGAACAGGTTGCCGATCCCGGCGGCGCCGAAGGACAGCCCGCTGACGCGGACGCCACTGCCGCCGAGGGAGGTCACCGGCCCACCGGGCGCAGCCGCAGCCCCTGCATACCGCCGTCCACCGCGAGCGCGGTGCCGGTGGTGGCGCCGGACAGCGGGCTCGCCAAGTAGGCGATGGCGCCGGCGACTTCCGGCGCCGACACCAGGCGGCCGGTGGGCTGGCGGGCCTCCAGGGCGGCGCGTTCGGCGGCCGGATCGGGGGCGGCGTCGAGGAGCCGTCCGACCCACGGAGTGTCGACCGTGCCGGGGTTGACGCAGTTGACGCGGATGCCCTCGCGGACGTGGTCGGCGGCCATGGCGAGGGAGAGGGAGAGGACGGCGCCCTTGGACGCCGAGTACAGCGCCCGCTGGGGCAGGCCCGCGGTGGCCGCGACGGAGCAGGTGTTCACGATCGCCGGGTGCGCGGATTCCCGCAGGTGGGGCAGCGCGGCACGGGTCGTCCGCACGATGCCGAGGACGTTGACGTCCAGGACCCGGTGCCATTCCTCGTCGTCGTTGTCCTCGACGGTGCCGCGGGCCCCGATGCCCGCGTTGTTGACCAGGACGTCGAGGCCGCCCAGGTCCGCGACCGCGGCGGCCACGGCCTCCCGGACGGAGGCGTCGTCGGTGACGTCGGCGCGGTGCCCGGCCAGCGGCTTGCCGACGGACGACGGATCGAGGTCGAGGACGGCGACCCGGGCGCCGCGAGCGGCGAGCAGCTCGGCAGTCGCCCTGCCGATCCCGGAAGCGCCTCCGGTCACCACTGCCTTGAGCCCGTCGAAGTCTTGAATATCCGTCATGTGCTCTGCCCCTTCCGGTCGTTGCCGTTCCGCTGGGCGAGGTCGGCGGCCCAGAAGGCGCCGCCGGGGTAGGTGAACTCCGCGATGGACGCGGGCCCCATGGTGGCGGAGAAACCCGGCGCGGTCGGTGCCGCGTAGTGGCCGTCGCGGATCACCACCGGTTCGGTGAAGTGGTCGTGCAGATGGTCGACGTACTCGATGACGCGGTCGTCGGTGGTGCCGGACAGGGCGACGAAGTCGAACATCGCGAGGTGCTGGACGAGTTCGCACAGGCCGACGCCCCCGGCGTGCGGGCAGACGGGCACACCGAACTTGGCCGCGAGGAGCAGGACGGCGAGGTTCTCGTTGACGCCGCCGACGCGCGCCGCGTCGATCTGGAGGACGTCGAGGGAGCCCGCCTGGAGGAGCTGCTTGAAGACGATCCGGTTCTGCGCGTGTTCACCGGTGGCGACCTTGACGGGGGCGACCGCCGCGCGCACGGCGGCGTGGCCGAGGATGTCGTCGGGGCTGGTCGGCTCCTCGATCCAGTACGGCTGGAACTCGGTGAGCGCCTTGGTCCAGGTGATGGCCTCGTCCACGTCCCAGCGCTGGTTGGCGTCGATCGCGATGCGGATGTCCGGGCCGACCACCGCACGGGCGACGCGGCAGCGGCGTACGTCGTCCGCCAGATCCGCCCCCACCTTCAGCTTGATCTGGCGGAATCCCCCGGCCACCGCCTCGGCCGCGAGACGGGTGAGCTTCTCGTCGCTGTAGCCGAGCCAGCCGGGCGAGGTGGTGTACGCGGGGAAGCCCTGGGCGCGCAGGGTCGCGGCGCGTCCCGCGGCTCCTTCCCGGCCCCGGCGCAGCAGCTCCAGGGCCTCCTCGGGCGTCAGCGCGTCCGTGATGTACCGGAAGTCGACCTGGCCGACGAGCCAGACGGGATCGGCCTCCGCGAGCAGCTGCCACAGCGGCTTGCCGGCGCGCTTGGCTGCCAGATCCCACACGGCGTTGACGACGGCGCCGATCGCCATGTGCATCACGCCCTTCTCGGGTCCGAGCCAGCGCAGCTGGCTGTCGCCGATCAGGTCACGGGACAGGGAGCCTGGGTCTGCGCACAGCTCGTCGACGGACCGTCCGACCACCTGCGACCGCAGCGCGTCGATCGCGGCGACCTGGACATCGTTGCCCCGCCCGATGGTGAAGGTGAAGCCGTGCCCCTCGGCTCCGTCGGCCGTGTCGGTGCGCAGGACGACGTACGCCGCCGAGTAGTCGGGGTCCGGATTCATCGCGTCCGAGCCGTCGAGTTCGCGCGAGGTGGGGAAGCGGATGTCGTAGGTGTCGACCGCGGTGACGCGGGCGGGGGCAGCGGACACGGAACGCCTTTCTGTCGGTGACAGGGGGTCCTCGGTCGGGGTTCGGGAGCTCGCTCCTGGAAGTCCCTCCGCCTACCGGGACGAATATTTATCAGACCAATTCGAGATGGCGACACCCTTCAGCGGCATGTTTTCCTGATTATCGGCCCCAGTGGTCCGACCACTTCGCTGACTAGACTGCGGCGCACCCGGCAACAGGAGGACGCGCTGTGGACGAGACCCCGCACGGTGGCACGGAGCCCGACACGGACGCGGCTCCGCCGAAGGGCACCGTGACGCAGCGCGCCATCGAGCGGATCAAGGCGCTGATCCGCGAGGGCCGTCTGGAGCCGGGTCAGCGGCTGCCGACCGAGCGGGATCTGGCGGCCGACCTGGGCATCTCGCGCAGTTCGATGCGCGAGGCGATCCGCGCGCTCACGGTCCTCGGCGTGCTGGAGGCGCGGCACGGATCGGGCATCTACGTCACGCGGTTGGAGGCCGGAGACCTGCTGGAGACCTTCGGCGTCGTGGCCGACCTCTCCCGCGGCCGGCAACTCGTCGAGCTGCTGGAACTGCGCCGCGTCCTGGAGTCCACCGCGACGGCGACGGCCGCCGCGCGGATCACCCCGGACGGGCTCGCCGAGGTCGAGAAGCATCTGACCGCGATGAACGCGACGGACGATCCGGAGCGGATCCTCGCCCACGATCTCGCCTTCCACCGCGAGATCGTGGCCGCCGCGGGCAACGACACGATGACCGCCATCCTGGACGGCCTCTCCTCGCGCACGTTCCGTGCCCGTGTCTGGCGCGGCTACCAGGAGGACGGCGCCTTCGAACGCACCCGCCGAGAACACGCCGCGATCCACCGAGCGCTGGTGGCCCGCGACCCGGAGGCTGCGAGGGCGGCGGCGGCCGCGCACGTCGGTGAGGTGGAGCAGTGGCTGCGGTCCCAGCTCGATCCGTAGCGGTCAGGCCGCGCAGAGGCCCGCTTTTCGCGAGGCCCGCCCCGGCCGGTCGTCGTGAGGCCGGGGCCCCACGACGCCCGGGGCGCCGGTCAGGCTCGCGTGAGCCGGAGCGTCACCAGCTCGAACGGGCGCAGCCGCAGGCTGATCCGGTCACCGTCGCGCGCCGGGGACGCCGCGTCCGTGAGCGGCCGCTCCAGCAGGTCCGTCACGGTGACCTCCCCGACCTCGAACCCGGCCGTGAGCGTGACCTTCGTACGGCCGCCGCGGGACTCGTGGAAGCGGACGACCACATCGCCGCTGCCGTCGTCGGCCAGCTTGACCGCCGTCACGACGACCGCGTCCTGGTCGACGGTGACCAGCGGCGCGACCTGCCGCGCACCGCTCACCCGCCGCTCGGGCAGGTTGATCCGCCAGCCCTCGCGCACCGCGTCACCGATGGCGGCGCCCGGCACGAGCGCGTGCCGGAAGCGGTGCACTCCCTGGTCGGTCTCGGGGTCGGGGAAGCGCGGGGCGCGCAGCAGCGAGACACGCACGGTGGTGGTCGTACCGGAGTCGCTGTCCCGCACGGCGCGGGTGACGTCGTGGCCGTACGTCGAGTCGTTGACCAGGGCGACACCCCATCCCGGTTCCTCGATGTGCACGAAACGGTGGTTGCACGCCTCGAACTTGGCCGACTCCCATGAGGTGTTGGTGTGCGTGGGCCGGTGGAAGTGCCCGAACTGGGTCTCGGACGCGTACCGTTCGGCGTGCACGTCGAGCGGGAAGGCGAGCTTCAGGAACTTCTCGGTCTCGTGCCAGTCCACCTCGGTGTCGATACCGAGCCGCCGCTCCCCCGGGGCCAGCGACAGCACCTGGGTGACCCGCGACGCGCCGAACGACCGGACGACCCGGACCGACACACCGTCCTCGGCGGGTCCGACCTCGTCCGCGTCGACCAGGTCGGTGACCGTGTTGCGGTAGAACTCGTCGACGTCCCAGGCATCCCACATGTTCGGGAAGTCGGGGTGGATCTGGAGCAGGTTGGCGGCCCGGCCGGGCGCGACCGTCTCGCGCTCCGCCTCCAGGTCGTACGCCGAGACCACGAGCCCCCGCTCGTCGATCTCGACGCGCAGCAGGCCGTTGTCGATGACGTGGCCTCCACCGACGCGCGGGGCGAGTGCCACCTCCCCGTCGACGCGCGGCGCGGCGGCACCGCCCGCCGGGACCCCGTCCCTGCTGTGCGGCGCCGAGTTGAACACCAGCGCCGTCGAGCCGTCGCCGGCCAGTGCGCGCTGGGCGGCGTCGATGACAGCGCCCAGCTCCTCGGCGACCCGCTCATAGGTCCGCCGGGCCTCCCGGTGGACCCAGGCGATGGAGGAACCGGGCAGGATGTCGTGGAACTGATGGAGCAGCACCGTCTTCCAGAGCCGGTCCAACTCCCCGTACGGGTAGGGGAATCCGCCACGAACGGCGGCCGTCGCCGCCCAGAGTTCGGCCTCCCGCAGGAGGTGCTCGCTGCGCCGGTTGCCCTGCTTGGTCTTCGCCTGGCTGGTGAGGGTGGCGCGATGCAGCTCCAGGTACAGCTCGCCGACCCACACCGGCGCGTCGGGGTACTCGGCCTCGGCCTTGCGGAAGAAGTCCTCGGGGGTCTCCCACACCACGGTCGCGGAGCCTTCGAGGTCGCGCAGCCGGGCCGCCTTGGCGATCATCTCGCGCGTGGTGCCGCCGCCTCCGTCGCCCCAGCCGGTGGGGGCCAGGGAGTGCCGGGCGACACCCTTGTCCTTGAAGTTGTTCGCCGCGTGGGCGATCTCGCTGCCCTTCATCGCGCAGTTGTAGGTGTCGACGGGCGGGAAGTGCGTGAAGATCCGGGTGCCGTCGATGCCCTCCCACCGGAAGGTGTGGTGGGGGAACTTGTTGGTCTGCGACCACGAGATCTTCTGTGTCAGCAGCCACTTGGAGCCGGCCGCCTTGATGATCTGCGGAAGCCCGGCGGCGAAGCCAAAGGTGTCGGGCAGCCAGGCCTCGTCGTTCTCGACGCCGAACTCGTCGAGGAAGAAGCGCTTGCCGTGGACGAACTGACGGGCCATCGCCTCCGAGCCCGGCATGTTGGTGTCCGACTCGACCCACATGCCTCCGGCGGGCACGAACCGCCCGTCGGCCACCGCCTTCTTCACCCGGGCCCACACCTCGGGCCGGTGGTCCCTCACCCACGCCCATTGCTGGGCCTGGGACATGGCGAAGACGAAGTCGGGCTCGTCCTCGAGGAGCGCGGTCATGTTCGACGTGGTCCGGGCCACCTTGCGGACGGTCTCGCGCAGCGGCCACAGCCACGCGGAGTCGATATGCGCGTGCCCGACGGCGCTGATCCGGTGGGCCGACGGTACGGCGGGCGCCGCCAGGACGTCCCGGAGCTGTGAACGCGCGGCGTCCGCCGTGCCGTTGACGTCCTGCAGGTCCACCGCGTCCAGAGCCCGCTCCACCGCGCGCAGGATGTCCCAGCGCCGCGCGGACTCCACCGGGAGTTCGGCCATCAGCTCGCCGAGCACCTCCAGATCGTTGACGAGCTGCCACACGGTCTCGTCGAAGACGGCGAGGTCCATCCGCTCCAGCCGGTACTGCGGCTCGCTGCCCGCCGTCTCCTTGTCCCCCAACCGGGTGGGCAGGAAGGGGTGGTAGTCGAGGATCACCGGGTTGGAGGCGGCCTCGATGTGCAGCCGGACCTGTTCGCCGCCCTCGACCGGGGCGCCGATCCGCACCCACTGGTTGCGCGGGTTGAGGCCCTTCACGGGGGTGCCGTCGGGCCGGTAGACGAGTCCCTCGCACTGGAAGCCGGGCATGTTCTCGTCGAAGCCGAGGTCCAGCAGTGCCTCCACCGTCCGGCCGGCCCACGCCTGAGGAACGGTCCCGGTCACCCGGAACCAGCTGGTACCCCACGGAGCACCCCAGCGCCCGCCCACCTCGATCGGTTCCGGCGCGGCGGCGAGGCCTTCGGCGACCGGGACGGGCTCGCCCGGCGCGTTCCACACCGCCACCTCGAGCGGCACGGACTCGGGGTACACGGCCGGACGGACGCGTTCGTCCAGAACGCGCTTGAGGCGGGCTTCGACCAGCGTGCGGTCGTCATGCATGTGAGTGCTCCGTGGGGTGAGGGTGCGGGCTACCAGGTGTGGGTGGTCGTCGTGGGGGTCGAGACGGTGAACAGCTCCCCCACCGACCGCAGTTCGAAGCGTGCGGCCGCCTCGCCCTGCTCGGGGGCGAGACCGCCGACGTGGAAGGCGCGCTGGCAGGTTCCGCCGAGGAAGCGGCGCGTGCCGTCGGGAAGGATCCGGTGCACCTCGTAGTGGCGCACCGGGCCGGGGGCGGCCTGCCAGGCGAGGCGCACGCTGCCGCCGTCGGCGTCGGTGACCCGCAGGCCGGTGGGCGCGTCGGGAGTCACGACCGCGTCCCGGACGGCGAGACCGCCCAGCCGCCAGCGCACCGGGGCTCCGGCACCGGTCAGCCGGACGCCGAGGGCCCGGAGGGTGCCCGACAGCCCGGTGAGCGGCACGGTGGTGGTCGCCCAGCCGCTGCCCGACGCCAGCGGGAAGTAGGTGTACGGGGGCGCCCCGCCGGCCGCGTCCGGGTCGGCCGTGGCGACGGCGAGTTCCAGGGACGCTTCGCCCGTGTCGGTGCGGTGGGTCAGCTCGACGACCGTGTCCGGGCCGAGCGGGATGCGCGTCGCGTACAGGTCGAGAGTGGCCGGCGCGTCGAGGTCGCCGGCGACCAGGAGGCTGCTGCCGCCGCGCCAGGCGTCCGCGAAGTCGAAGGCCACCGTGGGGCGTCGGCCGGAGGTGCGGACCACCCAGCGGCGGGAGGGCAGCCGGTCCTGGAGACCGAGGTGGTTCCAGGCGGCGTCGGAGGTCGCGCTGCCGTCCTCGTACCACTTCAGGCCGTGACCGGTGTTGAGGACAGTCGCGAAGGGGAGGGAGGTGACCGTGGAACGGTCGGCGACGGAGACGGCGGGCGCCCGCCATCGCGCCGTCGGGTCGGGTCGCGCGGGGTCGAGGGAGGCGCCGGTCCAGAACGCGTCGTCGGCGGCGTGGAAGTCGCCGGGTGTGCGGCCCGCGGGAAGGTGGTTGCGGGTCCACTCCGGCCGGTAGAAGCCGATGGAGGTGATGTGCGCCGTGCTGGTCGGCACGATGGCGTCCCAGTTCACGGAGGCGTTCGTGCCGTTCGCCTCGACATCGACGCCGGCCCACAGCGCGTAGCGGTCACGGCCGAGTTGCCGAGCGGTCGTCCCGGAGGAGGCGAGGCTGCTCCGGGACCAGCGGAAGTCGAGGAACATGGAGTCGGTGGCCTGGAAGAACGTCTTGTTCTGACTGTTCAACGCCCCCTGCCAGCTCACCGTGCCGTTCACGGTCATCGAGTCGTACCAGGTGACGCGCTGCCCCTGGGCCGCGCCGAGTGCCTTCAGCTCGCGCAGGAAGCCGAGCATGTCGGCGGCGAGCGCGGCGTTCCCGCCGCCGGTCTCGGCGTTGATGAACCAGCCGTCGAAGCCGTACGCGGCGGCGACCGCGACGAGTCGCGCGGCCAGCGGGAAGTGCCCGGCGGAGTCCTTCTGCACCAGGTCGCGGGTCCACTGCAACTGGCCGCCGTAGGCGACGGGCGGCAGGAACACATTGCCGAGGACGGGTACACCGTGGCGGTGGGCGGCGTCCACGATCGGCGCGTTGGGCGCGAGGATCAGGCCCTCGCCCGACGAGCCTCCCCAGAAGACGAGTTCGTCGACGTACGCCCAGTGGGTGAGCGCGTAGTAGTCGGCGGTGGCCGCGCCCTGCGCGGGGTTGCCCGACGTGGGGCCGAAGGAGACCAGGGACTGTACGCGGGCCTGGCCGGAGCGGGCCGTGGTGTTCGCGGGCACCGGGGTGAAGCGCGGGGCGAGCGGCTCGGTGGCGGCGTTGAAGGCCAGGTCCGTGTCGCTTTCGGCGCTCCACGCCTTCAGACTGCGCCAGGTGACGCCGGTGCCGGGGGTGCCCGAGGGCAGCGAGTCGGGGTACCAGTAGGAGGCGTGGGGCTGCAGGTCGCGGCCGGCGGCCGCGGCCGTGCCCGGCAGGCCCGGGAGGAGTCCGGCGGCGGCGCCGGCTCCGGCGAGCAGGACGGTGCGTCTGCTGAGGTTCACCGATGTCCTCCGAGGCTGGCCCGGTCTTCCGGCCGGGGAGGAATCGGACTCCTGCGGAGCGGGGCGGGGAAGAGTGAATCGCCGTCAGCGCGGTTCGGTGTCAGCCCCGGCGGCTCGGTAATCGCCCTCGATGCGGTGGACGATCTCAGAGTTGAGCGAGCGCCGGTTGGCCTTGGCCTGAGCCGTGAGCCAGGCGTGCAAGTCGGCGGGCAGACGCAGAGTGATGCGGGCTTCTTCATGATTCATACCTCCCAGCGTAGTGGTACGGTGACACCATGACGACACCAGATGGTGCGAGGGAGGCCGGACAGGCCCGGTACACCTACCGCCTTCACGTGTCGTCCACCGCGCTTGCTCGCCTGGATGCCGAGTGGGCTCGCTGCCGGTGGGTGTGGAACGAATGCGTGGCCATGTCCCGCAAGATCCACGGCCTGAACAGGAACGCCGCCGTCAAAGTGACGTGCGGGCCGGCGCAGCTGGACAAGATGCTGACCGGGGCCCGTGGCGCGATGGCGTGGCTGCGCGAGGGCAGTTCGGTGCCGCAGCAGCAGATGATCCGGGACTTCGCGAAGTCCCGCGCCAAGGCGCTGGGGGACATCAAGGCCGGGCTGCCGATGCGACAGCGGGCCGGGATGCCGCGGATCAAGCGCAAGCGCGAGGCGCTGGTGTCGCTGAACTACACGCGGCGCGGCTTTCGGGTCAGGGACGACCGCCTGCACCTGGCCGGCAACATCGCCTTGACCGTGGTGTGGTCCCGCGACCTGCCAACCGACCCGACGTCGGTGCGTGTGTACCGGGACAGCCTCGGCCACTGGTACGCCTCGTTCGTCGTGCAGGCGGTCGTCGAGCCGCTGCCCGCCACGGGACGCGCGATCGGTATCGACTGGGGCGTGAAGGAGACCGCCACCACGACCTCCGACGCGCATGATCTGCCCCACCCGCAGCACGGGCGGACCGCCGCGGCGAAGCTGGCTCGCTACCAGCGACAGATGTCCCGCCGTCAGACGCCGAAGAGCAGGCCCGACACCGGCGGTTACCGCACAGCCCGCAATGCGGCGGCGAAGGTCTCCAAGAAGATCGCCCGACAGCGCCAGGACACCGGCCGCAAGTGGGCCAAGGCCGTGGTCCGCGACCACGACGCGCTGGCCGTCGAGGACTTCCGCCCGAAGTTCCTCGCCACATCCACCATGGCCCGCAAGGCCGCCGACGCCGCCATCAGCGCCACCAAGACCGCGCTCATCGAGATGGCCCGCAAGCACGGGCGCACCGTGCACCTGGTCAACCCCGCGCACACCACCACGGACTGCGCACACTGCGGAGCGAGAGCCAAGCACGCAGTACCCCTTTCTGAACGAACGTATACGTGTACCGCGTGCGGAGCCATGTCCCCCAGGGACAAGAACTCCGCACGCGTGATGCTCGTCCGGGCTGGTCTCAACCCGGCTGGTGCTGATCTTGTAAGCCCCGCCACCTGCTAGGTGCCGGGCGAAGTGAGCTAGGAATCCCCCTCCTCCAGG
>NZ_JBSFYW010000014.1:0-164488 GCF_053599975.1 Streptomyces sp. NPDC005141 | reverse complement strand
CGACACGCTGTCCACGGCCCCGATCAGGTGATCAGTCGTCGTACTCATCAGGCTCACTCCTTCGAGGAGGTCAACACCTGATTCATGACACTCCCTCGGCCGGCTCACGAGAGGCCCGTCGGGAGTGTCCCCCTACTTGGGGGCGTCGTCCTCACCGATGTGGTGCACGCGGACGAGGTTGGTGGAGCCGGAGACTCCGGGCGGGGAGCCCGCGGTGATCACGACGATGTCGCCCTTGGCGCAGCGGCCGTACTTCAGGAGGAGTTCGTCGACCTGGTCGACCATGGCGTCGGTGGAGTCGACGTGGGGGCCGAGGAAGGTCTCGACGCCCCAGGTGAGGTTGAGTTGGGAGCGGGTGGCTGGGGTGGGGGTGAAGGCGAGGAGGGGGATCGGGGAGCGGTAGCGGGAGAGGCGGCGGACGGTGTCGCCGGACTGGGTGAAGGCGACGAGGAACTTGGCGCCGAGGAAGTCGCCCATTTCGGCTGCGGCGCGGGCGACGGCGCCGCCTTGGGTGCGGGGTTTGTTGCGGTCGGTCAGTGGGGGCAGTCCCTTGGCGAGGATGTCCTCCTCGGCCGCTTCCACGATGCGGGCCATCGTCTTGACCGTCTCGATGGGGTATTTGCCGACGCTGGTCTCGCCGGAGAGCATGACGGCGTCGGTGCCGTCGATGACGGCGTTGGCGACGTCGGAGGCTTCGGCGCGGGTGGGGCGGGAGTTGTCGATCATCGAGTCGAGCATCTGGGTGGCGACGATGACCGGCTTGGCGTTGCGTTTGGCGAGTTTGATGGCGCGCTTCTGGACGATGGGGACTTGTTCGAGGGGCATTTCGACGCCGAGGTCGCCGCGGGCGACCATGATGCCGTCGAAAGCGGCGACGATGTCGTCGATGTTGTCGACGGCCTGGGGTTTTTCGACTTTGGCGATGACGGGGAGGCGGCGGCCTTCTTCGTCCATGATGCGGTGGACTCCGTCGATGTCCTTGCCGCTTCTGACGAAGGACAGGGCGATGACGTCGAAGCCGGAGCGCAGGGCCCAGCGGAGGTCTTCCTCGTCCTTGTCGGAGAGGGCGGGGACGGAGACGGCGACGCCGGGGAGGTTGAGGCCTTTGTGGTCGGAGACCATGCCGCCTTCGATGACGGTGGTGTGGACGCGGGGGCCGTCGACGGAGGTGACTTCGAGGCAGACTTTGCCGTCGTCGACGAGGATGCGCTCACCGGGTGTGACGTCCTTTGCGAGTCCGTCGTAGGTGGTTCCGCAGGTCTGGCGGTCGCCTTCGGCGCCTTCTTCGACGGTGATGGTGAAGGTGTCTCCGCGTTCAAGGAGTACGGGGCCTTCGGTGAAGCGGCCGAGTCGGATCTTCGGGCCTTGAAGGTCGGCGAGGATGCCGACGCTGCGGCCGGTCTCGTCGGAGGCCTTTCGGACGTGCCGGTAGCGCTCCTCGTGGTCGGCGTGGGTGCCGTGGCTGAGGTTGAAGCGGGCTACGTCCATTCCGGCTTCGACCAGGGCTTTGATCTGGTCGTACGAGTCGGTGGCGGGGCCCAATGTACAGACGATCTTTGCTCGGCGCATGGTTCGAGCCTAGGCCTTACCGGTCGGTAGAGAATTGGTCGCGCATGACTACTCAACAACCTTTGCGTGAAGGGTTATTGACAAGTGTTGAATTGTGCGCGGGGGTGCTCCGATGAGCAGAGGATGGCCCCCGGCGCGCTGGGGCGTACTGTTCCGCCCGGCCTGTGTCCAGTATCCGTCGGGCGGTGGGGTGGGTGCGTGGCAGAGCCGACTGGTGACTTTCCGTAGTGTCTGCTGGGTGGCTAGAGCCGGGGTGGGGCCATGGTGAAGCGGGCGTTGACCTGGGCGTGGACGTGTTGGCGTTGGGGTTCGAGGTCGAGGGGGGCGGGTTCGTCCTCGATGGGGCCGCCGCCGAAGGCGGACTTGCGCGCGGAGCGGGTGGACTGGGCGGCGAGGGCGTAGGGGTGGGTGTCCTCGGCGCCGATGTCGGCGAGTTCGACGAGGGCGGTGAGGGTGGTGTCGAGGGCCTCGGCGTATTCGCGGGCACGTTGGACGGCTTCGCGGACGGCTTGTTGGCGTGCTGTGCGGTGGGCGGGCGAGTCGGGGCGCAGGGCCCACCAGGGACCGTCGACCTGGGTGAGGTCGAGGTCGGCGAGGGCGGTGGTGAGTTCGCCGAGTGCGGTGAAGTCGGTGAGTTCGGCGGTGATGTGGACGTGTCCGTGATAGGTGCGGACGCGTTCTCCGCGGCCGTGGCGGCCGAGTTCGGGGCTGATGGTGAGGGCGCCGGTTTCGAGGCGTTCGACGGCGTCGCCGTAGCTTTTGACGAGGTCGAGGGCAAGGGCGTTGCGGCGGGTGAGGTCGGCGAGGGCTTCGCGGCGGTCTTTGCCGCGGGCGCTGACGGAGATGCCGATGCGGGCGATCTCGGGGTCGACTTCGAGGTGGGCTTCGCCGCGGACGGCGATGCGGGGGGTGTCGGGGGTGCCGTAGGGGACGGCGGGTGGGGTTTCTTGGCCGGCGGGAGCGGCGTCGGGGGCCGTGTCGGGGGTCATACGTCCCACTCTGTCACCGGGCGGGGGGTGTGTGGTGCCGTCAGGTCATCAGATGGAAACCTCCTGGGCCTGTTGCGGGGGCCGGTGTTGGGTCAGAATCTACGCGCGTCGTTGACCTTTCCCGAGGAGTTCCAGACATGCCGTTGAACCGCCGCAAGTTCCTGAAGAAGTCAGCCGTGACGGGTGCGGGGGTGGCGCTCGCGGGTGCGGCCGCGGCTCCGGCGGCGCAGGCCGCTGAGGCGAAGAAGGGTTCCAAGCCGGTGAAGCGGTATGCGCTGACGGTGATGGGCACGACCGATCTGCACGGTCACGTCTTCAACTGGGACTACTTCAAGGACGCGGAGTACTCGGACAAGGCGGGCAACGCGCAGGGTCTGGCGCGGATCTCGACGCTGGTGAACAAGATCCGTGAGGAGAAGGGCCGTTGCAACACGCTGCTGCTCGACGCCGGTGACACGATCCAGGGCACGCCGCTGACGTACTACTACGCGAAGGTGGATCCGATCACCGCCAAGGGTGGTCCGGTGCACCCGATGGCGCAGGCGATGAACGCGATCGGGTATGACGCGGTGGCGCTCGGCAACCACGAGTTCAACTACGGCATCGAGACGCTGCGGAAGTTCGAGTCGCAGTGCCACTTCCCGCTGTTGGGTGCGAACGCGCTGGACGCGAAGACGCTGAAGCCGGCGTTCCCCCCGTACTTCATCAAGAAGTTCCATGTCCATGGTGCGCCGCCGGTGAAGGTGGCGGTGCTGGGTCTGACGAACCCGGGTATCGCGATCTGGGACAAGGCGTATGTGCAGGGCAGGTTGACGTTCCCGGGGCTGGAGGAGCAGGCGGCGAAGTGGGTGCCGAAGCTGCGGTCGATGGGTGCGGACGTGGTGGTCGTGTCGGCGCATTCCGGCTCGTCGGGGACGTCGTCGTACGGTGACCAGTTGCCGTATGTGGAGAACTCGGCGGCGCTGGTGGCTCAGCAGGTGCCGGGGATCGACGCGATCCTGGTGGGTCACGCGCATCTGGAGATCCCGGAGCTGAAGGTCACGAACACGGCGTCGGGGAAGACGGTCGTGCTGTCGGAGCCGCTGGCGTACGCGGAGCGGTTGTCGGTGTTCGACTTCGAGCTGGTCTTCGAGAAGGGGCGCTGGACGGTCGAGTCGGTGGCCGCGTCGGTGCGCAACACGAACTCGGTGGCGGACGACCCGAAGATCACGCGGCTGCTGAAGGACGAGCACGACGTGGTGGTGGCGTACGTCAATCAGGTGGTCGGTACGGCGACGGACACGTTGACGACGGTGGAGGCGCGTTACAAGGACGCTCCGATCATCGATCTGATCACCAAGGTGCAGGAGGACGTGGTCAGGGCGGCGCTGGTGGGGACGCAGTACGCGTCGCTGCCGGTGATCGCGCAGGCGTCGCCGTTCTCGCGGACGTCGGAGATTCCGGCGGGGAATGTGACGATCCGGGATCTGTCGAGTCTGTATGTGTACGACAACACGCTGGTGGCGAAGGTGCTGACGGGTGCGCAGGTGCGGGCGTACCTGGAGTACTCGGCGAACTACTTCGTGCAGACGGCCGCGGGTGCGGTGATCGACACGGAGAAGCTGACGAACGCGAACAACCGTCCGGACTACAACTACGACTATGTGTCGGGGCTGCGATACGACATCGACATCGCGCAGGCGGAGGGTTCGCGGATCAAGAACCTGACGTACAACGGTGCGGCGCTGGCCGATGCGCAGCAGTTCGTGTTCGCGGTGAACAACTACCGCGCCAATGGTGGCGGTGCGTTCCCGCATGTGGCTTCGGCGACCGAGGTGTGGTCGGAGTCGACGGAGATCCGGACGCGGATCGCGGAGTGGGTGACGGCGAAGGGTTCGCTGGATCCGAAGGAGTTCGCGTCGGTGGACTGGAAGCTGACGCGTGACGGTACGCCCGTGTTCTAGGGCAGGCGGGGTTGGGTGACGGCGTCGGCGCGGATTCTCGCGTCGGCGCCGTCGGCGTTCGTGCCTGCGGGGCGGTTGGGGCGGCGGGGCGGTTGGGGCGGCGGGGCGGTTGGGGCGGCGGGGCGTGGCATTTCCGCCTCGCCGGGGTTCAGGCCTGCGGGCCCGTCCTGGCGTCCCGCTGCTTCCTCATCTTCCGTCGACCAGGGGGATGAGGGGAACGAGGGGGGTGAGTGTCCGGGTCTCCTGGGCCTGGCGGGCGGACGGGATGCGGGGGGTCTCTTCCAGGCCGAAGGTGGTGAAGGCCGTTCGGCCGGGGAGTGGGTAGGGGTCTTTGCCGGTGAGGGAGTTGAGGATGGTGGCGCTGCGCCAGGCGGCGAGGCCGAGGTCGGGGGCGCCGACGCCGTGGGTGTGGAGTTCGGCGTTCTGGACGTAGACGCGGCCCGTGACGGAGGGGTCGAGGATGAGGCGGAACTGGTCGTCGATGCAGGGGCGTTGGGCCTTGTCGCGGCGCAGGTAGGGGTCGAGTCCGGTGAGGAGGGGGGCGATGGGGCGTTCGCGGTAGCCGGTGGCGAGGACGACGGCGTCGGTGGTGAGGCGGGTGCGGGTGCCCTGTTGGACGTGTTCGAGGTGGAGTTCGACTTTGGTGGTGGCGACGCGTCCGGCGGTGCGGACGGTGACGGCGGGGGTGAGGACGGCGTCGGGCCAGCCCCCGTGCAGGGTGCGGCGGTAGAGCTCGTCGTGGATGGCGGCGATGGTGTCGGCGTCGATGCCCTTGTGGAGTTGCCATTGGGCGGCGACGAGCCGGTCGCGGACGGGTTCGGTGAGGGCGTGGAAGTAGCGGGTGTAGTCGGGGGTGAAGTGTTCGAGGCCGAGTTTGGAGTACTCCATCGGTGCGAACGCTTCGGTGCGGGCGAGCCAGTGGATGTTCTCGCGTCCGGTGGGGCGGTTGCGCAGGAGGTCGAGGAAGACTTCGGCGCCTGATTGGCCCGCGCCGATGACGGTGATGTGTTCGGCGGTGAGGAACTGCTCGCGGTGCCGGAGGTAGTCGGCGGCGTGGATGACGGGCACGCCGGGGGCTTCGACGAGTGGTTTGAGCGGTTCGGGGATGTGGGGGGCGGTGCCGACGCCGAGGACGATGTTGCGGGTGTAGGTGCGGCCGAGGGCCTGGGCTTCACCGTCGGCGTCGAGCTCGGTGAAGTCGACTTCGAAGAGCTGGTGTTCGGGGTTCCAGCGGACGGCGTCGGCCTGGTGTCCGAAGCGGAGTCCGGGGAGGTTGTCGGCGACCCAGCTGCAGTAGGCGTCGTATTCGGTGCGCTGGATGTGGAAGCGCTCGGCGAAGTAGAACGGGAAGAGGCGGTCGTGGGCCTTGAGGTAGTTGAGGAAGGACCAGGGGCTCTTGGGGTCGGCGAGGGTCACCAGGTCGGCGAGGAAGGGGACTTGGAGGGTGGCGCCGTCGATGAGGAGGCCGGGGTGCCAGTCGAAGCCGGGGCGTTGTTCGTAGAAGACGGTGTCGAGTTCGGTGAGGGGCTGGGCGAGGGCGGCGAGGGAGAGGTTGAAGGGGCCGATGCCGATGCCCACCAGGTCGCGGGGTGTTTCGGCGGCGGGGCGCTGGGGGTGGGGCGTCGGGCTCATCGGGGGGTGTGTCCTTCCACCAGTTTCAGGAGCGTGGCCAGGTCGCCCGGCCGGGTGTGGGGGTTGAGGAGGGTGGCCTTGAGCCAGCGGCGGCCGTCGACGGTGGCGCGGCCGAGGACGGCGCGGCCTTCGTTGAGGAGGGTGCGGCGTACGGCGGCGACGGTGTCGTCGGTGGCGTCGGTGGGCCGGAACAGGACGGTGCTGATGACCGGCCGGTCGTAGAGCTCGAAGCCGGGGTGGGCGGCGGTGAGGTCGGCGAGTTCGTGGGCGTGGGCGCAGACCTGGTCGACGAGGGCGCCGATGCCGTGTCGTCCGAGGGTTTTGAGGGTGACGGCGATCTTGAGGATGTCGGGGCGTCGGGTGGTGCGCAGGGAGCGGCCGAGCAGGTCGGGCAGGCCGGCTTCGGTGTCGTCGTCGGCGTTGAGGTAGTCGGCTCGGTGTCCGAGGGCGGTGAGGTCGGCGGGGTCGCGGACGGCGAGGAGTCCGGCGGCGACGGGCTGCCAGCCGAGTTTGTGCAGGTCGAGGGTGACGGTGTCGGCGCGGGCGAGTCCGTCGAGTCGGGTGCGGTGCCGGTCGCTGAAGAGGAGGCCTCCGCCGTAGGCGGCGTCGATGTGGAGGCGGGCGCCGTGGGTGGCGCAGAGGTCGGCGATGTCGGGCAGTTGGTCGATGAGTCCGGCGTCGGTGGTGCCGGCGGTGGCGGCGACGAGGAGGGGGCCGTGCAGGTCGGTGAGGGCGCTGTCGAGGGCGGCGGGGTCGAGGGTGCCGGCGGGTGCGGGGACGACGACGGGTTCGGGGAGGCCGAGGATCCAGGCGGCGCGGTGGAGGGAGTGGTGGGCGTTGGCCCCGTGGACGAGTTGGACGCTGCCGTGTTTCTCGCGGGCGAGGAGGAGGGCGAGTTGGTTGGACTCGGTGCCGCCGGTGGTGACGAGGGCGTCGCTCTCGGTGCCGTAGACCTCGTGGGCGAGGGTGCGGGTGAGGAGTGCTTCGAGTTCGGAGGCGGCGGGGGCCTGGTCCCAGGAGTCGAGGGAGGGGTTGAGGACGGAGGCGGCGAGGTCGGCGGCGGTGGCGACGGCGAGGGGTGGGCAGTGCAGGTGGGCGGCGCACAGGGGGTCGGCCGGGTCGGCGGCGCCTTCGGCGAGGGCACGTACGAGGGTGTGCAGGGCGTCGTCGCTGCCGTGCTGGGGCAGGAGGTCGCCGGCGGCGTCGCGCAGGCGCCGGGCGACCTCTTCGGGGCCTCCGGCGGGGAGGGGTCCTCCGCGCGCGGCGGTGCCTTGGGTGAGCGCGTCGAGGACGGTGTCGAGCAGGGGCCGCAGTGCGTCGGGGCCTTGGGGGCCTGAGGCGAGGGGCGGCGTGCTCATGGGTGTCCTCCGGTGGACGCGCGGCGGGGTACGTCTCCAGCGTGTACGCGTTTTGGGCAGGTGTGCCCGCCAAGGACAACGATTCGGCCCCCTGTGGGGGTACTGCCGTACGGAGGAAATGTGGGGGCGGGCGGGTGTACCGGGCCCTGTCGCGGGAGTCGTTCGGGGTGGTCGAGTCTGAACGGCCGTGTACGCGAACGCCGGAGAGGCTGGTGATCAGCCTCTCCGGCGTTCGGGGAGCGGGGTTCGGGAAGTGGGCAGTGAGCAGCGGGGGTCGGGCAGGGGCGGGAGCCCCGGGGGCTAGGCCTCCCTCACCCGCAAGGCCCGTGCGAGGTCGTCGAGTTGGTCGGTGAGCTTGCGGCGCAGGGCCGGGATGGGGTCGGCGTCGCCGAGGCAGGCCTCGCCGAGGGCGAGGGTCTCGGGGGCGACGGCGTGGGAGGGGAAGGCCCAGCGGCCGGCGGCTTCGGCGATGGCGGGGCCGCGCCGCCCGGCGACGGCGACGGCGTCGGGCCAGTAGCGCTCGACGTACTCGCGGACGAGGTCGGTCTGTTCGGGCTGCCAGAAGCCCTGGGCGGTGGCGGTGAACAGGTAGTTGGAGAGGTCGTCGGTGGCGAACATCGCGTCCCAGGCGGCGCGCTTGGCTTCCGGGTCGGGCAGTGCGGCGCGGCAGCGGGCCGCGCCTTCCTGGCCGGTGGCGCTGGGGTCCTGGACGAGTTCGGCGTCGATCACGGCGTCGTCGACGGCGCCGAGGACGGAGAGCCGGCCGAGGATGCGCCAGCGCAGCTCGGGGTCGAGCTCCGGGCCGCCGGGGACGGTGCCCTCGGAGAACCAGGCGCTGATGGTGTCGGGGTGGGCGGCGGCGTCGATGAAGTGGCGTACGGCGGTGAGGCGCAGGCCGGGGTGGGAGCCGTCCTCGGTGCGGCGGATGAGGTCGCGGCACAGGGTGGTGAGGGTGGCGAGGGCGGTGGGGCGTTCCTCGGGGCGCAGGAACCGGTCCGCGACGTGGAGGGTCGCGAAGGACAGGACGCCTTGGACGAGGGCGAGGTCGGTCTCGTGCGGCAGGTGGGCGCGGGCGGCTTCGATGTAGGCCATGGCGGGCAGTTCGCCGTCGCGCACGGCGTCGCGCAGGGCGTTCCAGACGACGGCCCGGGTGAGCGGGTCGGGGAGGCCGGAGAGGGCGGCTCGTACGGTCTGGAAGGACTTGTCGTCGAAGCGGACCTTGGCGTAGGAGAGGTCGCCGTCGTTGAGGAGGAGCAGGTCGGGGCGGCGGCCGGGGCGGGGGTCCGCGGGGTCGCTCCGGGGGACGTCGAGTTCGAAGCGGTCGCGCAGGACCAGGCGGTCGCTCTCGCCGGGGACGGTGTCGTAGGCGCCGGCGGCGATGCGGTGGGGGCGGCTGCCCTGGCGGTCGACGGTGAGCTGCCATTGGCCGTCGGCTTCGGCGATCGCGGGCCTGAGGGTGTCGACGCCGGTGGTGCGCAGCCAGGCGTCGGCCCAGGCGTGTACGTCGCGTTCGGTGGCGGAGGCGAGGTTGTCGATGAAGTCGGCGAGGGTGGCGTTGCCGAACTTGTGGCGGGCGAAGTGGGTGTTGATGCCGGCGAGGAAGTCCTTCTCCCCGAGCCAGGCGACGAGTTGGCGCAGTGCGGAGGCGCCCTTGGCGTAGGAGATGCCGTCGAAGTTGAGCATGGCGGACGCGGTGTCGGGGACCGAGTCGGGGTCGGGGGCGACGGGGTGGGTGGAGGGGCGCTGGTCGGCGTCGTAGCCCCAGGACTTGCGGGCGACGCCGAAGTCGACCCAGGTGTCGGTGAAGCGGGTGGCTTCGGTGAGGGTCTGGTAGCCCATGTACTCGGCGAAGGACTCGTTGAGCCAGATGTCGTCCCACCAGCGCAGGGTGACGAGGTCACCGAACCACATGTGGGCCATCTCGTGGGCGATGACCATGGCGCGGGTCTGGCGTTCGGTGTCGGTGACGGCGGAGCGGTAGATGAACTCGTCGCGGAAGGTGACGAGTCCGGGGTTCTCCATGGCGCCGGCGTTGAATTCGGGGACGAACGCCTGGTCGTAGGAGTCGAAGGGGTAGGGCTCGTCGAACTTCTCGTGGTAGCGGTCGTAGCAGGCGCGGGTGATGTCGAGGATCTCGTCTGCGTCGGCGTCGAGGTACGGGGCGAGGGAGCGGCGGCAGTGGAGGCCGAAGGGGAGGCCGCGGTGCTCGGTGCGTACGGAGTGCCAGGGGCCGGCGGCGACGGCGACGAGGTAGGTGGAGACGAGGGGGGTGGGCGCGGCCTTCCAGTGGCCGTGTCCGAGGTGTTCGGTGACGCCGTTGGCGAGGACGGTCCAGCCTTCGGGTGCGGTGACGGACAGCTCGAAGACGGACTTGAGGTCGGGCTGGTCGAAGGCGGCGAAGACGCGCTGGACGTCTTCCATGAAGAGCTGGGTGTAGAGGTAGGTCTCGCCGTCGGTGGGGTCGGTGAAGCGGTGCATGCCCTCCCCGGTGCGGGAGTAGCGCATGGTGGCGTCGACGCGCAGTTCGTGCTCGCCGGCGGTGAGGCCCTTGAGGGGCAGCCGGTTCTCGTCGAGGGTCTCGGGGTCGAGGGGCCGGCCGTCGAGGGTGACGGAGCGCAGTTCGGCGGGCTTCAGCTCGACGAAGGTGTCCGCGTCGGCGCGGGCGGTGAACCGGATGACGGTGAGGGAGTCGAAGGTCTCGTCCCCTCCTGTCACGTCGAGTTCGATCCCGTAGTGGTGGACATCGAGGAGCTTGGCACGGGTCTGCGCTTCGTCGCGCGTCAGTACGGACATGAGCACATGCTGCCCGATGCGGCGGACGGGACACAGAGGTGGTCCGGTATATACGCTTTGTCGCGGCCCGGTCACGGGCTGCGGTCACGGCGTGCGGCTCTGTTCCACGTGGTCGCCGTCCCCTGCTCGGCGGCGTCCAGGGGCGCGGTGTCTCCGGCGGGATCTGTGCGGGAGTGCGGTGCGCAGGATGCCTGCTGCGGCCCGCCGGTGTCACTCCCCCGCTTCGGCCGTGTCGCCGCCCGCGTCGTCGGCGATGCGCTCGTGGTGCCTGATGACCTCGGCGATGATGAAAGTGAGCAGTTTCTCGGCGAAGGCCGGATCGAGCTTGGCGCTCTCGGCGAGGCGGCGCAGCCGGGCGATCTGGTGGGCCTCGCGGGAGGGGTCGGCGGGCGGCAGCTGGTGGGCCGCTTTGAGGTGGCCGACCTGCTGGGTGCATTTGAAGCGTTCGGCGAGCATGTGCACGACGGCGGCGTCGATGTTGTCGATGCTGTCGCGCAGCCGGGCGAGTTCCGTGCTGACGGCGGGATCGACTTCCTGGGGCTTGCTGGTGGTCATGACAGTCAACCCTACGTGGCCCGTGGGGGTTCGATCATGGCCGGATCGTCGGGGTCCGGGACGTGGTCGCTCCCGTCGCCGGGGGCGGTGCGGCGCTGTTGTTCGCGGAAGCGGACGGGGGGTGTGCCGACGCGGCGGGTGAAGAGTCGGGAGAAGTAGGCGGGGTCGTCGTAGCCGACGCGGCGGGCGACGGCGGCGACGGGGAGTTCGGTGGCGGCGAGGAGTTCCTTGGCGTGGCCGAGGCGGATGCCGAGGAGGTAGTCCTTGGGGCTGCGTCCGACGCCGCGGCGGACGGCGGTGCGCAGTGCGGCGGGGGTCATGCCGTGCCGGGTCGCGTGGTCGGCGACGGACATCGGCTTGAACGCGTCGCGGGCGAGGGCCTGGAGGACCTCGTCGCCGTCGGGGGCGAGGTCGGCGCGTGCGCGGCGCAGGGCGACGAGGAGTTCGTGGACGGCGGCGCCGGTCTCGACCTCGAGGAGGGGGTTGCCGCGGCGGGCGGCGCGGGCGATGCGGGCGACGACGGTTCGGGCGCCGGCCGCGTCGGAGAGGGGCACGACGGGCCGGCCGGGTTCGATGTAGCCGAGTTCGGTGTACGTCGCGGTGGCGGGACCGGTGAAGTCGACGAAGCACTCGTCCCAGGCGGGGTCGGGCCCGTAGTGGTGGGGGGTTCCGGGGGTGAGCCAGATCAGGGCGGGTGCGGTGACCGGGTGGTGTCGTCCGTCGGGGGTGCGGTACCAGCCGCTGCCCTCGCTGATCAGGACGGCGACGTGGTGGTCGAGGGTGCGGGGGCCGACGGCGGGCAGTTCGCCGTGCTGGAGGCCGACGCCGAGACAGGCGAGGCCGAGGCGGAGGTGGACGGGGCCGGGGGTGAGGTAGCGCGTCCAGGTCTGGTACATCCGTGTTCGTCCCGCCCGGTCGGTCTCTTCGTTCCGTCCAATCAGCGACGATCTTTGTCCATGGACGCGCCCGCCGCCAGGGGTGATGGTGTGGCCATGAGCGAGTTCGCGGTGGGGGACACCGATTTTCTGCTGGACGGGCGCCCGGTGCGGCTGCTGTCCGGCGCGCTGCACTACTTCCGGGTGCATGAGGAGCAGTGGGCGCACCGGCTGGGGATGCTGCGGGCGCTGGGGCTGAACTGTGTGGAGACGTACGTTCCGTGGAATCTCCATGAGCCGCGTCCGGGCGAGGTGCGGGATGTGGCCGTGCTGGGCCGTTTCCTGGACGCGGCGCGCGCGGCGGGGCTGTGGGCGATCGTGCGGCCGGGTCCGTACATCTGCGCGGAGTGGGACAACGGCGGGCTGCCGTACTGGCTGACGGGGCGGCCGCGGACCCGGGACGCGGAGTATCTGGGGCAGGTGGAGCGCTGGTTCCGGGTGCTGCTGCCGGAGATCGTGTCGCGGCAGATCGACCGCGGCGGTCCGGTGCTGATGGTGCAGGTGGAGAACGAGTACGGCAGTTACGGTTCGGACGCGGTGTACCTGGGGTGGCTGGCGGAGCTGTTGCGCGCCGAGGGGGTGCGCGTTCCGCTGTTCACGTCGGACGGTCCCGAGGATCACATGCTGACGGGCGGCTCGGTGCCCGGCGTCCTGGCGACGGCCAACTTCGGTTCGGGTGCGCGCGAGGCGTTCGCGGTGCTGCGGCGGCATCGGCCCGCCGGGCCGCTGATGTGCATGGAGTTCTGGTGCGGCTGGTTCGGCCACTGGGGCGCCGGTCATGTCGTACGTGATCCGGCGGACGCGGCACGGGAGTTGCGGGAGATCCTGGAGTGCGGGGCGTCGGTCAATCTGTACATGGCGCACGGCGGGACCAGTTTCGCGGGCTGGGCGGGCGCCAACCGGGGTGGTGGCGCGCTGCACGACGGTCCGCTGGAGCCGGACGTCACGTCCTACGACTACGACGCGCCGATCGACGAACTCGGGCGCCCCACCGAGAAGTTCTGGCGTTTCCGGGAGGTTCTCGCCGCGTACGCGGACGGCCCCCTGCCCGATCCGCCGTCGGCGCCCGCCCGGCTGGGCGTCACCGCGCCGGTCGGTCTGCGCGGGTGGGCCTCCGCGGACGCCGTGCTGGAGGCGGTGGGGGGTGTCGCGGCGGAGTACGCCGTGCCTCCGACGTTCGAGGAACTCGGTGTGGACCGGGGGCTGGTCAAGTGCGAGGTGACCGTGCCGGGCCCCCGGCAGCCGTACCCGCTGTCCGTACGGGGGCTGCGGGATCTGGCGGTCGTGTACGTGGACGGGGTGCGGGCGGGGGTGCTCACGGAGGACGAGCCTCGGCTCGGGGAGCCGGTCGCGGGGCACGCGCGGGTGGAGCTGTGGGTGGAGTCGCTCGGGCGGGTCAACTACGGTCCGCGTTCGGGCGAGCCGAAGGGCATCACCGGGGGTGTGCTGCACGAGCGGCAGTATCTGCACGGGGTGCGGGCGCGGGGGCTGCGGCTGGACGCGCTGGACGGGGACGTCGGGCGGGTGCCGTTCGGGGAGCTGCCCGGGGACGGCTCCCCCGGGCTGTACCGCGGCACGGTCGAGGTCTGCGGCGCCGGGGACGCCTTCCTCGAACTCCCGGGCTGGACGCGGGGGTTCGTGTGGATCAACGGGTTCGGTCTGGGCCGCTACTGGTCCGTGGGGCCCCAGCGTTCGCTGTACGTACCCGGCCCGGTCCTGCGTGAGGGCGTCAACGACGTGTGGGTGCTGGAGTTCGAGAAGGCCGGCCGGGCGGTCCCGGACGCCGCGAACGTGTCGGGTGAGCGGGGTGAGGGGCCGGCGGTGCTGTCGCCGCCGGTCCTGCGCAGGCCGGACCCGGCCTCGTCCGCGCCGCGGACGGTGCGGACGCGCGGGTGAACTCGTGGTGCAGCGCGGCCGGTTCGGCCGGGGGGTGGCGGGCGTCCGGTGGGTCTCCGCCGGCCTGCAGGGGGCATTCACCGGGCGTCCGCCGCGCGTCCGGTGGCCGTGAACGCCCCCTACGGCTGTCCACCGGTGAGCGTCTTGTGGAAGTGCACGTCCTGATGTCCGCCCGGGATGCCGTCCGTGCGGCCGGTCTCCCGGTAGCCGTGCCCGCGGTAGAAGTCGGGTGCCTGGAAGGTGAACGAGGAGACGATCATCTCGGCGCAGCCGCGCCGGACGCTCTCCTCCTCGGCCGCCCGGAGCAGTTTGCCGCCCCAGCCCGCGTGCCGCTGGTCGGCCCGTACCCACAGCATGTCGACGGCGCAGCAGCTGCCCCACACCCAGGCGGTGAGTCCGCCGACGAGTTCTCCGTCGGCGTCGGTCACCCGGACCGAGAGCGGCTCGGGTTCACCGGCGCCGGTCGCCGTCGCGTTGAAGGCGGTGAGTTCGTCGTCGAGGCGCTGTTGCAGGGCGGCGTCCTTGGCGCCGATCTGCAACGACGCGGGAACGGGCTGGTGGTGTCGGCTGGTCATGGCGGCGAGTATGCCAACGCCGCGGCCGGGTGCCGAACGCATTTTCCCGCCCGGCCGCTCTCCCCGTGCGCGGTGCACGCTCCCCGGTACGCGGCCCACCCGCTCCCCCGCGGGTGCCCGCGCCCTCCCGGGGGCGACACCGCGCGGCGGTCGCCCGCGACCGGGATCACGGGCGCCGCGCGTACTGCTGGTGCTAGTGGCGCTGGTGGTGGTGCTGGTGGTGCTGGTGGTGCTGGTGCAGGCGGAACGTCCGGCGGTGTCAGAGCCCGGCGGCGGCCCTGGCTATGTCGGCCGCGAAGGTCGAGACCTCGCTGTACACGCCGGGGTATCCGGGCTCCGCACACCCCTGGCCCCAGCTGACGATCCCGACCTGGATGTAGGCGCCCGTGTCGTCCTTGCGGAACATGGGTCCACCGGAGTCGCCCTGACAGGTGTCGACGCCGCCCTGGGCGACGAATCCGGCGCAGATCTCGTCACCGGGGACGAGATCACTGCCGTACGCCTGCTTGCAGGTGGCGTCGTCGACGAACGGGACGGTGGCCTTGAGCAGGTAGCGCTGCTGTCCGCCGCCCTCGCGGGTGGCACCCCAGCCGGCCACGGTGAAGTTGCCGTTGTTGTAGGCGGTGCTGGTGGCGATCTTCAGGGTGGGCTGCTCGACGGGCCTGGCGAGCTTGATGAGGGCCCAGTCCTTGCCCTTGCCGTTGTAGCCGGGTGCCTGGAGCACCTTCGTCGACTTGACCTTGACGGCGCTGCTGCTCTGCAGGTCCACGACGCCGGTGGTGGCGGTGATGGAGGTGTTGGTGCCGGAGCCGTTCACGCAGTGCGCGGCGGTCAGGACGATGCTCTTGGTGTAGAGGGCTCCGCCGCAGCCCATGGAGAGGCGGACCATGAACGGGAACTCGCCCTGCGCGGCGCGCGTGCCGCCGACGACGGGAGCGGGTGCCGCATGCGCGGTCAGCGGCTGGAGGGACACGGCGGCGAGGGCGACGGCGCCGACGGTGAGCAGTCTTCTGATGACGCCGTACTTCTTGAGAGACTTCAACGCGCTTCCTTTCGTGGGGGGTTGTCCGCACGGCAGACGCACAGAAACACTTCATGGCATGCTCCTGCCAAGCTGGAGGGGATTATGAGGACCGGCCGCCGGAGCGGGCAAGAGCCGTATTCCGGCCAGACACCGTCCCGCCCGGGCCCGCACCCCCCGCCGCCGGGAGGAACCCCGCCTACAGTGGAGAGGAGTTCCGGCGTCTTCTGGGGGTGCGGACGTGGCGAACGGCGGACCCGTCGAGCACGGCTACCCGCATCTGGACACGGTGCGGGCGTCGATCACCGCGCTCTACAAACGGCTCTCGTACGACACCATCCACACCTTCGCGACCAGCCTCGCCCCCGCCGACGTGGCCTTCGCCGACAGCGACGACCTGCATCTGGGCGCCCAGCGCGTGGCCCGCGAGATGGTGCGGCACTACCGGCTGCCGGACGCCCGGATGATCGTCGGCTTCCGTGAGATGACCCACGCGGCCCACGTCGAACTCGCCGCGGGTCCCGAGTACTTCATCGAGCTCAACGACCGCTTCCGCACCCACCGCAGGGACATCGGCGCCGCCCTCGCCCACGAGGTGATGCACGTCTATCTGCACCGCCTCGACCTCTCGTTCCCCGGCACCCGCGACACCGAGATCCTCACCGACACCGCCGCGGCCTACCTCGGCGCGGGCTGGCTCCTGCTCGACGCGTACCGCGAGGACGCCGCGTCCTCGCAGAAGTTCGGCTATCTGACACCCGAGGAGTTCGGATACGTCCTCGCCAAACGCGCCCTGGTCTTCGGCGAGGACCCCTCGGTGTGGTTCACCAGCCCGCAGGCGTACACCGCGTACGCCAAGGGCATGGCCCGGGCCCGTCGCGACGAGCAGCAGCCTCCGCTGACCGCCGCGGGCTGGGCGGGCCGCCGCCGCTATGCCAGGGACCGCCGCCACGCCCAGGACCACGGCACCCCCGACGGCTCCGGCGTCCCCTACGCCTTCGCGCCCGACGACCGCGGCCCGCTGCGCGTCTCCTTCCCGTGCCCGACCTGCCACCAGCGCATCAGGGTGCCGGTGCGCGGCCGGGTACGAGCACGGTGCGCGCTGTGCCGGACGGTACTGGAGTGCGACACCTAGCGGACGGGCCGTGTGCGGCCCGCGGGCGTCCTGTGGGCAGGGATGACACCCGAGGGCCGGGAGGTGAGGCAGAACACCCCAAAAGTCTTTGCCTCGCGTGTCCTTGGCGAGCGAGGGTCGAAGGATGAGCACGAACGACCCCGCCGCACGACTCTTCCCCGCCCTGTACGAGGGGGACGAGGACGCGGTCGTACGGCTGCTGCGCGCCGGGGTGAGCGCCGAGGCGGTGGACGAGGACGGCCAGAGCGCCCTGTACCTGGCGGCGGTGAGCGACCGGCCCGGCGTCGTACGGCTGCTGCTGGCCTGCGGCGCACAGCCCGACCGCCTCAGCCTGGGCACCGACGCCCCCCTGTGCGGTGCGGCGTGCGGCGGGCACACGGAGGTGGTCCGCGTCCTGCTCTCGGCCGGCGCCGACCCGGACATCGTGGAGGCGTTCGGATTCACGGCCCTGACCTGGGCCCTGCGGCGGGGCCACACCGCCGTGACGGAGGCGCTCCTCGGGGCGGGCGCGGATCCCGACCGGCCCGGACCGACGGGCGAGCCCCCGCTGGTGACGGCCGCCCACCGGGGATCCGCCGGCTGCGTCCGGGCCCTGCTGACGCACGGGGCGGGCGCGCGGGCCGAGGCGCTGGCGGAGGCCCGCCGCCTGCTCGGCGTCGGCATCGAGGCGGAGCTGGCGGCGGGCCTGGCCCGCACGCACGGCCCCGGCCACCCCTCGGAGACCCACCGCCATCCGTCCCCCGAGGGCATCACCGTCGAGGTCCGGCTCCTCGACGCCGAGGGCCGCCCTTTCGCCGGCGACGACCTCCAGAGCGGCCACGCGGAGATCACCGCCCTGCTGGAACGCGCCCTGCGGAGCACGGGGCGCTGATCCTTCGCCGGACCCGGACGTGGCGGGCCCAGCCCGCATCGGCCACCGGGCCCGGACAGGCGGGGCGCCCTACCGGGTTCCGTACACCGCCCCCGGAGTCTCCGCCTCCGTCAGGAGCTTGCGGACCGCTCCGCCGGCCTCCGCCGGGCTCCACCGGGCCCCCTTGTCGGCGCTCGGACCCGGCCGCCAGCCCTCCATCACGGTGATCCGGCCGCCCTCGGTCTCGAAGACGCGGCCGGTGACCCCGGCGCTCGCGGCCGATCCGAGCCAGACGACCAGCGGCGAGACATTGCCGGGGGCCATGGCGTCGAAGCCGCTGCCGGGAGCGGTCATGGTGTCGGCGAAGGTCCGCTCGGTCATCCGGGTGCGGGCGGCCGGGGCGATGGCGTTGACCTGGACTCCGTAGCGTCCCATCTCGGCCGCCGCGACCAGCGTCAGCCCGACGATGCCGGCCTTGGCGGCGCTGTAGTTGCCCTGCCCGACCGACCCCAGCAGGCCCGCTCCGCTGCTGGTGTTGACGACCCGGGCGCCGGGTGCGCGGCCCGCCTTCGCCTGCGCCCGCCAGTGCGCCGCCGCGTGCTTGAGCGGCAGGAAGTGCCCCTTCAGATGGACCCGCATCACCGCGTCCCAGTCGTCCTCGTCGAGGTTGACCAGCATCCGGTCACGCAGGAACCCGGCGTTGTTGACCAGCGTGTCGAGCCGCCCGTACGTCTCCAGGGCCGTGCGGACGAGGGACGCGGCGCCCTCGGTCGTCGCGATGTCGCCGCCGTGGGCCACGGCTTCGCCGCCCGCCGCGCGGATCTCCTCGGCAACCCGCCGGGCCGGGCTGTCCGGTCCGGGGGTGCCGTCGAGGCCGACGCCGAGGTCGTTCACCACGAGCAGGGCGCCCTCGGCGGCGTACGCCAGCGCGTGCGCCCTGCCGAGCCCGCGGCCCGCGCCCGTGACGATCACGACCCGCCCCTCACACAGCAATCGTGCGCTCATCCCGCGTCTCCCTGCTGGTCCTTGTTGGCGGTGGCGGCGTCGAGGAAGGCGGGCCGCTCCCCGCCTCCATGGACGAGGATCGAGGCGCCGCTGATGTACGCGGCGGCGTCCGAGGCGAGGAAGACGGCGGCCCCGCCGACGTCGGACGGCTGGGCGAGGCGGCCCAGCGGGACGGTGCGGGCGACGGCGGCGACGCCGTCCTCACCGCCGTAGTGCAGATGGGCCAGTTCGGTGCGGACCATGCCGACGACCAGGGTGTTGACCCGGATCTCCGGGGCCCACTCGACGGCCATCGAACGGGCCAGGTTCTCCAGTCCCGCCTTGGCCGCTCCGTAGGCCGCCGAGCCGGGCGAGGGGCGCGACCCGCTCACGCTGCCGATCATCACGATCGAGCCCCGGGTCCGCCTGAGGTGGTCGTACGCGGCGATCGACGCGGTGAGCGGGGCGGTGAGGTTGAGCTCGATCACGCGGGCGTGCCGCTCGGCGTCCGCCTCGGCGAGGGGCCGGTAGGGGGCGCCGCCCGCGTTGTTGACCAGGACGTCGAGCCGGGGCAGGGCGTCGAAGAAGCCTCGCACGGCGGCCGGGTCCCGCAGGTCGACGGGGACGAAATCGACGTTTTCCAGGGGGACTTCGGGCGGTCGGCGGGCGCAGACCACGACCTGCGCGCCCGCCCGCACGAAGGCGCGCGCGACACCGGCCCCGACCCCGCGGGTGCCGCCGGTGACGACGACGGTCCGGCCGCCGAGGTCCGCGGCGGCGCCTCGGCGATCCATGGTGTCCATGTTGTCCACAGGGCCTCCCGCGCGGCTGCGATCACTGCTAGCTTCGCATCACACCTAACAAACGTTTGGTGGAAAGGTAGCTGATGTGCCCATGGGTGTCTCCACCTCGTCCCCGGAAAAGGGGATTTCCGTCGTCACGGTCGACTACCCGCCGGTGAACGCCCTGCCGGTGCGGGGCTGGTTCGACCTCGCCGACGCCGTGCGCGCGGCCGGCCGCGATCCAGGGATCCGCTGCGTCGTCCTGACCGCCGAGGGGCGCGGCTTCAACGCGGGCGTCGACATCAAGGAGATGCAGCGCGACACCACCGGTCACGGCGCGCTGATCGGTGCCAACCGAGGCTGCTCCGAGGCCTTCGCCGCGGTGTACGAGTGCGAGGTCCCCATCGTCGCGGCGGTGCACGGCTTCTGCCTGGGCGGCGGCATCGGGCTCGTGGGGAACGCGGACGCGATCGTGGCGAGCGAGGACGCCACCTTCGGCCTGCCCGAGCTGGACCGCGGCGCGCTCGGCGCGGCCACGCATCTGGCCCGTCTCGTCCCGCAGCACCTGATGCGCGCCCTGTACTACACCTCGCGCACGGCGACCGCGGCCGAGCTGCACACGCACGGCTCGGTGTGGAGGGTCGTGCCGCGCGGGGAACTGCGCCCGGCCGCGCTGGAACTGGCGCGCGAGATAGCCGCCAAGGACGGGCATCTCATCCGGCTGGCCAAGGCCGCCATCAACGGCATCGATCCCGTCGACGTGCGCCGCAGCTACCGCTTCGAGCAGGGCTTCACCTTCGAGGCCAATCTCAGCGGGATCGCCGACCGCGTCCGCGACACCTTCGGCAAGGAGGCCCACCGGTGAGCGACAAGACCATGTCGGCACAGGACGTCGTCGGCCGGCTGGAGAGCGGGATGACCCTCGGCATCGGCGGCTGGGGCTCGCGCCGTAAACCGATGGCCCTGGTCAGAGCGCTGCTCCGCACCGGGATCACCGATCTCACCGTCGTCGCGTACGGCGGCCCGGACGTCGGCCTGCTCGCCGCCGCCGGACGGATCCGCACCCTGGTCACCGCTTTCGCGACCCTCGACTCCATCCCGCTCGAACCGCACTACCGGGCGGCCCGTGAGCGCGGCGCGTTCGAGCTGATGGAGGTCGACGAGGCGATGTTCATGTGGGGGCTGCACGCCGCGGCGAACAGGCTGCCGTTCCTCCCGGTGCGGGCGGGGATCGGCTCGGACGTGATGCGGGTCAACCCGAGCCTGCGGACGGTCACCTCGCCCTATCCCGACGCGGCCTCGGGGGCACGGGAGGAGCTCGTCGCCATGCCCGCCCTGCGCCTGGACGCGGCCCTGGTCCACATGAACCGGGCGGACCGCGCGGGCAACGGCCAGTACCTGGGCCCGGACCCGTACTTCGACGACCTGTTCTGCGAGGCCGCGGACACGGCGTACGTCTCCTGCGAGCGGATCGTCGACACGGCGGAGCTGACCAAGGAGGCCGCGCCGCAGACCCTGCTGCTCCAGCGGTCGGCCGTCACGGGCGTGGTGGAGACGCCGAACGGCGCGCACTTCACCTCGTGCGTCCCGGACTACGGACGGGACGAGGCCTTCCAGAAGCTGTACGCCACCACGCCGTACCCCGAGTTCGCCGAGCGCTTCCTCGGCGGCGACGAACACGCCTACCAGAGCGCCGTCCAGGCCTGGCGGAAGGAGCGGGACCAGTGACCGCCGGTCGAACCGATCACGGCGTGGGCGTCTCCCGGGCCGAGTACTGCGTGATCGCCTGTGCCGAGGCCTGGCGGGACAACGGCGAGGTGCTCGCCAGCCCCATGGGCCTGATCCCGTCCCTCGGTGCCCGGCTGGCCCGGCGCACCTTCTCGCCGGACCTGCTGCTGACCGACGGCGAGGCGCTGCTCGTCGGCCTCGACGGGACCACCGAGGGCTGGCTGCCGTACCGCAGACATCTGACGGCGGTGACCGGCGGGCGTCGGCACGTGATGATGGGCGCGAGCCAGATCGACCGTTTCGGCAACCAGAACATCTCCTGTGTCGGCGACTGGTCCCGGCCCCGGCGCCAGCTGCTGGGTGTGCGCGGGGCCCCGGTCAACACCCTGAACAATCCGACCAGTTACTGGATCCCGAAGCACTCTCCGCGCGTCTTCGTGGAGCGGGTCGACATGGTGTGCGGGGTGGGGTACGACCGGGCCGCCGCCGCGGGCCCGAGCGCCACCCGCTTCCATCGCCTCCCCCGGGTGGTGACCGACCTCGCCGTCCTCGACTTCGCGACGCCCGGCCACTCGATGCGGCTGGCCTCGGTCCACCCGGGTGTCACTCCCGGGCAGGTCCGGGAGGCCACGGGGTTCGAGCTGACGATCCCGGACGAGGTCCCGTTCACCCGCGAACCGACGGTGGAGGAGCTGGAGTTGATCCGCGCGGTGCTCGACCCGAAGAGCCTGCGAGATCGGGAGGTGCCCGACCCGGGGAGCGGCACGGGGGCCCGGGAGACATCCGGCGGGAACGGCGCCGGACGAGACCGGAAGCCTCCTGGCGGGACGAGCGCCGCACGGGACCCTGAGGCATCCCGCGGAGACAGGCGTACTCGGGACCTGGGCTTCCCCGGCGGTCAGGGTGGGGGCGGGCGCTGATGGAGACCGCGCTGACCGGGCTCGTCGGGGTCAGGCATCCCATCGTGCAGACCGGCATGGGCTGGGTGGCCGGGCCCCGCCTGGTCTCGGCGACGGCGAACGCGGGTGCGCTGGGCATCCTGGCCTCCGCGACGATGACCCTCGACCAGCTCCGCGACGCCGTGCGGGAGGTCAGGTCCCGTACGGACCGGCCCTTCGGCGTGAATCTGCGCGCCGACGCCGGGGACGCCGGCGACCGGGTGCGGATCATCGTCGACGAGGGCGTGCGCGTCGCGTCGTTCGCGCTCGCCCCCTCCCGCGAGCTGATCGCCGAGCTGAAGGAGGCGGGCGTGCTCGTGGTGCCGTCCGTCGGCGCCCGGCGGCACGCCGAGAAGGTGGCCGCCTGGGGCGCCGACGCGGTGATCGTGCAGGGCGGCGAGGGCGGCGGCCACACCGGAGAGGTGGCGACGAGCGTGCTGCTGCCCCAGGTGGTGGACGCCGTGGACATCCCGGTGGTGGCGGCGGGCGGCTTCCACGACGGGCGGGGGCTGGTGGCGGCGCTCGCTTACGGGGCGGCGGGCATCGCGATGGGCACGCGTTTCCTGCTGACCTCCGACTCGACCGTCCCCGACGCCGTGAAGGCGCGGTATCTGGCGGCGACGGTCAAGGACGTCACGCTGACGACTGCCGTCGACGGGCTGCCGCACCGCATGCTGCGCAGTGAGCTCGTCGACGCGATGGAGCGGGCTGGCCGCACGCGGGCCCTCGTCCGGGCCGTGCGCCGCGCGGCCGGGTTCCGGCGGATCTCCGGCCTCTCCTGGTCCGGGATGATCCGCGACGGCCTCGCCATGAGACACGGCAGGGACCTGTCCTGGAGTCAGGTCCTGCTCGCCGCCAACACGCCGATGCTCCTCAAGTCGTCGATGGTGGACGGCCGGACGGATCTCGGGGTGATGGCGTCGGGGCAGGTCGCCGGGGTGATCGACGATCTGCCGTCGTGCGCGGAGCTGGTCGATCGGGTGATGGCACAGGCCCGCGCGACTCTCGACGCCCTTCCCCGCACCGGCGACCGGGCCCTCGCGGCAGGGGACGCCCCTGCCGGCCCGGACGGGTGAGCGCCCGGGGGCAGGGGGTGGACGCCAACTCCTCAGAGCCGCTCGATGATCGTCACGTTCGCCTGTCCGCCGCCCTCGCACATCGTCTGGAGTCCGAACCGGCCGCCCGTGCGCTCCAGTTCGTGCAGCAGGGTCGTCATCAGCCGCACGCCGGTGGCGCCGAGCGGGTGGCCGAGGGCGATCGCGCCGCCGTTGACGTTGACCTTCTCCGGGTCGGCGCCGGTCTCCTTGAGCCAGGCGAGGACGACCGGGGCGAACGCCTCGTTGATCTCGACGAGATCGATGTCGCCGATGGACATGCCGGTCTTCTTCAGGGCGTACGCCGTGGCCGGGATGGGGGCCGAGAGCATCCGGATGGGGTCCTCGCCGCGCACCGAGAGGTGGTGCACGCGGGCACGGGGGGTCAGGCCGTGTTCGGTGACCGCCCGCTCGGAGGCGAGCAGCATCGCGGCGGCTCCGTCGGAGACCTGGGAGGAGCAGGCGGCGGTGATGGTGCCGCCCTCGACGACCGGGTTCAGGCCCGCCATCTTCTCCAGTGAGGTGTCCCGGCGCGGGCCCCCGTCGACCGTGACCTCGCCGTGGGCGACGATCTCGCGTGCGAAGCGGCCCTCGTCGATGGCGCGGATGGCCCGCCGGTGGGAGCGGAGGGCGAACTCCTCCTGGTCGCGGCGGCTGATGCCCCACTTGGCGGCGATCAGTTCGGCGCCGTGGAACTGGTTGACGGGCTGGTCGCCGTAGCGTGCCCGCCAGCCCTCGCTGCCCGCGAAGGGTCCCTCGGTGAGGCCGAGCGGTTCGGCGGCCCGGCGGGAGGCGAAGGCGATGGGGATCTGGCTCATGTTCTGCACGCCGCCGGCGACGACCAGGTCCTGGGTGCCGGACAGGACACCCTGGGCGGCGAAGTGCACGGCCTGCTGGGAGGACCCGCACTGCCGGTCGACGGTGACTCCCGGTACTTCCTCGGGCAGCCCGGCCGCGAGCCAGCTGGTGCGGGCGATGTCCCCGGCCTGCGGCCCGACCGTGTCCAGGCAGCCGAAGACGACGTCCTCGACGGCCGCCGGGTCCACGCCGGACCGTTCGACCAGCGCCGTGAGCACCCGCGCGCCGAGGTCGGCCGGGTGGACCCCGCTCAGCCCTCCCCCGCGCCGCCCGACGGGCGTGCGGACCGCTTCGACGATGTAGGCCTCGGCCATGACGACTCCCTCGCGGACGTGAGTGTTTCGCTTACGGCTCCTCGCGGACGGAGATGCCGTCGAGCACCATCGACAGGTACTGCCGGGCGATCTCCTCCGGGCTGTGCTGACCGCCGGGCCGGTACCAGGAGGCGGCGACCCACACGGTGTCGCGCACGAACCGGTAGGTGAGCCGGATGTCGAGGTCGGCCCGGAAGACCTCGGCGTCGACACCGCGTTCCAGTGTGCTCAGCCACGCCTTCTCGAAGTTGCGCTGCGAGTCGGCGAGGAAGGCGAAGCGCTGCTGTGCGGCGAGGTGCCGGGCTTCCTTCTGGTAGATCGCGACGGCCGCGCGGTGCCGGTCGATCTCCCGGAAGGACTCGGTGACCAGGGCCTCCAGAGTCTCCCGGGGGCCCAGTTCGGCTTCCAGGACGGTGTCGTAGCCGTCCCAGAGCTCGTCGAGGAAGGTCCGCAGGATCTCCTCCAGCATCGATTCCTTGGAGTCGAAGTGGTAGTAGAGACTGCCCGCGAGCATCCCGGCCTCGTCCGCGATCTTGCGTACGGTGGTGGCGTTGTAGCCCTGCTCGGCGAACACCTCGGCGGCCGTGCCGAGCAGTTCGCGGCGGCGCTCCGGAGTGGCGGTCACCTGGGGCTTCTTCTTGGTAGGCACACGGTCATTGTCGTCCTATGCGTGCTGGCTGCTCACGGACACGACCTCGCCGGTCAGATACGAGGAGTAGCCGGACGCGAGGAACACGATCACGTTGGCCACCTCCCAGGGCTCGGCGTACCGGCCGAAGGCCTCGCGGGCGGTCAGTTCCTCCAGCAGTTCGGGGGTGGTCACCTTCACCAGGTGCGGGTGCATGGCGAGGCTGGGCGAGACGGCGTTGACCCGCACCCCGTAGGCGGCGGCCTCGATCGCGGCGCACCGGGTGAGGGCCATGACCCCGGCCTTCGCGGCGGCGTAGTGGGCCTGCCCGGACTGGGCCCGCCAGCCGACGACGGAGGCGTTGTTGACGACGACTCCGCCGCCGCCGCGCTCCTTGAGCCGCCGCAGCGCGGCCCGGGTGCACCGGAAGGTGCCGTTCAGTGTCACGTCGAGGACCTTCGACCACTGTTCGTCGGTCATGTCGACGAGGGGTGAGGTTCCGCCGAGACCCGCGTTGTTGACGACGATGTCCAGTCGGCCGTGGACCTCGGCGGCGGTGTCGAAGAGGGCCTGGACCTGGTCCTCGTCGGTGACGTCGCAGGGCAGTGCGGCGACCGCCGCGGCGCCGAACTCCCCGGCCAGGGTCCCGGCGGTCTCCTTGAGCCGGCGGGCGTGCGCGTCGCTGATCAGCACGCGGGCGCCCTCCTCCAGGAACCGGCGGGCCGTGGCCCCGCCGATGCCCGCGCCGGCGGCGGCGGTGATGACGGCGGTGCGGCCCTTCAGCAGCCCGTGCCCCGGTATGTACGCCGGACTCTCGACGTCGCTCATGACCCCAAGCTAACCTACCAAACACTTGTTAGGGAAGCTTGGAGTCACCCCGAAGCCCCACGCCGAAGCCCCCGGAGGCCACCGCCGACCCGGGGCACACCGCCTCCGGAGCCCACCGCCGAAAGGTGCCGCCGATGGATCTCACCCGCTCGCCCGCCGACGAGGCGTTCCGCGCCGAGGCCCGCGCCTGGCTGGACGCCCATGTCCCGGCGGTGCCGCTGCCCTCCCTGGAGACCGCGGAGGGCTTCGCAGCGCACCGCGCGTGGGAGGCCGAACTGGCGGCGGACCGCTGGTCGGTGGTGTCGTGGCCGTCGGCGTACGGCGGCCGGGACGCGGACCTCGTGCGCTGGCTGGCCTTCGAGGAGGAGTACCACGCGGCGGGCGCGCCCGGCCGGGTCGGGCAGAACGGCATCAGCCTGCTCGCGCCGACCCTCTTCGACCACGGCACCCCGGAGCAACGGGAGCGCGTGCTGCCGCCGATGGCCACGGGCGAGGTGGTCTGGGCGCAGGCGTGGTCCGAACCGGAGGCGGGTTCGGACCTGGCCTCGCTGACCTCGCGGGCCGTGCGCGCGGACGGCGGCTGGCGCTTGAGCGGACAGAAGACCTGGTCGTCGCGGGCCGCGTTCGCCGACCGCGCCTTCGGCCTGTTCCGCAGCGAGCCCGGCCTGCCGAAACCCCATCAGGGCCTGACGTATCTGATGTTCGACCTGCGCGCGCCGGGCGTGACGGTCCGCCCCATCGGCCGGCTGGACGGCAGGCCGGCCTTCGCCGAGCTGTTCCTGGACGACGTGTTCGTGCCGGACGAGGACGTGATCGGCGAGCCGGGGCAGGGCTGGCGGGTGGCCATGTCGACGGCGGGCAACGAACGGGGGCTGACGCTGCGCTCTCCGGGTCGTTTCCTGGCCGCCGCCGACCGGCTGGCCGCGTTGTGGCGCACCCACGGCGACCCGTGCGACTCGGCTCTGCGCGACCGGGTGGCCGACGCGGTGATCGGTGCCCGCGCCTACCAGCTCTTCACGTACGCCAACGCCTCCCGGTTCCTCGAGGGCGGGAAGGTGGGCCCGGAGTCCAGCCTGAACAAGGTGTTCTGGTCGGAGCTCGACATCGCGCTGCACGAGACGGCGCTCGATCTGCTGGGTCCCGAGGGCGAGTTGGCGGACACCGAGTGGTCCGAGGGCCATGTCTTCTCGCTCGCGGGCCCGATCTACGCGGGCACCAACGAGATCCAGCGCGACATCATCGCCGAGCGGCTGCTCGGCCTCCCGAAAGGCCGCCGCTGATGCGATTCCTCCTCGACGCCGAACAGCGCGCCTTCGCCGCCTCCCTGGACGCGATGCTGGCGTCCGCGGACACGCCGTCGGCCGTGCGGGCGTGGGCGACCGGCGACCACGCGCCCGGCCGGGCCCTGTGGTCGCGGCTCGCCGAGGCGGGCGTCTTCGCGCTGGCCGTCCCGGAGGCGTACGAAGGGGTGGGGCTCCTGCCCGTCGAACTGGCGGTTTCCTTCGTGGAGCTGGGTCGGCACGCGGTGCCGGGTCCGGTGGTGGAGACGGTCGCCGCGGCCGTCCTGCTGGGCGAGCTGGGTGAGCCGGGACCGGCCGAGCGGCTGCTGCCGGGGCTGGCCTCGGGCAAGAGCGTCACCACCTTGGCCCCGGCCGGCGCGTACGCGCTCGACGCGGACGCGGCGGCGGCGCTGCTCGTCGTGGAGGGCGAGAACCTGCGCCTCGCGCCCGGCCACGGCCCGGTGCGCGCGTCCGTGGACCCCTCCAGGCGGCTCGCCCTGCCCGAGGCAGGCGGCGAACTCCTCGCCACCGGCCCGCACGTCACCCGCGCCGTCGGCCGGGCCCTGGCCTGGGCCCGGCTCGCCACCGCCGCCCAGGCCCTCGGCGTCGGTCTCGCGCTCCTCGACCGGACCGTCGCGTACGTCGGGCGGCGCACGCAGTTCGGGGTTCCCGTCGGCTCGTTCCAGGCGGTCAAGCACCGGCTCGCGGACGCGGCGATCGCCCTGGAGTTCGCGCGCCCGCTGCTGTTCGGGGCCGCCCTGGCGATGGCACCGGCCGACGTGGCGGCCGCGAAGGTCACGGCGGGCGAGGCCGCGTACACCGCGGCCCGGACCGCGTTGCAGCTGCACGGCGCGATCGGTTACACGGCCGAGTACGACCTGTCGCTCTGGTTCACCAAGGCCCGCGCCCTGCGGACGGCCTGGGGCACCCCGGCCGAGTGCAGGGCCGAGGCGCTGGCCGGTCTCAGTGGTGGTGGTCCTCGCTCGTGATCTCCCGGTACTCCTCGGCCGTCGGCTTCGGGATCCGGGTGCCGGGCCCGTACAGGGCGCGCGCCAGCCGGGCGCGCAGCCTGCGGGCCGGGCCGACCCGGCGGACCACGCCGTTCGCGTCGACCAGCGGACCCACCTCGTACGGCGGCTCCTGTTCGTGCTGGGTGAGGGTGAACCGCTGGGCCGGGGTGAGCGGTTCGTGGACCTCGACGTACTCGCCGTGCGGCAGGAGCTTGATGGTGCCGGACTCGCGTCCGTGCAACACCTTGTCGCGGTCGGCGTGTTGCAGTCCGAGGCAGATCCTCTTCGTGACGACGTAGGCGAGCGCGGGCCCGGCGAAGACGGCGACGCGGACGAACCAGGTGATCGCGTTGATCGACAGGTGGAAGTGGGTGGCCCACAGGTCGTTGCCGCCGCCGACCAGAAGGACGGCGTACAGCGTGAGCCAGGCGACGCCGAGTGCGGTGCGCGTGGGCACGTTGCGCGGCCGGTCCAGGATGTGGTGCTCGCGTCGGTCGCCGGTGACCCAGGCCTCGATGAACGGGTAGACGGCGATGGCGGCCATGATGAGCGGGAAGAGCGAGAAGGGGATGAAGACGCCCAACTGGAGTGTGTGGCCGAAGGCGTTGATCTCCCATCCCGGCATCACCCGGATCAGTCCCTCGGAGAAGCCGAGGTACCAGTCGGGCTGGGCGCCGGTGGTCACCAGGTCGGGGCGGTAGGGCCCGAAGGCCCACACCGGGTTGATGGTGGCGATCGCGCCCATGATCGACAGGACGCCGAAGACGAGGAAGAAGAAGCCGCCCGCCTTGGCCATGTAGACCGGCATGAACGGCATGCCGACGACCGACTTCTGGTCCCGTCCGGGCCCCGGGTACTGCGTGTGCTTGTGGTAGAAGACCAGGATCAGATGGGCGGCCACCAGGCCCAGCATGATGCCCGGCAGCAGCAGGACATGGATCGGGAAGAACCGCGGGATGATGTCGTGTCCCGGGAACTCCCCGCCGAAGAGGAAGAAGGAGATGTACGTCCCCACGACCGGGATCGACAGGATGGCGCCCTGTGCGAAGCGGACGCCGGTGCCGGAGAGCAGGTCGTCGGGGAGCGAGTAGCCGGTCAGGCCGGTGAGGAGGCCGAGCATCAACAGGGTCCAGCCGAAGAGCCAGTTGACCTCGCGCGGCTTGCGGAACGCGCCGGTGAAGAACACCCGCATCATGTGCACGAGCATCCCGGCCAGGAAGACGAGCGCCGCCCAGTGGTGGATCTGCCGGATCAGCAGTCCGCCGCGCACGTCGAAGCTGATGTCGAGCGTGGACTCGTACGCCCGCGTCATGACGATGCCGTTCAGCGGCCCGTACGAGCCGTGGTAGACGACCTCGACGCCGCTGGGCTCGAAGAACAGGGTGAGATACACACCGGTGATGATCAGGACGAGGAAGCTGTAGAGGCAGACCTCGCCCAGCATGAACGACCAGTGGTCCGGGAAGACCTTGCGCATATTGGCCCTGGCCAGCGAGTAGAGGCCCAGCCGTCCGTCGGCCCAGTCGGCCAGCCGCTCCCCCTTGGCCGTCCCGGCCCGCCGCTCGCGCAGACTCATAGGCCCGCCTCCTCGGCCCCCAGGGTGGCACGCCCCTCGCGGGAAGCCAACGGTGCGACGGAGAAGGGGAGTTGTCCCGCCCCCTCCGCCCCTACCCGTCCCTATCCGGGGGCTGCGCCCCCAGACCCCCGCTTCGGCCTGACGGCCTTGTCCTCAATCGCCGGACGGGCTGGGACTTTCCAGCGCCGGACACGAACAGTTCAGCCCCTCCGGCGTTTGAGGAGCGGGGGGTCCGGGGGCAGCGCCCCCGGGTACGGGACGGGTAGGGGCGGAGGGGGCGAAACCCGCCTATGGGTCGACGCGGATCACCGCGACCGGACCTGCCCCCCGGAGTGCGGCGGGCTCCGCCGTGAGCAGGGCCGCGTCGTAGCGGCCGAGGGACAGCCCCGCGACCTGCGCGGATGCGCCGAGCGCGACGACCAGCACGGCCGGCCCGCCAGGAACGGGCACCCCGTTCCTGGGGAACAGGACGTCGACGCCCGGCACCGGCGAACCACCCCGGTTCCACATGACGTTGAGGTTCACGACCGGCCCCCCGAGCAGCCGGCAACCGGTGGGCAGGTCACCGGGAAAGCGCTGGGGCACGTACGGGGTGTCGACGAGCCGGCGGTCGTCCCCGACGGTCAGGTCCATCCCGGCGCCCTCGACCATGGTGAGGATCCGCTCCACCCCGGTGAAGGAGGAGAAGGGCCCGTCGGCGCCGACGTCGGCGAGACTCACCCGCCACGCGAAGCCGGACATGTCCGCGCCCTCGGGTCGGACGACGATCTCCCGGGTGACCCCGCCGCCGTTCTTCCAGGGCACGGCGGTCCGGCCGGCGGCGGGCAGGAGGTGTGCGCTCACGAGACGATCCCGCGGGCCCGCGCCGCCGCCAGCCACTGCGGGAATTCCGCGACCATCCGGTCGTACAGCTCCCCGTCGCTCACCTTCCGCGGATCCGAACCGGCGTGGAAGAAACCGGCGTTGTCGACGACCCGCTTCTGCGGCACCGCCAACTCGTCGAGCTTGCGCAGGAACTCGAACTGCCGGCTGCCCGGGTCGCCGAACCCGATGAACTGCCAGAACAGCGGCAGCCGGGCCGCCTTGCACAAGTACCGTTCGGCGGCGAGCTTGTTGATCGGCCCCCCGTCGGTCTGGAAGACGACGAGGGCCGGGGCCTTGGAGCCGCTGTCGAGGTAGTGGTCGATGACGGCGTCCATGGCGAGGTGGTAGCTGGTCCTGCCCATGTGCCCGAGCCCGGCCGCGATCCGTTCGATCCTCCCCCGGTGGTTGTCGAGCGCGATGTCGGTGACCGCGTCGACGTCCGTGGAGAAGAAGACGACCGGGACGGTTCCGTCGTCGTCGAGATGGGCGGACAGACCGAGCACACGGTCGGCGAGGGCCTGCACGCTGCCGTCGTCGTAGTACGGCTTCATCGACCCCGAGTAGTCGACGACCAGGTACACGGCGGCCTGTTGCCCGCTCAGCCCGTGCTTGGTGAGGGAGACCCCGGCGCTCTTGTACGGGCCGACCAGCGCGGGCGCGGTCTCCTCGACCTTGGTGAGGCTGATTCCGGCCATGCGGGGCTCCCGTCGCGCGAGGGTTCGGAACGCCGAGATTACGTCACGGTGTTGGCCCGGCCGCTTCACGGACCCTGCTGTTCCCTGCCGACGGGCCGGTTGGCTATTTTGATCATCGCCGTCCCCACCGGCTCGCTGTTTCCCTTCCCCGCGCTTTCCGAGGAGCCGGCCGTGGAGTCCGAGTCCGCCGTCACCACCTGCTACCGCCACCCCAAGGTGGAGTCCCATGTGCGCTGTACCAGGTGCGACCGCTACATATGCCCCAGCTGCATGCGCGAGGCGGCCGTCGGCCACCAGTGCGTGGAGTGTGTGAAGGAGGGCGCGAAGTCCGTCCGGCAGGCCCGCACCGCCTTCGGCGGCCGGATCTCGACGGTGCCCATGGTGACGTACGTCCTCATCGGCCTCAATGTGCTGGCCTATCTGGCCGAACTGCTGCGCTCGTCGGTCGTGGACCGGTTCGAGATGCTCGGCGCCGGCCTGGTGGGCACGGACGGGGCGCACTATCTCTGGCAGGCCGTGCACACCCCGGACTACCACCCGGAGGGCGTCGTCGACGGGGAGTGGTACCGGCTGCTGACCGGTGCGTTCCTGCACATGCCGCCCACCGAGGGCACGTTCGGGATCGCGCACATCGTGATGAACATGTTCGCCCTGTGGAACATCGGCAGGATCGTCGAGACCCAGCTGGGCCGGGTCCGTTACCTCGCCCTGTATCTGCTGTCGGCGCTCGGCGGCTCGGTCCTCGTGCTGCTGATCGCACCGGACGAGGCCACGGTCGGCGCGTCGGGCGCGATCTTCGGCCTCGGTGCCGCGTACTACGTGATGGCCCGCCGGCTCGGCGCGGACATGGGGAACGTCAACCGGTTCATGGCGGGCCTGCTGATCTGGCTGCTGATCTCGGCGGGGCTCACGTCCTGGCAGGGCCATCTGGGCGGCCTGCTGGCGGGCGGTGTCGTGACGGCGGCCTTCGCCCACGCTCCCCGGGACCGGCGGCGGGCGCCGGTACAGGCGGCCGTGTGCGTGGGGCTTCTCGCGCTGCTGGTCGTTCTCGCGGTCCTGAAGGCGTCGGCACTGCGGAACGGCGCCGTGTAGTCCCGGCACCGGACGGCCGCCGGGCCCGGTGCGGCACGGACCGAGGGCCCCGTCCGAGGGCGCGGGCGGACGGCGCAGGCCGCGGCCCAGGGGCCGGAGAGCGGGGCGGACGGCGGGTGCGACAGCGCCACGGGCCGCCGCGCCCGGCGCTGCCCGGTCAGCGCCCGGTGGCCCTGTCCTGGACGCCGAGCCTGCCGCGCTCCGGGGGCGCACGCGTGGCGTGCCCGGGGGCGCACAGCGCGTATCGGGCCGCGCACGTGTGGCCTACCCGGGCAGCGCGTCCGTACGCCACCCCTGCGTACCCTGTGCGTCATGAAACGAGCGGGTTGCCTGGTGTTCGCCGTCGTCCCCGTCCTGGTCACGGCGGCGGTCTACTTCGCCACGCCCGAGCACCCGGCCACGGCCGACGCCAAGCGCCCGGCGTCCGTGTCGCAGCAGGCCCGCGAGAAGGCCAAGGCCGACGCCGAGCGGGCGGCCGACGCCGAGGTCGTCGCCGATCTGCCGCCGGGCCTCGCCGCTCCCCGGATGAAGGAGCTGGCCCAGCAGCTCGTGGCCAGTGCCGAGAACTCCACGCTGAAGTGGCACGAGGCGTACGGCTACGTCGAGGACATCGGTGACGGCCAGGGCTACACGGCGGGCATCGTCGGCTTCTGCACCGGCACCCACGACCTGCTCACCCTCGTCGAGCGGTACACCAAGGCGCACCCGGACAACGGGCTCGCCCGCTATCTCCCGGCCCTGCGCGAGGTCGACGGCACGGACTCCCACGAGGGACTGGACCCGGGATTCCCCGCGGCCTGGCGCCACGAGGCCACGGTCGCCGCCTTCCGCGAGGCCCAGGACTCCGAACGCGACCGGGTGTACTTCGACCCCGCCGTCCGGCTCGCCAAGCTCGACGGGCTCGGCACGCTCGGCCAGTTCATCTACTACGACGCCATGGTGCTGCACGGGCCCGGCACCGGCGACCACAGCTTCTACGGGCTGCGCGAGCACGCCATGCGTGAGGCCGACCTCCCGTCCGAGGGCGGCGACGAGAAGTCGTACCTCGACATCTTTCTGGACATCCGTCGCGAGGCGATGAAGTCCAAGAACCCGGACCGCGACACCACCCGCATCGACACGGCCCAGCGCCAGTTCCTCTACGACGGGAACCTCGGCCTGGACACACCGCTGGAGTGGAAGGTGTACGGCGAGACCTACCGCGTGCCGTAGCGCGGGACCTCGCCGCGTCCGGCTGCCGCGTCCGGCTCTGCGCAGTCGACCCCAGCGACACACTCAGGCCCTCAGGCCCTCAGGCCCTCGGGCGCAGTGGACCCCAGAAAAGCACGCGGGCATGCGGCGGCGCCTGCCAGGTCGTCCGGTCGGGGACAGTGAGGCAGGCGCCGTCTCGTGTTCCGTACGCCTTTGTACGGGACGTTTTCGAGTGACCGTCAGGTCACGGTTCCCCGGGTCAGACCATCAGCGAACGGTCCGTCGGGCGGATCGGGGCCGGCAGGTCGCTCGCCCCGGTGAGGAAGCGGTCGACGCCGCGGGCGGCCGAGCGGCCCTCCGCGATGGCCCAGACGATGAGGGACTGGCCGCGGCCCGCGTCACCGGCAACGTACACGCCGGGAACGTTGGTCGCGAAGTCCGCGTCGCGGGCGATGTTGCCGCGCGCGTCGAGCTCCAGGCCGAACTGGGAGACCACGCCGTTCTCGACGTCCGTGCCGGTGAAGCCCATGGCCAGCGTCACCAGCTGGGCGGGGATCTTGCGCTCCGTGCCCGGCTTCTGGTTCAGCTTGCCGCCGACGAACTCGACCTCGACGAGGTGCAGCCACTGGACGTTGCCGTCCTCGTCGCCCTCGAAGTGGGTGGTGTTGACGGAGTAGACCCGCTCACCGCCCTCCTCGTGCGCGGAGGTGACCTTGTAGAGCATCGGGAACGTCGGCCAGGGCTGGCCCGGGTTCCGGTCCTCGCCCGGCCGCGGCATGATCTCCAGCTGCGTGACCGAGGCCGCGCCCTGACGGTGGGCGGTGCCCACACAGTCCGCGCCCGTGTCGCCGCCGCCGATGACCACGACGTGCTTGCCCTCGGCCGTGATCGGGGGCGCCACGAAGTCGCCCTCCTGCACCTTGTTGGCCAGCGGCAGGTACTCCATGGCCTGGTGGATGCCGTTCAGCTCCCGCCCGGGGACGGGGAGGTCACGGGCGGTCGTCGCGCCGGCGGCGATGACCACGGCGTCGTACCGCTTGCGCAGGTCCGTCGCCTTGAGGTCGCGGCCGATCTCGATGCCCGTGCGGAAGCGGGTGCCCTCCGCGCGCATCTGCTCGATGCGGCGGTTGATGTGCCGCTTCTCCATCTTGAACTCGGGGATGCCGTAGCGCAGCAGGCCGCCGACGCGGTCGGCGCGCTCGTACACCGCGACCGTGTGACCGGCGCGCGTGAGCTGCTGGGCGGCGGCGAGACCGGCGGGACCGGAGCCGATGACGGCGACGGTCTTGCCCGACAGGCGCTCGGGGATCTGCGGGGCGACGTCGCCCGTGTCCCACGCCTTGTCGATGATCGAGACCTCGACGTTCTTGATGGTCACGGCGGGCTGGTTGATGCCGAGCACACACGCCGACTCGCACGGGGCGGGGCACAGCCGGCCCGTGAACTCCGGGAAGTTGTTGGTGGCGTGCAGCCGCTCGGAGGCGGCCTGCCAGTCCTCGCGGTAGGCGTAGTCGTTCCACTCGGGGATCAGGTTCCCCAGCGGACAGCCGTTGTGACAGAACGGGATGCCGCAGTCCATGCAGCGCGAGGCCTGCTTGGAGATGATCGGGAGCAGCGAGCCCGGAACGTAGACCTCGTTCCAGTCCTTGAGGCGCTCCTCGACCGGCCGGGACCTGGCGACCTCACGGCCGTGGTTCAGAAAGCCCTTGGGATCAGCCATTGGTCGCCGCCTCCATCATCTTCTCGGTGATCTCGGACTCGTTGAGTCCGGCTCGCTCGGCGGCGTCCTTGGCGGCGAGCACTGCCTTGTACGTGCTGGGAATGATCTTGCTGAAGCGGTCCACGGACACGGACCACTCGGCGAGCAGCTTCTCGGCGACCGTCGAAGCGGTCTCCTCCGCGTGCCGGCGCACGACGTCGTGCAGCCACTGCTTGTCGGTGTCGTCGAGCTGTTCGACGGCGTCCACGTTGCCGACGTTCACGTTGTCGCGGTCGAGGTCGATCACGTAGGCGACACCGCCGGACATGCCGGCCGCGAAGTTGCGGCCCGTCTCGCCGAGGACGACCGCGTGACCGCCGGTCATGTACTCGCAGCCGTGGTCGCCCACGCCCTCGGAGACCACCGTCGCGCCGGAGTTGCGGACGCAGAAGCGCTCGCCGGTGCGGCCGCGCAGGAAGAGCTCGCCGCCCGTTGCGCCGTACGCGATGGTGTTGCCCGCGATGGTCGAGAACTCGGCGAGGTGGTCGGCGCCCCGGTCGGGACGGACGATCACCCGGCCGCCGGAGAGGCCCTTGCCGACGTAGTCGTTGGCGTCGCCCTCCAGGCGCAGCGTGACGCCGCGCGGCAGGAAGGCGCCGAAGGACTGGCCGGCCGAGCCCGTGAAGGTGATGTCGATGGTGTCGTCGGGCAGACCCGCGCCACCGAACTTCTTCGTCACCTCGTGGCCGAGCATGGTGCCGACCGTGCGGTTGATGTTGCGGATCGCCACCTGGGCGCGGACCGGCTGGGCGTCGGTCGCGGAGTCCGCGGCCAGCGCGTCGGCGGCCAGCTTGATCAGCTCGTTGTCGAGCGCCTTCTCCAGGCCGTGGTCCTGCTCGATGACCTGGTGCAGCGCCGCGCCCTCGGGCAGTTCGGGCACGTAGAAGAGCGGGGACAGGTCCAGGCCCTGCGCCTTCCAGTGGGTGATGGCGCGCTCCACGTTGAGGTTCTCGGCGTGACCGACGGCCTCTTCGATGGTGCGGAAGCCGAGCTCGGCGAGGATCTCGCGGACCTCTTCGGCGATGAACTTGAAGAAGTTGACGATGTACTCGGCCTTGCCGGCGAACCGCTCGCGCAGCACCGGGTTCTGCGTGGCGATGCCGACCGGGCAGGTGTCCAGGTGACAGACGCGCATCATGACGCAGCCGGAGACGACGAGCGGCGCGGTCGCGAAACCGAACTCCTCGGCGCCGAGCAGCGCGGCGATGACGACGTCGCGGCCCGTCTTGAGCTGGCCGTCGGTCTGCACGACGATGCGGTCGCGCAGGCCGTTGAGCAGCAGGGTCTGCTGGGTCTCGGCGAGGCCGAGCTCCCAGGGTCCGCCCGCGTGCTTGAGGGAGGTCAGCGGGGAGGCACCCGTTCCGCCGTCGTGGCCGGAGATCAGGACGACGTCCGCGTGGGCCTTGGAGACACCCGCTGCGACCGTGCCGACGCCGACCTCGGAGACCAGCTTCACGTGGATGCGGGCCTGCGGGTTGGCGTTCTTGAGGTCGTGGATCAGCTGAGCCAGGTCCTCGATGGAGTAGATGTCGTGGTGCGGCGGCGGGGAGATCAGACCGACACCCGGGGTCGAGTGACGGGTCTTGGCCACCCACGGGTAGACCTTGTGGCCGGGCAGCTGGCCGCCCTCGCCGGGCTTGGCGCCCTGGGCCATCTTGATCTGGATGTCGTCGGCGTTGACGAGGTACTCGCTGGTGACACCGAAGCGGCCGGAGGCGACCTGCTTGATGCTGGAGCGGCGCGCCGGGTCGTACAGCCGGTCCGCGTCCTCGCCGCCCTCACCGGTGTTGGACTTGCCGCCCAACTGGTTCATGGCGATGGCGAGGGTCTCGTGCGCCTCCTTGGAGATGGAGCCGTACGACATGGCGCCGGTCGAGAAGCGCTTGACGATCTCGGAGACGGGCTCGACCTCGTCGAGGGAGATCGAGGTGCGGTCCGAGGTGAAGCCGAACAGGCCGCGCAGCGTCATCAGCCGCTCGGACTGCTCGTTCACGCGGTCCGTGTACTTCTTGAAGATCTCGTAGCTGCCGGAGCGCGTCGAGTGCTGGAGGCGGAAGACCGTCTCCGGGTCGAACAGGTGGGGCTCGCCCTCGCGGCGCCACTGGTACTCGCCGCCTATGTCCAGGGCGCGGTGCGCCGGCGCGATGCCGGAGGCCGGGTAGGCCTTGGCGTGCCGGGCGGCGACCTCCTTGGCGATGACGTCGAGACCGGCGCCGCCGATCTTGGTGGTCGTGCCGTTGAAGTACTTCTCGACGAAGGCCCGCTCCAGGCCGACGGCCTCGAAGACCTGGGCGCCGCGGTAGGAGGCGACGGTCGAGATGCCCATCTTGGACATGACCTTCAGGACGCCCTTGCCGAGCGCGTAGATCAGGTTGCGGATGGCCTGCTCGGGCTCGATGCCCTGGAGGAAGGTGCCGGCGCGGACCAGGTCCTCGACGGACTCCATGGCCAGGTAGGGGTTGACCGCTGCGGCGCCGAAGCCGATGAGCAGGGCGACGTGGTGGACCTCGCGGACGTCACCGGCCTCGACCAGCAGGCCCACCTGGGTGCGCTGCTTGGTGCGGATGAGGTGGTGGTGGACGGCCGCGGTGAGCAGCAGCGACGGGATCGGCGCGTGCTCGGCGTCGGAGTGACGGTCCGACAGGACGATCAGCCGGGCGCCGTTCTCGATGGCGGCGTCGGCCTCGGTGCAGATCTCCTCGATGCGGGCGGCGAGGGATTCGCCGCCGCCGGAGACCCGGTACAGGCCGGACAGCGTCGCGGCCTTCATGCCGGGCATGTCGCCGTCGGCGTTGATGTGGATGAGCTTGGCCAGCTCGTCGTTGTCGATCACCGGGAAGGGCAGGGTGACGCTTCGACAGGAGGCGGCCGTCGGCTCCAGCAGGTTGCTCGCCGGACCGAGGGAGGAGCGCAGGGAGGTGACCAGTTCCTCGCGGATCGCGTCCAGCGGCGGGTTGGTGACCTGGGCGAACAGCTGGGTGAAGTAGTCGAAGAGGAGACGCGGGCGCTGCGAGAGCGCGGCGATCGGCGAGTCGGTGCCCATGGAGCCGAGCGGCTCACCGGCGGTGTTGGCCATCGGCGCGAGGATGATCCGCAGCTCTTCCTCGGTGTAGCCGAAGGTCTGCTGGCGGCGGGTGACCGAGGCGTGGGTGTGCACGATGTGCTCGCGCTCGGGGAGGTCGGAGAGCTCGATCTCGCCGGCTTCCAGCCACTCGGCGTAAGGCTTCTCGGCGGCGAGACCGGCCTTGATCTCGTCGTCCTCGATGATGCGGTGCTCGACGGTGTCGACGAGGAACATCTTGCCGGGCTGGAGGCGGCCCTTGCGGACGACCTTGGCGGGGTCGATGTCGAGGACGCCGACCTCGGAACCGAGGACGACGAGACCCTCGTCGGTGACCCAGTAGCGGCCGGGGCGCAGACCGTTGCGGTCGAGGACCGCGCCGACCTGGGTGCCGTCGGTGAAGGTGACACAGGCCGGGCCGTCCCAGGGCTCCATCATCGTGGAGTGGAACTGGTAGAAGGCGCGCCGGGCCGGGTCCATGGATGCGTGGTTCTCCCACGCCTCCGGGATCATCATCAGCACGGAGTGCGGGAGCGAGCGGCCGCCGAGGTGCAGGAGTTCGAGCACCTCGTCGAAGGAGGCCGAGTCGGAGGCGTCCGGCGTGCAGACGGGGAAGACCCGCTCCAGGCCCTTGTCCCCGAACAGGTCCGAGACCAGCTGGGACTCGCGGGCGACCATCCAGTTGCGGTTGCCCTTGACCGTGTTGATCTCGCCGTTGTGCGCGACGAAGCGGTACGGGTGGGCGAGCGGCCAGCTCGGGAAGGTGTTGGTGGAGAAGCGGGAGTGCACGAGCGCGATCGCGGAGGCGAAGCGGCGGTCGGACAGGTCCGGGAAGAAGGGCTCCAGCTGGCCGGTGGTCAGCATGCCCTTGTAGACGATGGTCCGCGCGGACAGCGACGGGAAGTAGACACCGGCCTCGCGCTCGGCGCGCTTGCGCAGCACGAAAGCGGTGCGGTCGAGGTCGATGCCCTGGCTCGCGTTGTCGCTCACGAAGATCTGGCGGAAGGCGGGCATCGTCGAGCGGGCGGTGGCGCCGAGGAGTCCGGGGGCGACCGGGACCTCGCGCCAGCCGAGGACGGTGAGGCCCTCTTCGGCGGCGATCGTCTCGATACGTGAGACGGCGTCGGCCGTGCCGTCCTCGGGGAGGAAGGCGATGCCTACCGCGTACGCGCCGGCTGCGGGAAGTTCGAATCCGGCCACTTCGCGGAAGAAGGCGTCCGGGACCTGGGAGAGGATGCCCGCGCCGTCGCCCGAGTCGGGCTCGGAGCCGGTGGCACCGCGGTGTTCCAGGTTGCGCAGAACGGTGAGCGCCTGCTCGACCAGCACGTGGCTCGCCTCGCCGGTGAGGGTGGCCACGAAGCCGACGCCACAGGCGTCGTGCTCGTTGCGGGGGTCGTACATACCCTGCGCAGCAGGGCGAGCATCCATGAAGGACCACTTCTGGTCGTTCGTGGAGTGCTGGGACGGCTGGCGCGGCGTACGCATCGGCTCTCCCGTCGTCGTCGGGGCGGGGGGTCCCTCCCAGGCCCTTGGGGCTCAGGGGGGAGACATCTGCCGAGGGACGACGTTGGCCCTCTGTTGGTGCAAAATTTCGTGCAGGTTACATGATGGAGCGATTCTCGGGAACCGGATACCGCGTTCCAACATGCGGACACCACGGGCGGCGGCGGGGGTACCGCGCTCAGCGGTGGAAAGTATGGGGACCTAAGCGGACAGATCAATGACCGTCGGCCCGGTTCGCGGCAGAGATCGTGATCCGCCGCGAGGAGTGCGGAGCAGGCGTCATTGCCTGCGGCGCTTACGGCTCATGCCCAGTGGTTAAGGAATCGAAACCGCCGGGTAACGACTACTTATGCAGTCCCGTGCATAGGTGATCGAGGCCTCATCCTACGGCCGCACCGAACAGACTGCCCAGGGCGTACGTCACACCCGCCGCGGCACCGCCGAGAGCGAGCTGCCGCAGCCCGCTGAACCACCAGGAACGCGCGGTCACCCTGGCCACCACGGCACCGCACGCGAAGAGGCCGAACATCGCCAGCAGCAGCGCCGGCCACAGCACGGTCGCGCCCAGCAGATACGGCAGTACGGGGAGCAGGGCGCCCAGCGCGAAGGAGCCGAAGCTGGACACGGCGGCGACAGCCGGGGAGGGCAGGTCGCCGGGGTCTATGCCGAGCTCCTCGCGCGCGTGGATCTCCAGGGCCTGCTCGGGATCGCGGGAGAGCTGCCGGGCGACCTCCCGGGCCAGCTCGGGCTCGACGCCGCGGGCCTCGTACAGCGCGGCCAGCTCGCGCTCCTCGTCCTTGGGGTGCTTGCGCAGCTCCCGCCGCTCGACATCGAGTTCCGCCTCGACGAGCTCGCGCTGCGAGGCGACGGAGGTGTACTCACCGGCGGCCATCGAGAAGGCGCCGGCGGCCAGGCCCGCGAGCCCGGTGATGACGATCGTCTGCTGGGAGACGGAACCGCCGGCCACACCGGTCATCAGGGCGAGGTTGGAGACCAGGCCGTCCATCGCGCCGAACACCGCCGGGCGCAGCCATCCGCCACTCACATCCCGGTGGGTGTGGTTGTCGCGGTGCGCCTCGTGCAGCGTCGCCTCGGTCTCGATGAGCGCCATACCGGTCCCCCAGGGTGCTTGATTGGACTGTTTCCACTTTTTGACAACTACGAAAGTACGCTTCGAATTTCGTCGCCGCCAGCAAGGAAAGGCTGCGCTAACCTGCACTTTTACCTTTTGACGCTCATCCGTGGCATGTCATGCACATATGTCGACCGGGTGACAGTGAGGCCCGCGAGGCTCCTGTCAACCGCCAAGGTGGGACAGATCCGCAAAGGGTTCCGCGCACCGCATTCCGCGCACCGGCAGGGGCCCTGAGAGGAGAGGCACGTATGGCTTCCATCGCCTGCATTCCCTCGGCCCCGGCACCCGGGAACGCCGCCGGTCTCCGCGACCGGGCGCGCGGCGCACTGCTCGGACTCGCCGTCGGGGACGCGCTGGGCGCACCCGCCGAGAACATGAAGCCGTCGGAGATCCGCGCCAAGTGGGGCCGGATCACCGGGTACGTCGCCGAGCATCCGGCCGGTACGGACGACACCGAGTACGCGATCTTCTCGGGGCTGCTGCTGGCCCGGCACGGCTCGGCGCTGACCGTGGCGCACGTCGAGTCGGCCTGGCACCAGTGGATCGCGGACCGCGACGAGGGGCCGTTCCGCGGCGCCGGTTTCAGCGAGCGCGGCACGCTGGAGAACCTCCGGCGGGGTCTCGCGGCGCCCATCTCCGCCCAGCACCGGCACGCCTGGAGCGACGGCCTCGCCATGCGCGCGGCCCCCTTCGGCGTCTTCGCGGCCGGCCGGCCCGCCGAGGCGGCCCGGCTCGTGGCGATCGACGGCTCGGTGAGTCACGACGGCGAGGGCATCTACGGCGGCCAGGCGGTCGCGGCGGGGGTCGCCGCCGCGATGGCGGGCGCTCCCACCATCGCGGTCGTCGCGTCCGCCCTGGCCGTCATCCCGGACGACTCCTGGACGGCCCGCTCACTGCGCCGCGCGGTCGCGGTGGCGCACCGCGGCGAGCGGGCGGTGCGCTCCGCGGTGGTGATCGGCGGCTACCCGTGGACCGATCTGGCCCCCGAGGCCGTGGCCCTCGCCTTCGGCGCCTACGCGGCGGCGGACGGGGCGTTCACCGAGTCGGTCCTCACCGCGGTGAACATGGGCCGCGACGCCGACACGACGGCCGCGGTGGCCGGAGCACTGGCGGGCGCGACCCGGGGCGTGTCCTCGATCCCGGCCGCCTGGGCGGCGGCCATCGGACCGGCCCGCGGCACCTGCCTCCCCTCCATGGAGGGCCACCACATCCTGGACGTGGCGGAACTGCTGACGCCGGAGGACGAGGAGAAGTGGGGCGCGGGAGGCCGCGTACCGCCCGCCCCGGACGCGTACGTCGTCACCGCTCCGGAGGCGTACGCCGTCACGGCCCCGGACGCGTACGTCGTCACCGCCTCGGACGCCTACGTCCTTTCGGACCCGGACGCCTGGGAGCCGGCCGCCGGTGACGACGAGGTGCGCTCATGAGCCCCGGCCTGGCAGGCGACGAGTCCGGCCCGGCGACGGGCGAGGGCGCCGCGTCGGCGCCGCCCCCCGAACCGTCACCGCCCGCCCCGGCGGAGACGGACGGGCCGCCCCGGAGCACCCTCGCACCCCGCACACCGGCACCGGTACCTGCAGCCGGCACCGGGGAGCCGGGGCCGGTGGCCCTCGTGACGGCGGCGGACCCGGCGGCGCCCACCGAGGAACCCGAGCCGGTGACACTCGCGGCAGAGGCCGGCCCGGCGGCACTCACCGTGGATGCCACGCCGGTACCCCTCACCGCGGGAGCGGACCCGGCGGCACTCGCGGCGGGCGCCCAGCCGGTGGCACTCGCCGAAGGCGGACAACCGGCCGCGCTCGCCGGGCGCGCCTGCCCGGTGGCGGTCGGCGGGGCCACGGAGCCAGGGGGGCTCGTCGGGGCGGCCGGGCCGGTGGCGGGTGGTGGTGAGGTGGCCCGGGAGCGGGGGATCTCTTCGGGGGAAGTGCCCGTGGAAGCGGGCGCGCGCCGTATCGAAGGGCTGCTCCTCGGACTGGCCGCGGGCGACGCCGCGGGCTGGCCCGCCGCACGGCACCGGGCCGCGCGGATGCCCGAGTGGACCCGGCGGCTGACCCGCGAGCTGGACACCTTCGCGGAGCAGAACGCGACGACGACCCTGCCCGTGCCGATCGCGCTGAACCAGCCGCCGGAGCCGTTGCGGCTCGGCCCGTCGGACGACGCCGAGTGGGCGGCGTTCGCGGCGGAGGCCGTGCTCCGGGCCGGGGAGACCGCGGCACTCGGGGACCTGAGCCGCGAGCGCAGGATGCGCGCGTCCATCGACCTGTCCTGGAACGCCGTCGCCAGCGAGGTCGCCGCCGCGGCGGATCGCGCCCCCGAGGTCGAGTCCGCCCTGCTCCCGCTGCGCGCCCGGATCTCCGTGCGCGCCGGACTCGGCAACCTCGCCACCGGTCTGCGCCCGCCCGCCACCGGCCACGACAACCCCCACTACTTCGACGACGCGGCCTGCGTACGGGCCTGCGTGCTCGCCGTGGCACACCCGGGAGACCCCCGACTCGCCGCGGAACTCGCCGAGTTCGACGCCCGCTACACCCAGGACGGCGACGGTGTGCACGGCGCCCGCGCAATGGCCGCCGCCGTGTCGCTCGCCCTCGCCGGGCACTCCGCCGCCGTCTGCGTGGACGCCGCCCTCGCGGAACTGCCCGCCACGACGGAGATCGGCCGCAACGCCCGCCACGCCCTCACCCTGGCCCGCGAAAGCGAGAGCACCTTCGCCCTGGTCCCCCTGCTGGAGCATCAGATCGTCGACCACGTCTACAGCTACGGCATCGCGGCGGCCGAGACCGTCCCCGTCGCCCTTGCCCTGACCCTGGCCGCGCGCGGCCGGATCGCCGAGGCGGTGCCCGCCGCCGCGTGCCTGTCCCGGGTCGCCGACTCGGCCCCCGCCCTGGCCGGGGCGCTCACCGGGGCGCTCGGCGGCGCCGCCGCGATCCCCGCCTCCTGGCGCGACGCCTGCCGCACCCTGTCCGGCTGCGCGCTGCCCCGTCTGACGGGGACGGATCTCATCGGACTCGCCGAACTCCTCGAGGCGACGGGATTCGCCGACCCACTCGAGGCGACGGGACTCGCCGACCCGCTCGATTCCCCGGAACTGACTGCCCCAGAGGGATGATTCGGGCATGACGCCCAAAGGAGAAGGAACGGGAACCCTCGACGAACGGATCACCGGAGCCCTCGTCGGAGCCGCCGTCGGCGACGCGCTCGGCGGCCCCGTCGAGGGGTACTCCCCCGAACAGATCACCGAACGCCACGGCGGCCGCGTACGCGGTGTCGTCGGCCCCTGGAACGGCGACGCCTGGCCCACCGCCCGCCCCATCGCCCCGTACCACAAGGGCGACGGACACGTCACCGACGACACCCTGATGACCCATGCCCTGGTACGGGTGTACGCCACCGTCCGCGACCACCTCGACGCCTACGCCGTCGCCGAGCACCTGGTCCCCGACCTGATGACGACCCCCCGCTGGATCCCGGAGCTGGAGGCCGAGGCCCTCCCCCTCCAGCGGATCTTCCTCGCCGAGAAGTGGCTGGTCGCCCGCCTCCACTACGGCCATGTGGACCCCCGGGAGGCCGGCGACGGCAACATCGTGAACTGCGGTGCCGCGATGTACATGGCCCCGGTCGGCCTCGTCAACGCGGCGAATCCGGCGGGCGCGTACGCCGAGGCCCTCGACATCGCGGGAGCCCACCAGTCCTCCTACGGCCGCGAGGCCGCGGGCGTCTTCGCGGCAGCGGTGGCCGCGGCCTGCTCGCCCGGCGCCACCCCCGACTCGGTCGTCGCCGCATGCCTGTCGCTGGCCAAGGACGGCACCCGCGCCGCCGTCGAGGCGGCCTGCGAAGTCGCCTCCCACCACACGGACTTCGAGTCGGCGCTCGTCCCGCTGCGCCGGGCGGTGGCTCCGTACGACACGGTCGGCCCGGACTACCGTTCCCCGTCGCTCGGCGCCCGCCGCCCCTCCCGTCTCCACTCCATCGAAGAACTCCCCGTCGCCCTCGGCATGTTGCTGGTGTCCGGCGGCGACTTCCGGCACGCGGTCCTCGGCTCGGTCAACTACGGCCGCGACTGCGACTCCATCGCCACCATGGCCGGCGCCCTCGCGGGCGCGCTGGGCGGCGAGGTCCCGCACGACTGGGCCAAGACGGTGGCCGAGTCCAGCCGCCTCGACCTGGACGCCCCGGCGCGTACGCTCGCCGAGGTGACCCGGGAGATCTTCGACCGCGACGTCCACCGGCGCCGGACCCACGAGGCGGCCTACGCCGCGCTGGCGGGAACACCGTGCTCCGACTGACCTGGGTCCAGCCCGAGGACCTCATCGGCCACGAGCTCCACCAGGCCGTCCAGGACGGCCGCGATCCAGGTCCCGTCGCCGCCCGCTGGCACGCGGCGGGCGGCCGACCGGCGCCGCTCCGCGCGGGTGCGTCGCCGGCCCCCGCCTCACCCGCCCTGCGCCGGCTGGCAGCCGGACTCCTCGACGAACTCGCCGGCCTGCCCAGCACGTCGGCGGACGACGAGCCGACGGAACTGGCACTGATCAAGGCCGGCTGCCCCACCTGGCCACCCCCTCGGCCCGCGCCCGGGCCCGCTCCCGCACGGGCCCGTCTGGAAGCGGCCTGGCTCGGCCGGGCCGTCGGCTGCCTGCTGGGGAAACCCGTGGAGAAACTCCCCCTCCACGGCATCCGGTCACTCGCCCGGGCCGCGGGCAACTGGCCCCTCCGCACCTGGTTCACCGCGCGGGGCGTACCCCTGGACCTCCTGGACGCCCACCCCTGGAACCGGCGCTCCGCCCCCACCTCCCTGGCCGAGAACATCGACGGCATGCCGGAGGACGACGACCTCAACTACCCGCTTCTGAACCTCCTGTTGCTCCAGCGCCACGGCAGGGCCTTCAGCACCGCGGATGTGGCCCGCCTCTGGCTGGACGAACTCCCCGCCGGCCGCACGTTCACCGCGGAGCGCGTCGCCTACCGCAACCTCCTCAGCGGCGTCGAACCCCCGGACACGGCCCTCCGTCACAACCCGTTCCGCGAATGGATCGGCGCCCTGATCCGCGCGGACGTGCACGGCTGGACCAACCCGGGCGACCCGGCCGGGGCCGCCGAACAGGCGTACCGCGACGCCGCCCTGACCCACACGGCCAACGGCGTCTACGCGGCGATGTTCACGGCCGCCGCCATCGCCGGGGCGGCCGGCGGGACGAGTGACGTCCACGCCTGTCTGCGCACCGGACTGACCGTCGTCCCGCCCGGCTCCCGGCTGGCCCGGGCGGTCCGCCACGCGGTCCGGCTCGCCCGTACGACACCGGACTTCGACACCGTCGTCGACGAACTGCACACCACCCACCGCGACTGCCACTGGGTCCACGCCGTCCCCAACACCGCGCTGATCGCCGCCGCCCTCACCCACGCGGACGGCGACTTCGGCGGCTCGGTCTGCCGCGCGGTGTCCGGCGGCCTGGACACCGACTCGAACGGCGCGACGGCCGGAAGCATCGCGGGCCTGCTCGCGGGCGACCCCGCCGCCCTGCCCGACCACTGGACGGGCCCCCTCAAGAACCGGCTCGCCACCTCCGTCTCCGACTTCGACGGCATCGGCTTCGACGCCCTCGCTCACCTCACACACCGGGAGACCGTTCGCCCATGACCCATATCGCCGTGCTCGGCAGCACGAACATGGACCTCGTCGCGTATGTCGCCAAAGCCCCGCAGCGCGGAGAGACCGTGACGGGCCGGGAGTTCCGTACGATCCCCGGCGGCAAGGGCGCCAACCAGGCGGTGGCCGCCGCGCACGCGGGCGCCGACGTCTCCTTGGTCGGCGCGGTGGGCGCCGACTCCTTCGGCAGTCAACTCCGTTCCACACTGGAGCACTTCGGTGTGAACACCGACCATCTGCGCACCACCGAGGGCCCGTCCGGCACCGCGCACATCGTGGTGGACGAGGAGGGCGGCAACGCGATCGTCGTCATCCCCGGCGCCAATGGCACCGTCACCTCCCTCGCCCCCGGCGACGAGGGCCTCATCGCCAGCGCCGACGCGCTGCTGCTCCAGCTCGAGATCCCGCTGGAAGCCGTGCTCTCCGGCGCGGAGGCCGCGCGCCGGCACGGCGTCCGGACGATCCTCACCCCGGCTCCCGCACGGTTCCTGCCGCCCCAGTTGCTGGCCACCATCGACCTGTTGGTGCCCAACCAGCACGAGGCCGCCGCACTCACCGGCTTCACCGACCCGCGCGAAGCGGCCGCCGCGCTGCTCGAACAGGTCCCCGAGGTCGTCGTCACCCTGGGCGCCGAGGGCAGCCTGTACGCGGCCCGCGGCGCCGAACCCGTCGCCGTGCCCGCGCCCAAGGTGACCGCCGTCGACTCCACCGGCGCGGGCGACACCTTCGTCGGCACCCTCGCGGTGGCACTCGCCGAGGGCCGGGAGATGCCTCAGGCGCTGGCGTGGGCGTCGGCCGCGGCCGCCATGTCGGTGCAGCGGCCCGGAGCGTCGTCCTCGATGCCGTACCGCTCCGAGATCGACGCCCAGGCCGGCTCATGAGAGGGCACACCGGGGGCGGCCCCCTCAGCGGCCTGCGCGTCCTCGACCTCGCGACCCTGTTCGCGGGGCCGCTCGCCGCCACCATGCTCGGCGACTTCGGCGCGGAGGTCGTCAAGATCGAGCATCCCACGCAACCGGACCCGTCCCGGGGACACGGTCCCTCGAAGGACGGCGTCGGCCTGTGGTGGAAGCTCCTCGGGCGGAACAAGCGCACGATCACGCTCGACCTGTCGAAGCGCGGCGGACGCGAGACACTGCTCCGGCTCGCCGCCGACGCCGACGTGATCGTCGAGAACTTCCGGCCGGGCACCCTGGAGAAGTGGGACCTGGGCTGGGAGGAACTGTCCGCGGCGAACCCCCGCCTGGTCCTCGCCCGGGTCACCGGTTTCGGCCAGTTCGGCCCCTACGCGCACCGCCCCGGTTTCGGCACGCTCGCGGAGGCGATGAGCGGCTTCGCGGCGATCACCGGCGAACCGGACGCACCACCGGTCCTCCCCCCGTTCGGCCTGGCCGACTCGATCGCCGGACTGGCGACGGCGTACGCCGTGCTGACCGCGCTGACCGCGCGCGACCGCACCGGCGAGGGCCAGGTGATCGACATGGCGATCATCGAGCCGATCCTGACCGTGCTCGGCCCGCAGCCGATCTGGTACGACCAGCTGGGCCACGTCCAGCCCCGCACCGGCAACCGCTCGGCGAACAACGCGCCCCGCAACACCTATCGCACGGCGGACGGGTACTGGGTCGCCGTGTCCACATCGGCCCAGTCGATCGCCGAGCGGGTGATGCGGCTGGTGGGCCGCCCGGACGTGATCGACGAGCCGTGGTTCGCGACCGGCGCGGACCGGGCACGCCACGCCGACGTCCTGGACGGGGCGGTCGGCGCGTGGATCGCCGAGCGCACCCGCGACGAGGTCCTCGCGGCCTTCGAGAAGGCGGAGGCCGCGGTCGCCCCGATCCAGGACGTCCGGGACGTCATGACCGACCCGCAGTACTTGGCCCTGGACACGGTAACCACCGTCGACGACCCCGAACTGGGCCCGCTGCGCATGCAGAACGTCCTCTTCCGGCTCTCCGCCACGCCCGGTGCGATCCACTGGGCGGGCCGCCCGCACGGCGCGGACACCGACGCCGTGCTCACCGAACTCGGCCTGACGGGACCCGAGATCGAGGCGCTGAGAGCGGAGGGCGCGCTGTGACCGCGGAACTCCTGCCCCTCACCTGGCTGTACGTGCCCGGCGACCGTCCCGAGGTGGTGGCCAAGGCCCTCGTCTCCGGGGCGGACGTGGTCCTCGTCGACCTGGAGGACGCGGTCGCCCCGGACCGCAAGGAGTACGCCCTCGCCGCCACCGCCGACCTCCTCGCCGAACCGCCGCCCGTCCCGGTGCACGTCCGGGTCAACGCGCTCGACGGCCCGTTCGCCGACGCCGATCTGAAGACGCTCTCGCCGCTGCCCGGCCTGTCCGGCCTGCGTCTGCCGAAGGTAACCTCGCGCTCCGACGTCGTACGGGTGGCGGAGAGCGCGACCCCCGCGGAGGGCGGCGCGATCCCGCTGTACGCCCTGCTGGAGTCGGCTCTGGGCGTGGAGCAGGCCTTCGCCATCGCGTCCGCCCATCGCGCCCTGCGCGGTATCGCGCTCGGCGAGACGGACCTGCGGGCCGATCTCGGTGTCCGGAACGAAGCCGGGCTCGACTGGTCCCGGGCACGGGTGATCGTGGCCGCCCGGGCGGCGGGGCTGCCCCCGCCGGTCCAGTCGGTCTATCCCGACATCCGTGACGTGGAGGGCCTGGCCTCGTCCTGCGCGCACGGCCGCGCCCTCGGCTTCCTCGGACGCGCGGCCATCCACCCCCGCCAGCTTCCCATCATCGAGCGGGCCTACCTCCCCACTCCGGCCGAGGTCGACTCGGCCGAGGCCGTCATCAGGGCGGCCGCCACCGATCCGGGCGCCCAGGCCCTTCCGGACGGCCGTTTCATCGACGCGGCGGTGGTCACGGGTGCCCGCCGCACCCTCGCCCTGGCGCAGCGCCTGGCCTGAGGCGGAGCACAGCGCCTGGCCCCGGGCACGGCGAAGGGGGCGCCGCGTCCTGGAACGCGGCGCCCCCTTCGGCGTACGGGGAGAACTCAGCTCTTCTTGGCCGACCCGGCCTCGTCCCGCGAGGTCGACTCCGCGTCCGGTTCCGTGTCGGGCTCCGGCTCGGATTCCGTCTCGGACGCGGACCCGGCGGACTCCCGGGACACGGTGGACTCGGTGGACTCGGTGGCGGCAGGCTTGTCGAGGCCGACGGACTCACCGTCGGTCCCGTCCCCGGCCTCGCTCTTGTCCTCGTCCTCGGCCTTGTCGGAAGCGGTCTCGTCGTCCTCGGCGGGAGCGTCCGCGCCGGCTCCGGGCTCCACGATCTCCTCGCGACCCGGACGCAGCCGGGCCGAGAGCACGATGTAGAGCACCGCCAGGAGGAAGACCACCATCGCGGTCCAGTCGTTGAGACGCAGGCCCAGGATGTGGTGGGCGTCGTCGACGCGCATGTACTCGATCCAGAACCGGCCGACGCAGTACGCGGCGACGTACAGCGCGAAGGCCCGCCCGTGGCCGAGCTTGAAGCGACGATCGGCCCAGATGACCAGGAATCCGACGCCGATGCACCACAGGGACTCGTACAGGAACGTCGGGTGGTAGTAGCCGGGCACACGACCGTCCGTGGAGGACGTGATGTGCAGCGCCCACGGAACGTCCGTGGCCCTGCCGTAGAGCTCCTGGTTGAACCAGTTGCCCCAGCGCCCGAGTGCCTGGGCGAAGGCGATACCGGGTGCGACGGCGTCGGCCCACGCGGGCAGCGGGATGCCCCGGCGGCGGCAACCGATCCACGCGCCCAGCGCACCGAGCGCGATCGCGCCCCAGATGCCGAGCCCGCCCTCCCAGATCTTGAAGGCGTCCACCCAGTTACGGCCCTCGCTGAAGTACAGCTCGTAGTCCGTGATCACGTGGTAGAGCCGGCCGCCGACGAGGCCGAAGGGCACGGCCCAGACCGCGATGTCGGCCACTGTGCCGGTCCGCCCTCCCCGGGCGATCCAGCGCTTGTTGCCGAGCCAGACGGCTACGAAGACGCCGATGATGATGCAGAACGCGTAGCCGCGCAGCGGAATGGGGCCGAGGTGCAGCACACCGTGCGACGGGCTGGGAATGTAGGCAAGTTCCATGGCAAGGTCGACGCTACCGTGCCGGACGCCGCCCACGGCGGGCAGCCCCGCAACGGGTCCATAACGTGCGGCGCCCCCAGGCCTGTGGACAGGCGGGGGCGCCGGAGCGTGCGGGACGGCTCAGCCCTTGTTGGCCGCCTCCACCATCTGCTTCAGCTTGGCGGGGGTCATGGACTGGTCCGCGTAGATGTTCTTGCCGCCCAGGAGCACGGTCGGTGTGCCCGTGAAGCCGCCGCTCTGGAACGCGGCGTTCGACTTCTCGACCCAGGTGTCGTGAGTGCCGTCGTTGACGCAGGTGCGGAAGGCCGGGGTGTCCAGGCCTTCGACCTTGCCGGCGAGCTCGATGAGCTTGGCGTTGTCGGCGAAGGCGTCGTCGGTCTCCTTGGGCTGGTTCTCGTAGAGCACGTCGTGGTAGGCGCTGAACTTCCCGGCGTCCTGGGCGCACGCCGCGGCGTTGGCGGCCTTGCGCGAGCCGCTGCCTCCCATGTTCCCGTCGATCAGCGTGACGAGGTGGTACTCGACCTTCAGCTGCCCCGAGTCGACCAGCTCGTGGATCGTCGGGCGGTAGGCCGCCTCGAAGGCCTGGCAGGCCGGGCAGCGGAAGTCCTCCCACACCGTGAGGGTCGACTTGGCGCTGTCCTTGCCGACGGGAATCGCGAGACCGTCCTTGCCGGTGGCGCCCGAGGGCGACACGACCGGGCCCGACGTGTCGCTCTTCTTGTCCTTGCCTGCGTTGGCGGCCACCACGCCGATCACGGCGGCCAGGCCGAGCACACAGATCACCGACGCCCCCACGATCAGCGCGCGCCGGCGCTTCTCCGCGGTCTTCTGCTTCTCTCGCTCGACCGCCAGCCGCTCGCGGGCGTTGCGCTTTCCGTCACGGTTCTTCTCGCTCACATCCGGCAGAACGAACCGGGGAGGCGCAGCGCGCCTCCCCGGTCCAAGGTCCACTCGTTCGAGTGAGCGGATTGTCCGTTACGTGCTCATCCGCACGGCGGCGTTACGCCGTTCCGCGCACACCCTTCGCGAGGTCGCCCGCCAGCGCCCGTACCGCTTCGAGTCCGGCCGCCTCGTCCGGCGCGTCCAGCATCCGCTTCACGAACGCCGAACCGACGATCACGCCGTCGGCGAAGCCGGCCACCTCGGCGGCCTGCGCGGCGCTGGAGACACCGAGGCCGACACAGACCGGCAGCCCGGTGGTGGCCTTGGTGCGCGCAACCAGGTCCTGGGCCTGGGCCCCGACCGACGCCCGGGTGCCGGTGACCCCCATCAGCGAGGCCGCGTACACGAAGCCGGTGCCCGCCGCGGTGATCTCGGCGAGCCGGGCGTCCTTGCTGCTGGGCGCGACGACGAAGACGGTCGCGAGGCCGTGCTTCTCGGCGTGCTCCCTCCACAGCGCCGACTCCTGGACGGGCAGGTCGGGCAGGATGCAGCCCGCGCCGCCCGCCTCGGCGAGCTCGGCGGTGAAGCGCTCGACTCCGTAGCGGTCGATCGGGTTCCAGTACGTCATCACGAGCACGGGCTTGCCGGTGGCCTCGAAGCCCTCCCGGACGGTCCGCATCACGTCCGCGATCTTGACGCCTCCCCGCAGGGCGATGTCGTCGGCGGTCTGGATGACCGGGCCGTCGAGGACCGGGTCGCTGTGCGGCAGCCCGACCTCGACGACATCGGCGCCGCCGTCGAAGACGGCCTTGACGGCGGCGATACCGCCGTCGACGGTCGGGAAGCCGGCCGGCAGGTACGCGATGAGGGCGGACCGTCCCTCCGCCTTCGCCGCGGCGAGGGTGTCGCTCAACAGCTGGATGTTGCCGCTCACTTGGCGTCCCCCTCGATCTCGGCGTTCTCGCTGTCGGCGTCCGCGGGGACGACCGCGTCGGCGCCCTCTTCGTACAGGCCGAAGTAGCGGGCGGCCGTGTCCATGTCCTTGTCGCCGCGCCCGGACAGGTTGACGACGATCAGCCCGTCCTTGCCCAGCTCCTTGCCGACCTCCAGGGCCCCGGCGAGCGCGTGGGCGCTCTCGATCGCCGGGATGATGCCCTCGGTGCGGGAGAGCAGCCGCAGGGCCTGCATCGCCGCGTCGTCGGTGACCGCGCGGTACTCGCCGCGGCCGCTGTCCTTGAGGTAGGCGTGCTCGGGGCCGATGCCCGGGTAGTCGAGTCCGGCCGAGATCGAGTAGGGCTCGGTGATCTGGCCCTCCTCGTCCTGGAGGACGTACGACCGCGATCCGTGCAGGATGCCCGGCTCGCCGGCGGTCAGGGTCGCCGCGTGCTCGCCGGTCTCCAGGCCGTGCCCGGCGGGCTCGCAGCCGATCAGGCGTACGCCGCTGTCGGGGATGAAGGCGTGGAAGAGGCCGATGGCGTTGGAGCCGCCGCCGACACAGGCGACGGCCGCGTCGGGCAGCCGGCCGGCGCGCTCCAGGATCTGCCGCCGGGCCTCGACGCCGATGACCCGGTGGAAGTCCCGGACCATGGCGGGGAAGGGGTGCGGGCCCGCGACGGTCCCGAAGAGGTAGTGGGTGCGGTCGACGTTGGCGACCCAGTCGCGGAACGCCTCGTTGATGGCGTCCTTGAGAGTGCGGGAGCCGGACTTCACGGCGATGACCTCGGCGCCGAGCATGCGCATCCGGGCCACGTTGAGCGCTTGGCGCCGGGTGTCGATCTCGCCCATGTAGATGGTGCATTCGAGGCCGAAGAGCGCGCAGGCGGTGGCCGTGGCGACGCCGTGCTGGCCCGCGCCGGTCTCCGCGATGACGCGGGTCTTGCCCATGCGCCGGGTGAGCAGGGCCTGGCCGAGCACGTTGTTGATCTTGTGCGAGCCGGTGTGGTTGAGGTCCTCCCGCTTGAGGAAGATCCGCGCGCCACCGGCGTGCTCGGCGAAGCGCGGCACCTCGGTGAGTGAACTCGGACGTCCGGTGTAGTGGACGAGCAGGTCGTCGAGCTCGCGGGCGAACTCGGGGTCCGCCTTCGCCTTGTCGTACTCGACGGCGACCTCGTCCACGGCGGCGACCAGCGCCTCCGGGATGAACTTGCCGCCGTACGCGCCGAAGTAGCCCTCGGCACTGGGGACTTGACCCTCGGGGTCGGGAATGAAGAACTCGCTGGGCATGCGGATACCTCGCAGGGGCGACAGCCCCGGTTACGGGTCGGACAGGGGTCACGGTGGCCGGACGCACCCGCGCTCCGCGGTCACCGACGGGTCGGTCGGTGACACCGCCCGCCCTGCCGCCGGCCCGCCCGCGCAGAAGACGGACGTGCCGCCTCGAGGACTGGGGGTGCCGGATCCGGCTCGGTCCACGCGTGAGGTGGACTAGGCCGAGGAGGGCGCGAGCGCGCGTACGCGCTCGGGCCATCGCATCCCGTTGACCTGACCCGGCTCGTCGCCGATGACGTAACGGACCCGGCGCCCGTGCACCCGGCGTGCGGGTGCGCGGCAGCCGCGCGGCCGGCAGCCGCGGGCGAGACGGGCGTAGGGGTCACGGACCGCCGCGGGGACCGGGAGCAGGGCGGCGGACGGCATGGAGGGGCGCCCGGCGGACGCGTCCCCCGAGCCCCCGGGAAGGGAGGAGTGGGTGCCCGGCGCGACGGGCGGGAGCGGGCTTCCGTCGTCCGTCCTCGCCACCGGTGCCCCGGCCCGGGGCCGCGAGACCCCGCCGGCCGGACGCGGCAGCGCCGACCCCGCGCGCGCCGGTACCCCGTCGGGGCACGGGCCCGGACGGGGTACGGCGGGGGCGAGGGTCGGGACGGTCACCGGCAGGTCAGTCCCGTCCGTGCCGCAGGGCCGGGTGGGCACCCGCGGCGACCAGGTCGGAGACGGCGGTCTTCGGGTCGCGGCCGGTCACGAGGGACTCACCGACCAGGACCGCGTCGGCGCCCGCGTTGGCGTAGGCGATGAGGTCGTGCGGGCCGCGGACACCGGACTCGGCGATCTTGACGAGGTTGTCCGGGATCTCGGGGGCGACCCGCTCGAAGGTCGTCCGGTCGACCTTCAGCGTCTTGAGGTCGCGCGCGTTGACACCGATGATCTTCGCGCCGGCGTCCACCGCGCGCTCGACCTCGTCCTCGTCGTGCACCTCGACCAGCGGCGTGAGCCCGATGGACTCGGCGCGCTCGATGAGGGACTCCAGGGCGGGCTGGTCGAGGGCCGCGACGATGAGCAGCGCCAGGTCGGCGCCGTACGCGCGGGCCTCCCACAGCTGGTACGACGTGACGATGAAGTCCTTGCGCAGCACGGGGATGTCCACGCGGGCGCGGACGGCCTCCAGGTCCGCGAGCGAACCGCCGAAGCGGCGCTGTTCGGTGAGGACGGAGATGACGGCCGCACCGCCCGCCTCGTAGTCGGCGGCCAGGGCGGCGGGGTCGGCGATCGCGGCGAGCGCGCCCTTGGACGGGCTGGACCGCTTGACCTCGCAGATGACCTTGACGCTGTCACCGCGCAGGGCGGCGACACCGTCCTTGGCCGCAGGAGCCTTCGCCGCGCGCTCCTTGAGCTCGTCGAGGCTGACGCGCGCCTGCCGCTCCGCGAGGTCGGCACGGACTCCGTCGATGATCTCGTCGAGCACACTCACGCGAGCGGCCCCCTTCCCTGCGGTGGACGGTTGAAGCGGTGGAGCAGTCGACCCGGGTGCACCGTCCCTGACGGAAAAGTCGGGTCACTGCGATGGTATCCGGAGGAAGGCGTAGGCCTCGCATCCGGTTGACGCCGGTCCCACTACCTGGACATTTGTCATTTGATCAAGGATGTAGCCAGCCGCCGGACGGCAGGTTCCGGACAACCGTGAAGACCAGCACCAACGCGCCCACGCTCCACAGATGGACCGGTCCGAGATCGAGTCGCAGGGGCCGTCCGCGCACCGCGCGGATCACCCAGACGGCCCACACCACCGCGAAGACCAGGTAGCCGCCGACGGCGAGCGCGTTGTCCGTGAGCGCCGTGGCGAGGTCTCCGTGCACGAAGGCGTGGGCGCTGCGCAGGCCGCCGCAGCCGGGGCAGTACAGGCCCGTGAGGCGCAGCAGCGGGCAGACCGGGTAGTGGCCGGGCTGATTGGGGTCGACGGCCCCGACGTACGCGAAGGCCCCGGCGACGGCCGCGAGCACTCCGCCGGGAACGCCGAGCCGCCGCACCATGGCACCGGGTCCGGTACCGGACCCGGTCTGTGTCACCCTCTGGGTTTCGGCGTTCACCCGACGCATTCTGCCTCTCGCGCGTAGCGGGCGCTCACCCGCGCACGCGAAAGGCGGCCCCGGCGTGTGCCGGGACCGCCTGGGCGAAGCCTCGGTGGGTCAGGCGTCGGCGCCCACGGTCTCGCGCGCCGTGTGCGTGGGCTGCGCGGAAGAGGTCTTCGGCTGGCCCAGTCCCATGCTCCGCATGACCATGCCGACGACACCGCCCAGGACCACGACGACCATGCCGCCCCAGAAGCCCAGCGGTTCGGCCAGCACCATGTAGGCACCCGCGATGCAGAAACCGATGAAGGCGATGATGACACCGGTCCAGGCGGCCGGGGTGTGACCGTGGCTGCTGCCCGCCATGACTTGCTCCTCGTTGCTGAATGCGTGTGTGAGTCGGACGCTCACCGCCCATTGTCCCGTACGTGCGGGCCTGCGGTGAGCGGGGGGTGGTTGCTCGCGCGTCCGTCCGGCCGAGTCACGACGAAGGACCGGGGGCGAACGACCCCGCGGGTGCCGGGACCTAGGTCCCGGCGGGGTCGGGACCGGTCGGGTCCTCGCCGCGGTCGAGAGCCTTCCAGAGGTCCTCGGGGCGATCCGGGTCGACCGGCTTGATCTTGCGGGGCCGGGGCCTGCCGTCCCGCTCGTAGCGGCCGGACATGGCGGGCCACAGCCGTCCGTAGCGCACGGCGAGCAGCCCGGCGAGCAGGATGAGTGCTCCGCCCGCCGCGGCCACGTACGGCCAGACGGTGTGGCTGAGCCCGCTCGCGGTGGCGGCGGTGTTGCCCGAGACGGCGGCTGCCCGCTCGTCGAGGGCGGAGCTGTCGCCCGCGCCGAGGACGGCGGCGACGACCGTGCCGGCGCCGGAGAGCGCGAGCAGCACGGAGACCAGGAGGCGGCCGGAGCGGCGTACGGCGAAGACGGCGACGAGCGCGGCGAGGCCCACTATGGCGAGCGCCGCGGGCACACCCGTGACGTCGCTGCCCTTGGCGGTCAGCGGGAAGGCTCCGCCGGCCACGGTCGCGGTCCCCTCCGCCCAGTTCTGCCGGGTGGACAGCAGGGCCACGGCCGCGCCGAGCGCGCCGCTCAGCAGGGTCACGGCGAGGCTGCGGCGGCCGGACCGGTCGGGTCCCGCGGCTTCGGATCGGGGGTGAGGTACAGCAGTCACGTACCCCACTATCGCCTGAACCCCGGGCGAACCGTCACCCGGGGCTCACGTGAGCCTCGTCCTATTGGCCGCGTGCACGGTCCGGGGCGGGGGCCGTACCGCCCCGGGTCGCCGTTGTGGCGCCCCGGGTTGCGGTCTACTGCCCGAGCCGGTTCGCGGTGTGCACCGCGCGCAGGACCGCCGCCGCCTTGTTGCGGCACTCGTCGTCCTCCGCGGCCGGCACCGAGTCGGCGACGATGCCCGCACCGGCCTGGACGTACGCCGTGCCGTCGCGCAGCAGGGCCGTACGGATGGCGATGGCGGTGTCGGAGTCGCCGGCGAAGTCGAGGTAGCCGACGCAGCCGCCGTACAACCCGCGCCGGGAGGGCTCCAGTTCGTCGATGATCTGCATCGCGCGCGGCTTGGGCGCGCCGGAGAGGGTGCCGGCGGGGAAGCAGGCGGTGAGCACGTCGAAGGCCGTACGGCCCGCGGCGACCCGGCCGGTCACCGTGGAGACGATATGCATCACGTGCGAGTACCGCTCGATGGACATGAAGTCGACGACCTCGACGGAGCCGGGCTCACAGACCCGCCCGAGGTCGTTGCGCCCCAGGTCGACGAGCATGAGGTGCTCGGCGCGCTCCTTGGGGTCGGCGAGCAGCTCGTCGGCGAGGGCCTGGTCGTCCTGGACGGTCGCGCCGCGCGGCCGGGTGCCCGCGATGGGGTGCACCATCGCCTGCCCGTCCTCGACCTTGACCAGGGCCTCCGGGGAGGAGCCGACGACGTCGAAGCCGTCGAAGCGGAACAGGTACATGTACGGCGAGGGGTTGGTCGCCCGCAGCACGCGGTAGACGTCCAACGCGCTGGCCGTGCACGGTGTTTCGAAGCGCTGGGAGGGGACGACCTGGAAGGCCTCTCCGGCCCGGATGCGCTCCTTGATGTCCTCGACGGCGTCCTGGAAGTCGGGGCCGCCCCAGAGCGCGGTGTACTCGGGGAGCTCGGAGGGCGGGAGGGCGGCGGGCGGCTGGGACACCGCCCGCGAGAGGTCGGCCTCCATGGCGTCGAGACGGGCGACGGCGTCCGCGTACGCCTCGTCGACGCCGGTGTCGAGGTCGTTGTGGTTGATCGCGTTGGCGATCAGCTGGACCGAGCCGTCCCAGTGGTCCAGGACGGCGAGGTCACTGGTGAGCAGCATGGTCAGCTCGGGCAGCTTCAGGTCGTCCCGCTCGCCGGGGCCGATCTTCTCCAGGCGGCGCACGATGTCGTAGCCCAGATAGCCGACCATGCCGCCGGTGAAGGGGGGCAGTCCCTCGCCGTGCGGGGTGTGCAGGGCCTCGATGGTGGCGCGCAGGGCCTCGAGCGGATCGCCGTCCACGGGGACGCCGACGGGCGGTGTGCCGAGCCAGTGCGCCTGCCCGTCCCGCTCGGTGAGGGTCGCGGCGGAGCGGACGCCCACGAAGGAGTAGCGGGACCAGGACAGGGAGGTGCGGCCGTTCTCCGCGGATTCGAGGAGAAACGTGCCGGGGCGCTCGGCGGCCAGCTTGCGGTAGAGCGCGACCGGCGTGTCGCCGTCCGCGAGCAGTTTGCGGCTGACGGGGATGACACGGCGGTCGGTGGCCAGCTTGCGGAACGTCTCGAGGTCCATGGCGGCTGACCTTACTGATTCCGGGCGGGTACGCCGGAATCGGCGTCCTCGGGACGGTGGCCGAGGTCCTTCAGCAGCACGTCGGCGTCGAAGCAGGTGCGGGCTCCGGTGTGGCAGGCGGCGCCCACCTGGTCGACGCGCACGAGGACGGTGTCGGCGTCGCAGTCCAGGGCCACGGACTTGACGTGCTGGAAGTGGCCGGAGGTGTCGCCCTTGACCCAGTACTCCTGGCGGCTGCGTGACCAATAGGTGCAGCGGCCCGTGGTGAGGGTGCGATGCAGCGCCTCGTCGTCCATCCAGCCGAGCATCAGCACCTCACCGGTGTCGTACTGCTGGGCAATGGCGGGGACGAGTCCGTCGGCGCTGCGCTTGAGGCGGGCGGCGATCCCGGGGTCCAGGCTGCTGGGCGAAGGCGTGCTGGTCATGGGTGCCATTGTGCCGCGCCGGACCGTCGCACCCGGACGTTGTCCACAGGCCGGACCCGCGTGGCCGTCCACAGGCGGACCCCGTCGGATCCGGCCCTCTCTCCGCTGGGCGCAGCGGCTACCCGGTCGTAGGCTTGCGGACATGTCGACCCATGCGAAGCGTGAACGACTTCTCCTCGCCGATCTGTTGGAGGCGGTGGGCCCGGACGCGCCCACCCTGTGCGAGGGCTGGAACAGCCGGGATCTCGCCGCGCACGTGGTGGTGCGTGAACGCCGCCCCGACGCCGCCGGCGGTCTCCTCGTCAAGCAGCTCGGGCCCCGCCTGGAGCGGGTGATGGCGGAGTTCGCCGAGAAGCCGTACGAGGAGCTGGTCCAGCTGGTGCGTACCGGCCCGCCCCGCTTCTCGCCGTTCTCCCTGAAGCAGATCGACGAGGCGTCGAACGTGGTCGAGTTCTACGTCCACACCGAGGACGTGCGGCGCGCGCAGCCGGACTGGACGCCGCGGGAGCTGGACGCGGTGTTCCAGGAGGCCCTGTGGTCGCGCCTGGACCGCACGGCCCGGCTGATGGGCCGCGGCGCCCCGACGGGTGTGGTCCTGCGCCGCCCGAACGGCCAGACGACGGTGCTGAACAAGGGCACGCCGGTCGTGACGGTGACCGGCGAGCCCTCGGAGCTGCTGCTGTTCGCGTTCGGCCGGCAGGGTGTGGCGGACGTCGAGCTGGACGGCGACAAGGACGCGATCGCCAAGCTGCACGAGGCGAAGCAGCTGGGGATCTAGGACGCCGGGTCACTCCCGCTTCGGCCGGCATCGGACACCGGATCACCCGGCGCTTCGGCCCGCGTCGGTCGCCGGGTCACCCGGCTCATGAGCCTGCGTCGGTCGCCTGGCCGCCGAAGGGTCCGGCGGCCATCGGGCGCCGGGCCCCTTCGGCCGGGAGCGTCAGCGGGGCAGTTCGGCGTTCCGCAGGTCCCGGACGCCCAGGGCGAGGATGCCGCCGAGGGCGCAGACCGCGGCGCTGGTGACGAAGACGGGCCCGGTGCCCCACCAGCCGATCGCAGCGGCGGTCAGCGGCATGCTGAGCGGGGCGAGGCCCAGGCTCACGATGCCGGCGACGGCGCTGACCCGGCCCAGGTAGGCGGGGTCGGTCTGGGTCTGGAGCAGCGCGCCGCACACGGCGCCGCTGAGTCCGGCGAGCAGTCCGACGAGCAGGGCGACCCCGACGGCCGCCGCGACGTTCGGTACGAAGGCGAGCGCGCCGATCGCGACCGAGCCCGCCAGGATCGCCACCGCGGCCAGACGTCCCGCGCGCGGCAGCCGCCCCCGCACGGTCAGCAGCAGCGCGGCGGCCCCCGCGCCGGTCCCGAATCCGGCGAGCACCCAGCCCATCCCGGACGCGCCCCAGCCCCGCTGGTCGGCCAGCAGGGCCAGGCCCACGTTCAGCGGCCCGACGAATCCGAGGTCGCCGAGGGCGATGGCGGCGATGAGCGGGGCGAGGACGCGGTGACGCCGGATGTAGCGCAGACCTTCCCGGAGGTCTCGCCAGGCGGTGGCCCGTGCGGGCTGCCCCGGCGCGCCGCCCCCGGCCTTCGCACCGTCCTCGCCGGCGGCCACGCGCGCGTGCCCCGTGTCCGCCGGAGCACGTGTCCCGCCCGCCCCGTCCTCGTCGGCCGCGGGCAGCTCCCGCATCCGTACGGAGATCAGCAGCGGCACCGAGACGGCGATCAGCATCCCGGCGAGCCCGAAGGCCGCCGCCGCTCCCCCGAGTGCCACACCGAGACCGCCGAGCGGTGCGCCGACCACGTTGGAGAAACGGATCGCCAGGCCCCGCATGCCCTGGACGCGGGCGAGCTGGTCCCGGCTCGTGATGCGGGCCGGCAGGGCACCCACGGCGGGCATGAAGACGGCGTCGACGGTGCCGAAGACGACGGCGAGCAGGGCCAGCAGCCACAGGCTCGGGCTGGTCGCGAACAGCAGCGCGGCCAGGGCGAGCACGGCGACGCAGCGCACGGCGTCGCTGCCGATGACGACTTTGCGCGGCCCGAACCGGTCGGCGACCACGCCGCCGCCGAGCATCAGCAGAGCCCGGGGAACCGCGCTCACGGTCATCACCAGCCCCGCCTGCGCGGGCGTTCCGGACTGCACGGCCGCCCAGGACAGCGCGATATAGCAGACGTTGTCGCCGATCATCGACGAGGCGTAGGCGCCGAGCCAGCGCAGGACGTTGCCGTCGCGGTGGGCAGGTCTGCCGGGGGCCTGGGTGGCGGGCGGTATGACGGTCGTGGTCACGGGGCCGAGTCCTCTCGGGGTCAGACGCGGAACGGGAATCCGTACAGGTGCAGTGCGACGTTCTCGCGCCCTTCGGTGGCGCCGGCCGCTTCGTCCGTACGGCCCTTCTCGTCGTACTTCCTGACGACGGCGAGCAACTCCTTGTGGAGTTCGGCCAGTTCGGCCGGTGTCAGGCGCAGGGTGGACTCGGAGTCCGATGCCGCCGTGTTCCACTCGGCGCCCCAGGCGTGCCGCTCGTCCAGAAAGCGCCGGTAGAGGTCGGCACGCTGGTCGACGAGGAGCCGGGCGAACGCGGTGTGGGCGGCGGACTTCTCCGGGGCGCTCCGGAAGTCCTCGTCGTGAACGCTCAGCCCTTCCGACGAGGGCTGCCACCAGCGCTCACGGCCGTCACCGCTGCGCGGCTCGGCCTCCTCGATCAGCCCGTGCTCGGCGAGCTTGCGCAGGTGGTAGCTGACGAGCGAGGGCGCCTCGTCGACCTGCTCGCCCAGTTGAGAGGCGGTGGCCGCACCCGCGATGTGCAGGGCGCGGTACAGCTGCATCCGCAGCGGATGGGCGATCGCCTTCAGCGTGCCCATGTCGGTGATCCGGCGGTCTTCCTTGCGTGCCATGTCCTCACGGTAGATGTGAAAGGAAAGTTGCGCAATCAAAATTGCGCAACTTTCCTTTCACGTCTGGAGTGAACAGAACCCCGGCCACCCAGTGACCGGGGTTCACCGACGAACGGGATCAGCGCACGGAACGCCGTGCGCGGGCGGCGGCGGCTCCGACGCTCACGGGTCGAGCAGCGAGTGGGCGGCCAGGGCCAGCGACAGCTCCACGACGTCCGCGGGCCGGGTCAGGGAGCGGCCGGTGAGCTGTTCGCAGCGGCGCAGCCGGTTCAGGACCGTGTTCCGGTGGCAGTAGAGGCGGCCGGCGGCCCGCTGGGCGGACCCGTCACAGGCGAGCCAGGCCGTCAGAGTGTCGAGCATGACGTCCCGGTCGGACAGGTCCAGCCGCAGCAGCGGCCCGAGAACCCGTTCGGAGAGCGCCGCGCCGAGGACCGGGGCGGAGACGACGAGCGCGGCGGGCAGGTGCTCCTCCAGCACGATGGTTCCGCCGGATCGCGGGCAGGCGCGCAGCGCCGTGTCGGCCAGCCGGCGGGCGTCACCGATCGCCGCGAGGCCGTCCACCACCGGACTCACGCCGACCCTGGCCACCGGCGGGGCGGTCAGCCGGCGGGCGATCTCCCCCGCGTCCACGTCGAGCCCGTGCGTACGGGGGCGCTCCCCGCCGCGGCCGTCGCCGCCGCCCGGACCGCCCTCGGCCGCCGGGGCGGACTTCGGCCCGGGAGGGGCGTCGAGGAGCCCGCTCTCGTGGCCGTGACCGGATTCGTCCCCCTCGTAGGGGTGGTCGCCGAGCAGGACGATGCCGTAGCTCCCGCCGCTGTCCCGGTCGCGGTCGCGGTACCAGAGGACCCGCAGGCCCGAGAGGTGCACCTGGCCCCGCACGTCCGCCAATGCCCGGCCGACGGGCAGGCGAGCGAGCACGACCGCGTACCGGCCCTGTTCGGGAAGCCCCAGGGCAGCCGCGGTGGCCGGCAGGTCGGCGATCCGCGCGGTGCCGTCGAGCAGTGCGGCCGTCATCAGCCGCAGCCGGTTCTCCCGGCGCCACATCAGCTCGCGTTCCGTCTGACGGTAGGCGTCCGCGACGATGGCGCAGTGGTCGTCGACGAAGTTCCACACATCGGCGGCGACATGCACGAGCAGACGCGCGTCGGAGGGGTGGCGGCGGGTCGTCTCGTCGACGAGCTCCTGCCAGATCATGCCGCCACCCAGCCGGAAGGCGCGCAGCAGGGCGTCCAGCGGGAGACCTCGTTCGGCGCGCGCCCTGCCGATGGCCCAGGAGCAGCGGTGGGCGGCCTCGCGCAGTTCACCGGGCCTGATGAGTGATCCGACGTTGAGCCGCAGCGAGCGCTGCACCTCGTCGCGCACGCTCTCCGCGTCGGTCTCCAAGGCCGCGCGGTACGCGGGTTCGCGCTCCCTGAGCATGTCCATCAGACGTTCCGTGAGTTCGGGCAGCCCGGCCATCAGCGCCCGGGCGGCACGGTGCAGCACCGAGAGGGCCTCCGCGTCGACGACCGGGCGGGCTGCGGCCACCCGGGGCCGCGGTCCGGGCAGGGGCCGCACGTGGGCGGGTACGAGGTGCTGCATCGCTGTCCTCCACCGGAGTCGGCTCGGTCCGGGACGCCCGGTCGGCCGACGCGCGGCACACGGGTGCTCCGGACCTCCTGATCCCGCAGGATGACATACCGCCCGGTCGGTACCTAGGGGTGTGCGGCGGTCTTCTCCGCCCGGTCCACCAATCGGGAGAGCTCGACACGGGAGCGGACCCCCAGCGCGGCGAAGACATTGCGCAGGTGATGGTCCACGGTGCGGGGGCTCACGGACAGCCGCAGCGCCACCTCTCGATTGGTGGCTCCCTCGGCCACGCAGCGGGCGATCCGCAGCTGCTGGGGGGTCAGGAGAGCGAGCGGACCGGCCGGCTCGCACGGTCCGGCGTCCCCGGTGGCCCGCAGTTCGGCCCTCGCCTGCGCGGCCCAGCCGAGCGCCCCGCCCCGCTCGAAGGACACCAGCGCGTCCCGCAGCCGGCCGCGGGCCTCGCCCGGTCTGCGCCGGCGCCGCAGCCAGGCGCCGTACAGGAGCTGGGTGCGGCCGCGCTCGAAGTCCCCCGCCACCCCGTCGTGACGGGCGAGCGCGGTGGTGAACAGCGCCTCGCGTTCCTCGGGGCCGCTCAGCAGCGCACGGCAGCGGGCCAGTTGGGCCGGAGCCTGGGGATCGGCGCCCTGCGCGGCCCAGCGGGCGAACTCGGCCACCGCGGACCGGGCGGCTTCCGCCTGGCCGGTGGAGGCCGCGGCCTCCACGAAGCAGGGGACGGCGAGCATCCGTACCGCGAAGTGACCGCGGCGCGGGCCGGCGCCGACCAGGGGGCCGAGCCGCGCGGCGGCCTCGGCGAGTCGGCCGCGGGCCAGATCGGCGCGGGCCCGCGCCCATTGCGCCAGCGTGGCCGCCTGCGCGAGACCGTGGGGCGCGGCGACGCGTTCGGCGGCGGCGGCATGCTCCGCCACGACCTCCCAGGACCCCTCGACCGACGCCACCAGCGCGAGGATCGCGTGGTGATGCGCCGCGAGGTTGTCCTGACCGGCGCCGAGGGCCGTGCGCAGGCCGTCCTCGGCGTGGGCGCGGGCGCGGGCGTGCCGGCCTGCGCGCAGTTCCCCGTAGGCCAGGCGTTCCAGCGCCTGGGCGATCAGGATGTGCGGGCCCCGGGCCCTTGCGACGGCGAGCGCACGGGAGTTGGCGCGACAGGCGGCGGGGAGATCACCGACGACGAGGGCGGCGCCCCCGGCCCGCAGGAGGGCCTCCGGGCTGTCGAGGATTCCGGCCGCCCCCGCTCCGGCCACCACCACCTCCCGCAGCGGCTGCCGTCCGGTGTCCAGGTGGCCGTGCATCACGGCGGACATCCCCGCCCGGTACGCAGCGAGCCGCCGGTCGGGTTCCTGCTGTGCCGGGGTGTGGTCCAGGGCTTCCCGGCACGCCGCCGCGTCGCCCATCGCCCAGGACGCCTCCACGGCGGCGAGCCGGGCGACCAGGGCGCGGTTCGGGTCGGTGGAAGCCAGTGACTCGGCGGCCAGCAGGAGTGCTTCACGGGCGTCGGCGACCGGGCCGTCCTGCAGGGCGAGCTGCCCGCTCACCAGCTGGGCCGAGCCGCGCACGGCGTCGTGCGGCCCCTCGCACCCGGCCTGTGCGAGCAACTCCCGCGCGCGGTGCGGCAGTCCCGCCAGCCGGGCCTGATCGGCGGCGTGGATCAGACGGACGGCGCGCAGTCCCTCGTCGACGGCCAGCTCGGCCGACCGCGCCCAGGCCGCCGAACGCTCCGCGTGCGTCGGTCCGCCGCCCGGCAGCGCCGCCGCCGCGGCGAGCGCGTCGCCGAGGCGGGGTGCGGGAGCGGTGGCCGCCGCGGCCCGGTGGAAGAGGACGGGCAGGGCATGCGGACCCCCGGTGTGGGCCCCGGCCAGCAGACGGTGGGCCGCGCGCCGGCGGGCGGGCGGGACGGTCGCGTAGACGGTGCGGACCGGACCCGGATCGACGACGCGGACGCGGCCTCCGGTGAGCTGGAGGAGTCCCGCGGCCTCGGCGGCGTCAAGGGCGTCCGCCGCGAGCCCGCCCGCCCCGGACGCCCCGAGAACCACCGCGGCGTCCACCCCGGCGGTCCTCATGTCCCACGCCCGCTCGGCCGCCACCAACAGGAGCAGGCCCGCCAAGGCCCCACGCAGGGCGCCCGGGCACTCGACCCCGTCCAGGGCGGCCGAAGCGGCGGGGCCGACGTGCTCGACGGCGAACGGCTCGACGGGGCCGACGTGCTCGACGTGCTCGACGGCGAACAGCTCGACGGGACCGGAGGATTGAAGGCCGGACGGCTCACCGACCGGCCCCCGGCTCGTTCCGGGCGAGGCACCGGGCAGGGCGCTGCGCAGGGCGCCGGACGATGCACCGGACAGTGCGCCGGGCCCGGGCCGCGTGCCAGACGGTGTGCCGGGCCGGGTGCCGGGCGGTGGGCCCGCCGACGCACCGGGCCGGGCGGCGAGCGGTGGGCCCGCCGACTCATGGGCCCGGGTGACGACCGGTGGACCCGCCGACGCACCGGGCCAGGTGCCGGGCGGTGTACCCGGCTCGGTCCCTTTTCCGGACCCCGGTGGCGGGGTGCCGGCCGGAAGCGGGTCGTATACCGCGGGTGGGTCGCCGGGGCCGGCGCTCGCACCGGCGCAGCCGGCCCGGGGCTCCGGAGGCTCGGGCCGCCGGCCCGTGTTCCCGTCGCCAAAACCGGCGGGGCCGAGGAGTGCCGCCGGGCCGGGCCCGGTGGGCGGCGGCGCCGTGAAACCCGGCGCCGGGAGGGATTCGGGGTCGCGCCCGGGAGCGGTCGGCCGACCTGCTCCGCAGCCCGGGCCCGGCTCGTCCGACGCACCCCGAGCGGGCGGCGGTAATGGCCTCCGGCCCGCCGTCCGGAGTGGACTTCGCGCAGTCGCGTTTCCCGTCACGACCGTCACGTTACTTCCGCGTAAACGAAGGCGGAAGTCCCGCGTTCACTTGTACCCGCGGGCTGGGACAACCCCTGTGACCTGGGCGGACAAGGTCCTCGTGGGGGCGTCGGCTGGGCGAACTCCCAGGCCCGGCCCGCAAGGCTTGTGCGCCCGCACAAGGACCGTGGGCCGCCCCGGAACCACCCGCGCACACGGGTGACGGCCACCGGATCGGCGGCCGTCACCTGCGCACGGGTCCCGTGCCGGGCGGTCAGGAGGTGTGCGGGCAGTTGCCCCGGTACTCGGCGATCGTCAGCGAGGCCTGCGGCAGCGGGCAGAGGAACTGCTCGTAGCGGGTGTCATTGTCGATGAACCGCTTCAGCCACGAAATGCTGTACTTCGCGATCGTCGTGTTCGAGCTGTTGGGCGTGAAGTGGGTGGCGCCCCTGAGTTCCAGATACGCCTTGTCGAGCGTGCTCGGCAGACTGGTGTAGAAGGGCTTGGAGTGCGTGGCCACCGGTGCGATCGTGTCGCCGTCGGCGCCCACGATCAGGGTCGGCGTCTTGATCTCCGGCCAGGTGGTGTCCAGGTTCCAGCCGGTGAGCGGGATCGCCGCCTGGAGCGAGGGGCGGCTCTTCGCGGCCTCCAGCGTGCCGCCACCGCCCATCGAGTGGCCCATGACCCCGAGCCGGCTGCTGTCGATCCTGGTCCGCACGGAACTGCTCTTGGTCAGGTAGTCGAGCGCGGCCAGCAGCTGCCGGCCACGGCTGTCGGGCTGGTCGAGGGTGGTGAGGGTGTCGATGGTGAACACCACGAAACCCTGGGAGGCGAGCCGGGGCCCGAGCCAGGAGATGGACGACTGGTAGGCCGTGTACCCGGGTGAGATGACGACCGCGCCGAAGGTGCCGTCGCTGGTCGAGGTCGGGTAGTAGACGGTGCCGCCGCCGAAGCCGCTCACGGACAGCGAGGAGACGGTGGTCTGAGAGACGGCGTACGACCCGCGGGAGGCCTCGATACTGGCGACCGTGGGGGCGGGGCCGCGCTCGTACGGGTTCGCGGCGGCCTGCGCCGAGACGACCGGTGCTCCGATGGCCTGCGCTCCGGTGGCCTGCGCGGCGACGAGGCCGCCCGCGGCCAGGAGCACCGCGAGGCCGGCCCGCGCCAGACGGCTCGTGAGCCGGTGCGGGCGGCGGGGGGACGGATCGGGGCCGACGGGTGCGGCGGGGAAGGGGCGGTTCGGCTGCTGCACGGTGGGTGCATCCTCTCGGTGAGGGAGGACGGACCCGCGCCGCGGCCGGAGCGCCGCCCTGGCATGGGTGTCGGAAGGCGCACGCGGCGAAGACGGCGGGGTCCGTCTCGGTGGTTGCGGTGGCAACTGTCCGCCCCGGACCCGGCCCGTACATCGGCAGAATCACCGGTCTTGGCCGCACGCCCCCGCACCCGGCACACCGTCGGACCCCCGCACCCCGGGCCGAACCCGCGGTGCCGAGGCCCGCGGGCCGCGTCCCTCCCCGCACAGGACACGGCCCGCACAAGGACACGGCCCGCACCCGGCAGCGGAGGCTGCCCCGGTGCGGGCCGTGTCCTGTGACGCGGGATCGTCAGCGGACGGGATGTCCCGCCTCGCGCAGGGTCTCCTTGACCTCTCCGATCCGCAGGTCACCGAAGTGGAAGACCGACGCGGCCAGCACCGCGTCGGCGCCCGCCTCGATGGCCGGCGGGAAGTGGCCGAGCCGGCCGGCACCGCCGCTGGCGATCAGCGGAACGGTGACGTGCTTGCGTACGGCCTCGATCATCTCGATGTCGTAGCCGTCCTTCGTGCCGTCCGCGTCCATCGAGTTGAGCAGGATCTCGCCCGCGCCCAGGTCGGCGGCCCGATGGGCCCACTCGACGGCGTCGATGCCGGTGCCCTTGCGACCGCCGTGGGTGGTCACCTCGAAGGAACCGCCCTCGGTCCTGCGCGCGTCCACCGACAGCACGAGCACCTGCCGCCCGAACCGCTCCGCGATCTCCCGGATGAGGTCGGGCCGGGCGATGGCGGCCGTGTTGACGCCGACCTTGTCGGCGCCGGCCCGCAGCAGCTTGTCGACGTCCTCGGCGGTGCGGACACCGCCGCCGACCGTCAGCGGGATGAAGACCTGCTCGGCCGTGCGGCGCACCACGTCGTACGTGGTCTCACGGTTGCCCGAGGACGCGGTGATGTCCAGGAACGTGAGCTCGTCGGCGCCCTCGGCGTCGTACACCTTGGCCATCTCGACGGGGTCGCCCGCGTCGCGCAGGTTCTGGAAGTTGACGCCCTTGACGACCCGGCCGTTGTCCACGTCCAGGCAGGGAATCACTCGGACCGCCAGGGTCATGACTGCGCCTCTCCCTGTTCTGCGGGGTCTTCGCCGGACCGTTCTGCGGGGCCCTCGGCGGAGCGGAAGGCCTCCACCTCGACCTCGACCACCAGCCGTGAGTCCACCAGACCCGCGACGATGATCATGGACGCGGCGGGGCGGACGGCGTCGAACAGCACCTTGTGGGCGCGGCCGACAGCCTCCACGTCCCGGGCATGGGTGAGGTACATCCGCGTACGGACGACGTCGTCGCGGCCGAGGCCGAGTTCCCCCAGCGCCGCGAACGCGACGCCGAAGGAGTTGACCGCCTGCTCGTACGGGTCGCCCTCGGCGATCTCGCCGTCGACCACGGAGGTGCAGCCGGACACCAGCACCAGGCCGTTCGGCAGCTCCACCGCGCGGGAATAGCCGAAGACGTCCTCCCAGGGCGCCCCGGTCGTGACGCGGCGTACGGCGCTCACCGGGCTACCGCCGCCAGCGCCTCTTCAAGGGTGAACGCCTTGGCGTACAGGGCCTTGCCGACGATGGAACCCTCGACGCCGAGCGGCACGAGCTCGGCGATGGCGCGCAGGTCGTCCAGCGACGACACCCCGCCGGAGGCGACCACCGGTCGGTCGGTCGCCGCGCACACGGTGCGCAGCAGCTCCAGGTTCGGGCCCTGGAGCGTGCCGTCCTTGGCGATGTCCGTCACCACATAGCGCGCGCAGCCCTCGGAGTTCAGGCGCTCCAGCGTCTCGTAGAGGTCTCCGCCGTCGCGGGTCCAGCCGCGTCCGCGCAGTGTCGTGCCGCGGACGTCGAGGCCGACCGCGATCTTGTCGCCGTGCTCGGCGATGATCTTGGCGACCCACTCGGGGGTCTCCAGGGCGGCGGTGCCGAGGTTCACCCGGGTGCAGCCGGTCGCGAGGGCGGCCGCCAGGGAGGCGTCGTCCCGGATGCCGCCGGACAGCTCGACCTTGATGTCCATCGCCTTGGTGACCTCGGAGATCAGGTCCCGGTTGTCGCCGGTGCCGAACGCGGCGTCCAGGTCGACGAGGTGCAGCCACTCGGCGCCCGCGCTCTGCCAGGCCAGGGCGGCTTCCAGGGGAGAGCCGTACGAAGTCTCGGTCCCGGACTCGCCGTGCACGAGACGGACGGCCTGGCCGTCGCGGACGTCGACGGCGGGGAGGAGTTCGAGCTTGCTCACAGTGTTCCGATCCAGTTGGTGAGGAGCTGGGCTCCGGCGTCGCCGGACTTCTCGGGGTGGAACTGGGTGGCCGACAGGGCGCCGTTCTCGACGGCCGCCACGAAGGGCTTGCCGTGCGTCGACCAGGTCACCACGGGTGCGCGCAGCAGCGGGTTGCCGACTTCCAGGGACCAGTCGTGGACGGCGTAGGAGTGCACGAAGTAGAAGCGCGCGTCGGCGTCGAGACCGGCGAAGAGCCGTGAGCCGGCCGGGGTGTCGACGGTGTTCCAGCCCATGTGGGGCACGACGTCGGCCTCCAGCGGCCCGACCGTGCCCGGCCACTCGTCCAGGCCCTCGGTCTCCACGCCGTGCTCGATGCCGCGCGAGAAGAGGATCTGCATGCCGACGCAGATGCCCATGACGGGACGGCCGCCGGACAGCCGGCGGCCGATGATCCAGTCGCCGCGCGCCTCCTTGAGACCCCGCATGCAGGCGGCGAAGGCGCCGACGCCGGGCACCAGCAGACCGTCGGCGTTCATCGCGGTGTCGTAGTCACGCGTGATCTCGACCTCGGCGCCGACGCGCGCGAGGGCACGCTCGGCGGACCGTACGTTCCCGAAGCCGTAGTCGAAGACGACGACCTTCTTGGGTGCGCTCAACTCCACACCTCCAGCCTCATGACGCCGGCGACGAGACACATCGCCGCGCCGATGGAGAGCAGCACGACAAGGCTCCTCGGCATGTCCTGCTTGACGAAGGAGTAGATGCCGCCGGCCAGGAAGAGACCGACGACGATCAGGATGCTGGAAAGGCCTGTCACAGCGCGCCCTTCGTGGAGGGGAGGATGCCGGCGGCGCGCGGGTCGCGCTCGGAGGCGTAACGCAGGGCACGGGCCAGCGCCTTGAACTGGCATTCCACGATGTGGTGCGCGTTGCGCCCGTAGGGCACGTGCACGTGCAGCGCGATCTGGGCCTGGGCGACGAAGGACTCCAGGATGTGCCGGGTCATCGTCGTGTCGTACTCGCCGATCATCGGCGCCATCTTCTCGGGCTCGGTGTGCACGAGGTAGGGGCGGCCGGACAGGTCGACGGTCACCTGGGCGAGCGACTCGTCCAGCGGCACGGTGCAGTTGCCGAAGCGGTAGATCCCCACCTTGTCGCCGAGTGCCTGCTTGAAGGCGGCGCCCAGCGCGAGGGCGGTGTCCTCGATGGTGTGGTGCGAGTCGATGTGCAGGTCGCCCTCGGTCTTCACCGTCAGGTCGAAGAGTCCGTGCCGGCCCAGCTGGTCGAGCATGTGGTCGTAGAAGCCGACGCCGGTGGCCACGTCGACCTTGCCGGAGCCGTCGAGATCGATCTCGACGAGGACCGACGTCTCCTTCGTCACCCGCTCCACGCGTCCTACGCGGTTCATGCGCTCTGCTCCTTCAGGGGTGTGGGGGTGTCCCCCACAGAGCCCAGTAGTTCACGTGCCGCGTCGAGGAACGCGTCGTTTTCCTCCGGGGTTCCGGCGGAGACCCGCAGCCACCCCGGTACGCCGTTGTCCCGGACCAGGACGCCCCGGTCGAGGATCTGCCGCCAGGCGGCCTGGGCGTCGGCGAACCGCCCGAACTGCACGAAATTCGCGTCCGACTCGGTCACCTCATAGCCGGCCGCGCGCAGTTCGACGACCAGCCGGTCCCGCTCGGACTTCAGCTGCTCCACGTATCCGAGCAGGGTGTCGGTGTGTTCCAGGGCGGCCAGCGCGGTCGCCTGCGTGACGGCCGACAGGTGGTACGGCAGTCGTACGAGCTGGACGGCGTCCACCACCGCCGGGTGCGCGGCGAGATACCCGAGGCGCAGTCCGGCGGCGCCGAAGGCCTTCGACATCGTCCGGGAGACGACGAGATTCGGCCGACCTTCCAGCAGCGGCAGCAGCGAGTCGCCGTGGCTGAACTCGATGTACGCCTCGTCGACCACGACCATCGACGGCTTCGCCGCCTGCGCGGCCTCGTAGAGCGCGAGGACCGTCTCGGGCGGAACCGCGTTGCCCGTGGGGTTGTTGGGGGTGGTGATGAAGACGACGTCCGGCCGGTTCTCGGCGATCGCCCGCTCGGCGGCGGCGAGGCCGATGGTGAAGTCGTCGTCGCGGGGACCCGAGATCCAGGCCGTGCCCGTGCCGCGCGCGATGAGCGCGTGCATCGAGTACGAGGGCTCGAAGCCGATCGCGGTGCGGCCAGGTCCGCCGAAGGTCTGCAGCAGTTGCTGGATGACCTCGTTGGAGCCGTTGGCCGCCCAGACGTTCTCGGTGCCGACCGGGTGCTTGCCGGTCTTCGTCAGATAGGCGGCCAGCTCGGTGCGCAGCTCCACCGCGTCCCGGTCGGGGTAGCGGTTGAGTCCGCGGGCGGCCTCGCGGACCCGTTCGGCGATCCGCTCGACGAGCGGCTCGGGCAGCGGGTAGGGGTTCTCGTTGGTGTTCAGACGTACGGGGACGTCGAGTTGGGGTGCGCCGTAGGGGGTCTTGCCGCGCAACTCGTCCCGTACGGGGAGATCGTCGATGCCAGTCACTTGCCCTCGGGTACCTTCCAACCGAACCTCGCCTTGATCGCCGCGCCGTGCGCGGGCAGATCCTCCGCCTCCGCCAGTGTCACCACGTGATGCGCGACGTCGGCGAGCGCGTCCTTCGTGTAGTCGACGATGTGGATACCGCGAAGGAAGGACTGGACGGACAGGCCCGAGGAGTGGCAGGCGCAGCCGCCGGTGGGCAGGACGTGGTTGGAGCCCGCCGCGTAGTCACCCAGCGAGACCGGGGCGAAGGGGCCGACGAAGATCGCTCCGGCGTTCCTGACCCGGTCGGCGACCGCCGCCGCGTCCGCCGTCTGGATCTCCAGGTGTTCGGCGCCGTACGCGTTGACGACCCGCAGGCCCTCGTCGATGCCGTCGACGAGGACGATCGCGGACTGCCGGCCGTTCAGGGCCGGGACGATCCGGTCCTCGATGTGCTTGGTGGCCGCGACCTGCGGTTCCAGCTCCTTCTCCACGGCGTCCGCGAGGGCGGCCGAGTCGGTCACGAGGACGGCGGCGGCGAGCGGGTCGTGCTCGGCCTGGCTGATCAGGTCGGCGGCGACGTGCACCGGGTCGGCGGTGTCGTCCGCGAGGACCGCGATCTCGGTCGGGCCGGCCTCGGCGTCGATGCCGATCCGGCCGGTGAAGTAGCGCTTGGCGGCGGCGACCCAGATGTTGCCCGGTCCCGTGACCATGTCGGCCGAGACGCAGGACTCGGTGCCGTACGCGAACATCGCGACGGCGGTGGCGCCGCCGGCCGCGTACACCTCGTCGACGCCGAGCAGGGCACAGGCGGCGAGGATCGTCGGGTGCGGCAGGCCGCCGAACTCGGACTGGGCCGGGGAGGCGAGCGCGATGGACCCGACCCCGGCCTCCTGGGCCGGGACCACGTTCATGATCACGGACGACGGGTACACGGACCGGCCGCCGGGCGCGTAGAGCCCCACCCGGTCGACCGGCACCCACTTCTCGGTGACCGAACCGCCGGGCACGACCTGGGTGGTGTGCGTCGTGCGGCGCTGCGCGCGGTGGACGAGACGGGTGCGGCGGATGGACTCCTCGAGGGCCGCGCGCACGGCCGGGTCGAGCTGCTCCAGGGCGTCGGCGATGGCCTGGACCGGAACACGTACGGAGTCCAGCCGTACTCCGTCGAACTTCTCCGCGTAGTCGATCAGCGCCGCGTCGCCCCGATGATGCACGGCCTCGCAGATCGGTCGCACCTTCTCCAGGGCGGCCGAGACGTCGAAGTCGGCGCGGGGCAGCAGGTCGCGCAGGGCGGAACCCTCGGGGAGGGCGTCGCCGCGCAGATCGATTCGGGCCATCGGGAAATATTGCAGCACGGACCCAATTCTCTCAGACGGCGACAAGGCGCCGGACGCCCGTATCAATGGCTGATACAAGCCACCTTCGGTTCCGCGGAAGATCCCCGTCACCAGTAGCGTTCGGGCCGTCACTGAGCGGGCATTGCACGAATGTACGAAACCCGCGAGTAGCTGGGGAGGAAGGGACGTGCCGTGACCGAGGGTGCCGGCATCCGCACCGGGGACCTGCCGGACGAACTGACCGCCGCCGAAGCCGGGATGTGGCAGGCCTTCCGCAACGGCAGCGTGTACGACCTGCGCGCCGGGAACACCACCGTCGACGATCCGCACGGCGGCCATCCCTGGGGGCCCGAGCGGAGTGTCCGGGCCCGGATAGTCGCCTGGCTGCTGCTCGACGGACCGCCCGCCCTCCAGGGCCGGGTCGCGTCCCTGAAGCTGACCGGCGTGCGGATCACCGATGTGCTCGACCTCGCGGGCGGCACGGTGGTGCCGTACGTGGAGCTGAAGGGGTGCCGGTTCGAGAAGGAGGTCCTGCTGCCGGAGGCCCGGTTCACGACCGTACGGCTGGTGGACTGCGCGGTGCCGCGCCTGGAGGCGGCCCGGCTGCACACCGAGGGCGATCTCCATCTGCCGCGCTGCCGCTTCCACAACGGGGTACGGCTGACGGACGCGCACATCGGCACGGACCTGCTGCTCAACCAGGCCGTGGTCTACCGGGACCGGCGCGGGCGTTCCATCACCGGCGACGGCATGACCGTCGGACAGGACCTCCAGGCCGAGATGCTGGAGTCGCACGGCGAGTTGAGCCTGCGCGGCGCCACCGTCGGCGTGTCGCTGAGCCTGCGCGGCAGCAGGCTGAGCAACCCGTACACCCGGCTCGCCCTCAACGCCCCCCAGCTGACCGTCAACCGCACGCTGTACATGACCCCCGCGGGCCTCGGCAATCCGGTGATGACCAGCGGCACCACACCGGCGCGCGGCACGCTGGTGCAGCGGTTCGAGTGCCAGGGCGGGGTCCGCCTGGACGACGGGCGGTTCGGTGACGCGCTCGACCTCGAGCGGGCCCGCTTCACCTTCGACGACGACCAGGAGCTGTCGCTGCGCCGGGTCCAGACGCCCGAGCTGCGCTTCCTCGGCGAACGGCCCGAGCGCGGCAAGGTCGTGCTGTCCGGCGCGCGGATCGTCAACCTGGTCGACCGGGCGTCCAGCTGGCCGGCGCCCGGCAGCCTGCACATGGGCGGTTTCACGTACGAGAGCCTGGTCCCGCAGGGCGCCTTCCCGCTGACCCGGCGCCTGGAGTGGGTGGCGGCGGCGACCGCCGAGTACAACCCGGAGCCGTACGAGCGCCTGGCCACCGTGCTGCGCAACTCCGGTGAGGACGAGGACGCCCGCGAGGTGCTGCTCGCCAAGCAGCGCCGCCGCCGCGAGACCCTGCCGCTGGCCGCGAAGCTCTGGGGGTACGCGCAGGACTGGACGGTCGCCTACGGATACCGGCCCGGCCGGGCCGCCCTGTGGATGGCGGTGCTGTGGGCGGCGACGTCGGTCGCGTTCTCGCACGCCGGCCATACCCCGGCCAACGGTGACGGGCATCCCCCGTGGAACGCCTCGCTCTTCGCCCTGGATCTGCTGCTGCCGGTCATCGACCTGGGCCAGGCCGGCTTCTGGCAGCTGCGCGGCGGCTGGCAGTGGCTGGCGGCGGTGGTGATCCTCCTCGGCTGGATCCTGGCGACGACGGTGGCCGCGGGGGCCACACGACTGCTGCGACGGGGCTGACGCGGGGGCGCGGGGCGAGGGGCGAGGGGCGAGGATCACTGGGGCCGGGACACCGGAGGGCTCCGGGGCCGGGGACGCACCGGGGGCCGACGGCACCAAGACCAGGGCCGAGGTCAGACGCCGGGGGTCGGGAGCCGGGGCCGGGGCCGGGGCCGGGGGCCGGGGGCCGGGGGCCGGGGGCCGGGGGCCGGGGGCCGGGGTCGGGGGCCGGGGGCCGGGGGCCGGGAGCAAGGGGGCTGGAACGGGGGGGTCGTCCGGCGGTTCGGGCGTCGGTGCGCGCCCGCCTCACACAGCCGCCGCACACGGAATCCCCACCACCATTTTACCCGTCCTTGACCGTGCGCCGCACAACCAAACGGTGGTTACGAAAGCGTCACCGCACACCTCTGGCACAGCTTCGACCTGCGGCTTTCAATGGTCGACACCATGGCACTGCTGCGCGCTCTCCTCCGTACGGCCCGGATGGCACGGAACACCTCACGCCTCGCCTCCGGACTGCCCGCCGACGACGAGGTACTGCTCGACGCGCCCGACGACCGTCTGGGCCCCGCACTCGTCGCGGCGGCCCGGGGCGAGTACGTCCCCGCGGCCAAGCTGCTGGCCACCACCCGCGAGTCCGCCGAGTGGGAGAACCGCGACCGGTACGCCATGCGTCTCGCCACCTTCGCGCGCTCCCGCGACACATGGCTCACGGAATGGCAGGCCGCCGACCCGCACGATCCGGACGTCCTGCTCGTCAGGGCCGAGCTGGCGGTCCGCCGCGGCTGGGAGTCACCCGCACGGGTCGAACTGCTGCGCGAGGTCGGCCCGCTGATCATGTCCGCCGCCGAGGGCGACCGGCACGACCCGGTTCCGTGGCGGATAGCGCTCGACCACGCCCGCGGCACGAACGTCGGGCACACCGGGTTCGAGCAGCTGTGGGCCCAGGCCGTCCGGCGCTCCCCGCACCACTACGGCTGCCACGTCGCCGCTCTCCAGTACCTCTCGGCCGCCTGGTACGGCTCGCACCGGGAGTGCTTCGACTTCGCCGAGCCGGCCGCGCAGGACGCGCTGCCCGGCTCCCTGGTCCAGGCGCTGCCGGTGCGCGCGGCCTTCGCCTATCTGACCGAGGGCGGCGGTCCCGAGGTCCCCCGCGAGCGCCTGGACGCCGCGGCCGACCTCGCGATCGCGGTCTCCGCGTCGTACGCCGCCGCCGACCCTTGGCCCGCCGAGGTGCGCAATCTGCTGACGTACGTCCTGGTCCGGCTGGAACGCTGGCAGGACGCCCTGGAGCAGTTGCGCCTCATCGGCCCGTACGCGACCTCGTTCCCCTGGGACCGGGTCTCCGAAGACCCGCTCGGCCAGTTCCTGGAGCTGCGCGACGGCGTCCGGCTGGAGGTCGCCTCGGGGCTTCCGCTGCGGGATCCGGACCCCCATCCGCGTCCCTGGAGCGGGCACGGCGGACGCGCCCGCTCCGGCGACCATTAGGCTTTCGCGTCGTGACCACCGTCCGGCTCCCGCTCTTCCCCCTGAACTCGGTGTTGTTCCCCGGGCTCGTGCTTCCTCTGAACGTGTTCGAGGAGCGCTATCGCGCGATGATGCGCGATCTGCTCAAGACCCCCGAGGACGAACCCCGCCGATTCGCCGTCGTCGCCATCCGCGACGGCCATGAGGTCTCTCACACCGCGCCCGGCATGCCGGACCAGACCGCCGTGCCCGAGCGCGGGCCCGCCGCCGGCTTCGGCGACGATCCGATCAAGGCCTTCCACGAGGTGGGCTGCATCGCGGACGCGGCGACCGTCCGCGAGCGCGCCGACGGCAGCTTCGAGGTGCTGGCGACGGGCACGACCCGGGTCAAGCTGCTGTCGGTGGACGCCTCCGGCGCGTTCCTGACGGCCGAGCTGGAGGAACTGCCCGAGGACCCGGGCGACGAGGCCGGCGCGCTCGCCGAGGGCGTCCTGCGCGCCTTCCGCCAGTATCAGAAGCGGCTGGCCGGAGCGCGGGAGCGCTCGCTGTCGACGGGCGCGGACCTGCCGGACGAACCGGCGGTCGTCTCCTATCTCGTCGCCGCCGCCGTGATGCTGGACGTCCCGGCCAGGCAGCGGCTGCTGCAGGCCTCCGACACGGCGTCCAGGCTGCGCGAGGAGCTGAAACTGCTGCGCGCGGAGACGGCGATCATCCGTAATCTGCCGTCGTTGCCGGCGTCGGACCTGACGCGCGGCCCGACGAGCCTGAACTGACGCATGCGAGAAGGTCGATGGCCAAGAAGTCCAAGAAGCAGCAGTCCGGCGGCACCCCGGCGACGGTGGCGCTGACGGAGGCGGGCGTCGCGTACACCGTCCACGCCTACGAGCACGATCCGTCCCACCCGTCCTACGGCGAGGAGGCGGCCGAGGCGATGGGCGTCTCGCCGGACCGGGTCTTCAAGACCCTGGTGGCGGACGTGGACGGCGCGCTCGTGGTCGCGGTCGTCCCGGTGGCGGGCTCCCTGGACCTCAAGGCCCTCGCCACGGCGGTGGGCGGCAAGCGGGCGGCGATGGCCGACCCGGCGGCGGCCGAGCGCACGACGGGATACGTCCGCGGTGGCATCTCGCCGCTCGGCCAGCGCAGGAAGCTCCGCACCGTACTGGACTCCTCGGCGGCCGGCCACGCCACGATCTGTGTCTCGGCGGGCCGCCGCGGCCTGGAGGTCGAGCTCTCCCCCGCCGATCTGGCGAAGCTCACGGAAGCGGTGTCCGCGCCCGTCGGACGTGCGTGACCCCTCGACGGATGTCCCGTCCTCGGTTAAGCACGAGGGACATGTCGAAGAAAACGCGGAAACGCAAGTGGCGCATCAGGAAGGGCCGCTCGAACCACGGCCGCCGTCCGGCGTGACCCACGCTCCGCATCCCGGGGCCGGCCGGGCGGCACTCTTCCGATGCCCGGCCGGTCCTGCCCGGTCTGCCCGGTCCTTCGACCGGACAGGGGCTAAGCGGCGGGAGGCCCCGGCGGCGTGGCCGGGTAGGGGCTCTGCTGGTACGGGTCGGGGTCCCTGGGGCCGAACAGGGCCATGAGGCCGAGGTGGACCACCAGGGCGCTCAGGGACCACGCCAGCAGCGCGCCCTTGGCCCCGAGCTTCAGCGGCGCGGAGAACGTGACGCCCTTGCCCACGGCCTTGGCGTGCGCGACCACGTTCTGTGTGGGTCCGAGCCAGATCCCGATCCGCCAGGCGAGGAGCGATCCGAGCAGACCCCCGACGGCGAGCCCGATCACCAGGGGCACACCGCCGCGCCGCCGCACGAGGAACACGACGAGGGCGCTCAGCGCTCCGAAGCCCAGCGCGAGCAGAGTGAACGTTCCATCGACGCCGATGGCCTGCTCCCCCTCGGTGTCCTTGAGGTACACCGCGGTGTCGTCCGCGATCAGCGGCACATGCGGGGCCAGCCACCACCAGAGCACCCCGAGCAGAGCCCCCGCGAGCGCGACCGCGACCGTGATCACGGCGGCCTCCCGCAGTTCGGTCTTCATCCCGGGTCCGTCCTGTCCGTAGGAGGCCTCGTACGCGGCCGGGTACACGGGGTAGCCCGCGGGGCCGGAAGCGGGCGGAGCCTGCCAGGCAGGGTGCGGTTGCTGCCGGTCCTCGGGGGACTGTTCGTGCGGCGGCGGAGGTGGAGTCAGCGGAGCGGTCACCCTGACATCGTGCCAGGCCCCGCCGTCGGCCGCGTCACCGGACGGCTGCCCGGCGATAGGCCCAGGCCGCGAGGGCCAGTGAGGCCACCGCGACTCCGGCGCACACGGCCAGATCACCGAGGACCAGCGCCCAGTCGGGGTGCGCCCCGAAGGTGCGCGCGAAGGCCTCGACACCGTAGGTCGAGGGCAGCAGGTCCCGGGCGTACTGCACCACGGTCGGCATCCGGTCCGCCGGAAGAACGCCCAGCAGCAGGGCCGCGGACATGCCCAGCTGGCCGAGCAGCGTGGCGAGCTCGGGCCGCGGCGCGAGGAGCCCGAACGCGGCCCCGAGCCCGGCGAGCGCGGCGCCCGCGAGCGGGACGACCGCGGCCAGCACCCACAGATGGGCCAGCGGCAGCCCGAACAGCAGACACCCGAAGACGGCGGTGACGACGGTGCCGGGCACGGTGAAGGACGCGTACGCGGCCGCGGCGCCGAGCACCACGGCCGATGGCGGCACCGGCAGCGTCGCATAGTGATCGAGCCCACCGCTCGCCCGCAGCTGCCCGAAGTACTGCGCGAGCAGATTGAGCGCGACGAAGGCCACGACCAGGACGGTCGACCCGGCCACCACGGCGCGCGCCTCGTCTCCGCCGTCCACCACCCCGCGCATCATGATCATGATGCCGATGGACTGGAAGGTGGCCACGAACAGCAGCGGGATCCGCGCCACGCGGGCCCGGGAGAGCTGCGCCCGGTACACGGCGGCCAGCGACGGCCACAGCCGCGCACGCGGCCCCAGCTCCGCGGCGCCACCGGCGGCCTCGGCCACGGGCAGCACGCTGCCCGGCAGAACTTCAGCGGGCACGACACTCACGTCGAACTGCTCCCCTCACTCCGGCAGCCGTCCTGTTCCGCACACGTACGACGCCCCTCTCCCGTACGGATTCCACGCCCCGGACACTCACGCCTTCACCAGCCCCTGCGTCGCGTGGCCGCCCAGCGCCAGGTAGACGTCCTCCAGGCTGGGCGTGGCCAGCGTGAAGTCGTCGAGCGCGGCGAAGGCGGCCCCGCCGGTGACCGTGGCCACGGCCGCGCGGGCCTCCTCGGGCGCGAGCCGCAGCGTCCAGCGGCGGCCCGACTCGACGGCGCGGTCGCGCAGCGCGGCGACCTCGGGGACATGGAGCGGGGCACTGGTACGCCAGACGAGTTCGACCCGGACCTCGCCCGCGACCCGTTCCTTGAGCCCGGCCGGGGTGTCGCAGGCGATGACCCGCCCCTCGTCCATGACGGCGACCCGGTCGAGGACGGTCTCGGCCTCGATGACGTTGTGGGTGACCAGCAGGACCGTGGCGCCCTGTTCCACCCGGCGCCGGTCGACGGCGGCCCAGACCGCGCGCCGGGCGACCGGGTCCATGCCGGTGGTGGGCTCGTCGAGGACCAGCAGCGGGCGCTGCCCGACGAGTGCGGCGGCGAGACAGGCGAGCCTGCGTTGACCGCCGGACAGCTTCTTCAGGGGGCGGGAGGCGAGCGCGGTCAGGCCCAGTTCCTCGAGGACCGCGTCGCGCTCGGCCCGCGCCGCGCGCAGTTCGAGCCCGCGCAGGCGTCCGGTCGTCTCGGCGGCGAGGGACACGGTCAGCTCGTCGAGGGCGGTGGACTCCTGCCCCAGGTAGGCGAGGATGCGCGCGGCCCGCTCGGGGTGGCGCACGATGTCGTGCCCGAGGATCTCGACACTGCCGCTGTCGGGGCGCATCAGCCCGGTCAGCTGGCGCACGAGGGTGGACTTGCCGGCGCCGTTCGGCCCGAGCAGCCCGAAGATCTCGCCCCGGTGGATGTCCAGACGTACCCCGTCGGTGGCCCTGACCTCGGGTGTCGCCGGGGTGCCGCGGCGGCCTCGGACCGCCGGATAGGTCTTGGTCAGACCTCGCACGGCGCACACGACATCGCCCCTGTGTCCGTTCCGGACTGCCTGTGCCGTGCGCGTACTCACGAAGGACGAGAGTACGTGGTCCGATGCCCCGTTATGCCCTCGGGGCCGTGGCGGGCCCTCGGCGAAGGCCTCCGCGCGCCCCCGCGGAGGGCTTCGGATCACTCCCCGACAGGGGCGTGTTCCGCCGCGGTGCGCACATCGATCTCCCGCCAGAATCCGGCCCGGATCGCGTAGCGGTCGTGCTCGTCGATCTGGTCGTCCTTGTGCGCGAGCAGGCCGAAACGGGCCGCGTAGCGCAGCAGTTCGCCATCCACCCGGTGCGGAACCCGCGGGTACATCGCCGACAGCTTCTGCACATGACTCGGGTCGGTCAGTCGCCCCATCCAGCGGCGCGCGAAGACCTGTCCGACCTCGTAGGGATCACCGCCGACCGTGGTGATGTCCTCCTCGCGGTCCGCCCACCGCTGCTCCGCGGAGGTGAGCTGAGCGAGCGTGGGCAGCGCGGCGGCCTCCGGGGACTCCGTGGCGCCGCCGGGCCGGTCGACCCAGCCCTTGTCCGAGGACCAGCGCAGCGTCGCGTTCGTGGGGTGCTGGGCGGCCTGGGTGCCCGGTCCGCGCAGCGCGGCCAGGTCCTTCGGTGTGGGGACCCCCTTGGGGGCGGACGACCGCTCCTGGGTGCCGTTCTGCGATTCGGCCGCCTGGTGGTGCTCGGCCTCCTGGGCGGAGCGCTCGGCCGCCGCCGCGAGCGCCGACTCGGGCAGCGGCGCGGAGAGGATGGCGGCGATCTCCGGGCGCGGCACCGGCGACGGCGCGCAGATCCCGCCGAGGTCCTTGGCACGGACCGCCTTGGTGATCCAGGCCCGGTCGAGCACCCGCCGCTCGTCGGCCTCGGCCACCAGGTCCTCGGACTGGTTGTAGTCACCGTCCGCGGCCTGCACGGCCCACAGGTGTACGGCCACACCGTGTTCCTTGGCGGCCATCATGCCCGGGAGCAGGTCCCCGTCGCCGGTCACGAGGACCACGTCGGAGCAGGCGCGGTTGCGTGCGAGCTCGGTCAGCTCGGCGTGCATGGCGGCGTCCACGCCCTTCTGCGCCCACCGCCCGTCGCTGCGGGTCAGCGCACCCAGGCGCACCGTCACCCGGGGCATCACGCGCAGCCTGCGGTGCTCGGGCTGCGGCACCCGGTCGGGGGCGCCGTCGAACCAGTAGATGCGCAACAGGGGCCGCTCCGTGTCGGACTCGGCGCGCTCGCGCAGGCCCTGGATGAGGGCGGCGTGGTCGACGGTGATCCGGGATCGCGAAGGCTCCCCGGCGAGGAGACTGGCAGCAGCCCCGAGCAGATACCCGGCGTCCACCAGGACGATGCAGCGGTCCACGCGATCCACCCTCTTTCCGGGAGGTTTGCTTCGGGCTTCCTTCGAGTCTGCCCGACCGTGCGGAGGTTAACGGCCGGAACTCGATCTTCGGCGTGGCGGATCGCGAGAACACCTACCGACAGGTCTTATTACGCACGGTAATTCTACGAAATGCGCCACTTCTCAGCCTATGTGAGTCTGGTCGCGGCCCTGGCCCCTAGATCCCCCTCAGGAGGCAGATCACCATGGCCAAGAACAAGAACCGCAAGCAGGGCGGCCACGCCGACCGCTCCTCGCAGGCTGAGCGTGCGCAGGAGCAGGCACAGCGGTCGTCGGCAGAGGCACAGCAGTCGCCGATGTCGCAGGCCCAGGGCAGCCCCGCTGATGTTGCCCGTAAGCATCAGAAGCGCTTCGGCCACAACTGAGGCCGCCGCGCGGGCCGTTGAGGCCCAGGCACGCACCGAGGGGCGCATCCGGTACCGGATGCGCCCCTCGGTGCGTGCCTCGTCGCCCGGCTTCCGCCGGGCCGGTGTCCCGTCGTGACGGCCTCTGCCGGGCCCTACGGCCCGCAGCCCGTCAGCCGGCCAGGCAGGACGGGCCGAGCAGCACCTTCAGGTCTCCGAAGAGCGCCGGATCCGGCTTCACCCGGTGCCGGTCGAGCCGCAGCACCGTGGTCTTGCGCGGGCCCTGGAGCCTGATGCGGACCTCGCTCTCGCCCTTGTGGTGGCTGAGGATCTCGCCGAGGCGGCTGACCATGGGCGGAGTGACCTTCAGCGCCGGGATGGTGAGGATCACGGGCGCGTTGGTGCCCGCGTTCGACAGGTCCGGGACCTGGAGCTCCATCGCGACCAGGCGCGGCACGTCCTCGCGCTTGTCCAGGCGTCCCTTGACGAAGACGACCGCGTCCTCCACGAGTTGGGTCGACACCAGCTGGTACGTCGCCGGGAAGAACATGCACTCGATGGAGCCCGCGAGGTCCTCCACGGTGGCGATCGCCCAGGCGTTGCCCTGCTTGGTCATCTTGCGCTGCAGGCCCGAGATGATGCCGCCGATCGTCACGACCGCGCCGTCCGCGTGCTCGCCCCCGGTCAGTTGGGAGATGCCCGCGTCCGCCTTGTCGGACAGCACGTGCTCGAGGCCGAAGAGCGGGTGGTCGGAGACGTACAGGCCGAGCATCTCCCGCTCCTGGGCGAGCAGATAGACCTTGTCCCACTCGTCGGGCGTGAACTCGACGTCGAGTCCGAAGCCGGGCTCGCTGGTGTCCTCGTCCCCCATGCCGCCGAAGAGGTCGAACTGCCCCTCGGCCTCCTTGCGCTTGACCGCCACAACGTTGTCGATCATCGGCTCGAAGTGCGCGGTGAGGCCCTTGCGGGTGTGCCCCATCGTGTCGAACGCGCCCGCCTTGATCAGCGATTCCGTGGTGCGCTTGTTGCAGGCGACCGCCTCGACCTTGTCGAGGTAGTCGGGGAAGGAGGCGTACTTCCCCTTGGCCTTGCGGCTGCGGATGATCGACTCCACGACGTTCGTACCGACGTTGCGGACGGCCGAGAGGCCGAAGAGGATCACGTCGTCGCCCTGGGCGGCGAAGTTCTGCTCGGACTCGTTCACGTTGGGCGGCAGCACCTTGATGCCCATGCGCCGGCACTCATTGAGGTAGACGGCCGACTTGTCCTTGTCGTCCTTCACCGAGGTGAGCAGCGCGGCCATGTACTCGGCCGGGTAGTTCGCCTTCAGGTAGCCGGTCCAGTACGAGACCAGTCCGTACGCGGCGGAGTGGGCCTTGTTGAAGGCGTAGCCGGCGAAGGGGACCAGCACGTCCCACAGGGCCTGGATCGCCTCGTCGCTGTACTCGTTCTTCTTGGCTCCGGCCTGGAAGATGGTGAAGTTCTTCGCCAGCTCCTCGGGCTTCTTCTTGCCCATCACGCGGCGCAGGATGTCGGCCTCGCCGAGCGAGTACCCGGCGATGATCTGGGCGGCCTTCTGGACCTGCTCCTGGTACACGATCAGGCCGTAGGTGACCGCCAGCACCTCCTCGAGCGGCTTCTCCAGCTCCGGGTGGATCGGCGTGATCTCCTGGCGGCCGTTCTTGCGCTCCGCGTAGTTGATGTGCGAGTTCATGCCCATCGGGCCCGGCCGGTAGAGGGCCGAGACGGCGGAGATGTCCTCGAAGTTGTCGGGCTGCATCTGGCGGAGCAGCGAGCGCATCGGGCCGCCGTCGAACTGGAAGACGCCGAGGGTGTCACCGCGGCAGAGCAGTTCGAAGGTCGTGGGGTCGTCCAGCGGGAGGGCGAGCATCTCCAGGTCGATGCCTTTGTTGGCCTTCACCATCTTGATGGCGTCGTCCATGATCGTGAGGTTGCGCAGGCCCAGGAAGTCCATCTTGAGCAGGCCCAGCGACTCGCACTGGGGGTAGTCCCACTGGGTGATGGTCACGCCGTCGGTGTGCCGCACCCAGATGGGGGCGTGGTCGACGATGGGCTCGCTGGACATGATCACGCCGGCGGCGTGCACGCCCATCTGCCGGACCAGGCCCTCGACGCCCTTGGCGGTGTCGATGACCTTCTTCACGTCCGGCTCGTTCTCGTACATCCCGCGGATCTCGCCCGCCTCGCTGTAGCGGGGGTGCTTGGGATCGGTGATGCCGTTCAGGTCGATGCCCTTGCCGAGGACGTCGGCGGGCATCGCCTTGGTGAGCCGGTCGCCCATCGCGTACGGGTAGCCCAGCACGCGCGCGGAGTCCTTGATGGCGTTCTTCGCCTTGATCTTGCCGTACGTGCCGATCATGGCGACCTTGTCGGCGCCGTACTTCTCGGTCACGTACCTGATCACCTCGACGCGCCGACGCTCGTCGAAGTCGATGTCGACGTCGGGCATGGAGACGCGCTCGGGGTTGAGGAACCGCTCGAAGATCAGACCGTGCGGGATCGGGTCGAGGTCGGTGATGCCCATGGCGTACGCGACGATCGAGCCGGCCGCGGAGCCGCGGCCGGGGCCCACCGCGATGCCCTGGTTCTTGGCCCACATGATGAAGTCGGCGACGACGAGGAAGTACCCCGGGAACCCCATCTGGATGATGACGTCCATCTCGTACTCGACCTGCTTCTGGCGGTCGTCGGGGACGCCGCCGGGGAAGCGGCGCTCCATGCCGAGGCGGACTTCCTCCTTGAACCAGGTGACCTCGGTGAAGCCGTCGGGGATGTCGAACTTCGGCATGAGGTTCTTCGCCTCGAACATGCCGGTCGTGTCGATCTGCTCGGCCACCAGGAGGGTGTTCGCGCAGCCCTCCTGCCAGGCGTCCGAGGAGTCGACCGCGTACATCTCGTCCGTCGACTTCAGGTAGTAGCCGGTGCCGTCGAAGCGGAAGCGGTCCGGGTCGGAGAGGTTCTTGCCGGTCTGGATGCACAGCAGGGCGTCGTGGGCGGTCGCCTCGTGCGCGTACGTGTAGTGCGAGTCGTTCGTCACCAGGGGCGGGATGCCGAGCTTCTTGCCGATCTCCAGGAGTCCGTCGCGGACCCGGCGCTCGATCTCGATGCCGTGGTCCATCAGCTCCAGGAAGTAGCGGTCCTTGCCGAAGATGTCCTGGTACTCGGCGGCCGACTTCAGGGCCTCGTCGAACTGGCCCAGGCGCAGCCGGGTCTGGAGCTCGCCGGAGGGGCAGCCGGTGGAGGCGATGAGCCCCTCCGACCACTGGGAGATGGTCTCCTTGTCCATCCGGGGCCACTTCTGGAGCCAGCCCTCGGCGTAGGCGTCCGAGGAGAGCTTGAAGAGGTTGTGCAGGCCCGTCCGGTTCGCCGCCCAGATCGTCTTGTGCGTGTAACCGCCCGAACCGGACACGTCGTCGCGCTTCTGGTGCGGCTGACCCCACTTGATCTTGCGCTTGTTGCGCCGGGACTCCGGGGCGACGTACGCCTCGATGCCGATGATCGGGGTGACGCCCGCCTTCCTCGCGGTGTGGAAGAAGTCATAGGCGCCGTGGAGGTTCCCGTGGTCGCTCATCGCGATATGGGTCATGCCCATCTCGTTGCACGCGTCGAACATGTCCTTGAGCCGCGCGGCACCGTCCAGCAGCGAGTACTGGGTGTGGACGTGCAGGTGCGTGAACGGCGGCTTTGACACGGCTTTGTCCTCCAAGAAGAACTATTGGCGACAGGCTGCGGACAGTCTGGGGGTCAGCGTCGAAGTCTATGACGCGGGACTGACACTCGGCGGAGGATCACCCGTACCTTCATGTGGGGGCACAGGATCCCGGGCCGGAGTTCGCCGCCGGGCCCCGGGCACTCCCGCGTATCTTCGTCCGTTGGAAGTGGACGGACCCCTCGTCCCAGGGGCGGCGCGCCCGTCCCGTCATGTCACGCACCACCTGCACCAGGAGGCACCCAGCGATGTCGGTCCCGCAGCTCAGCGCCGAGCAACGCGGCGAGCAGATCCTCGCCGTCTTCGACACCGCCTTCGGCGAGCTCCTGGCCGCCGACCCGGCCGCGTTCCGCGTGAAGTTCCGCAAGATGGCGGCCTCCGCCTTCGCGTTCTACCGCGGCACCGCGGCCCTCTTCTACCACGATCTCGACCAGGACAGGCGGGGCGGCCCGTACCTGGACGAGCGGACCTCGCGGGTGTGGATCCACGGCGACCTGCACGCCGAGAACTTCGGCACGTACATGGACGCCCAGGGCCGCCTGATCTTCAACGTGAACGACTTCGACGAGGCCTACGTCGGCCCCTTCACGTGGGACCTCAAGCGCTTCGCGGCCTCCGTGGCCCTCCTCGGCTACGCGAAGGCCCTCAGCGACGAGCAGATCACCGAGCTGGTGCGGGTGTACGCGGCCGCCTACCGCGAGCGCATCCACTCCCTCGCCACCGGTGCCAAGAGCGACGAGGTGCCGCCCTTCACGCTGGAGACCGCCGACGGCCCGCTCCTGGACGCGCTGCGCGACGCCCGCTCGCTGACCCGCTTCGGGCTGCTCGACTCGATGACGGAGATCCGCGACTTCGAGCGCCGGTTCGCGCCGGGCGGCGGCTCCATCGAGCTGGACGCCGCCACCCGCTACAAGGTCCTCGCGGCCTTCGACGGCTACCTGGAGACGCTTCCGGAGTCCTCGCTGGCCCGCCCCGACTCGTACCGCGTGAAGGACGTCGTGGGCCGCCGCGGCATCGGCATCGGCTCGGCCGGGCTGCCGTCGTACAACATCCTTCTGGAGGGCAACAGCGACGCCCTGGAGAACGATGTCGTGATCTACATCAAGCAGGCCCAGACCCCGGCCGTCTCCCGGCACGTCACGGACTCCTCGATCCGCGAGTACTTCCAGCACGAGGGTCACCGCACGGTGATCTCGCAGCGCGCCCTGCAGGCGCACGCCGACCCGTGGCTCGGCTGGACCGAGCTGGACGGCGCGGGCCAGCTGGTCGCCGAGGTCTCGCCGTACGCGGTGGACCTGGACTGGGGTGACATCGACGACCCCGAGGAGATCGCCTCGGTCGTCGCCGACCTCGGCCGGGCCACGGCCACGATGCACGCGGCGGCGGACGACGAGAGCGGTCACTCGGAGCTGGTGCCGTTCTCCACGGAGCGGGCCATCGACGCGGCCATCGCGGCCGACGAGGACGGCTTCGCCGGCCTTCTCGTGGACTTCGCGCACGACTACGGCACCCGCGCCCGCGGCGACCACCAGATCTTCGTGGACCTGTTCCGCAACGGACGGATCCCGGGACTGTAGGGCCCCGCCCCGCACTGCTCTCCCCACAACGCTCCCGTAACGCACAGGAACCCTTTAGGGGACGCTTACGGGAGCGCGTGGGAGACTCACCTCCGCTATGGACATATCCGGGACCCAGCTCAGAGCCGTTCGCGCGGCAGTGTTCACGGCCGTCGTCGTGACACTCTCCGCCGCGTCGCACGTGCTGCTGTCCCGAGTGCCGCTGCCGCTGTCCACCGTGGCCGTGATCGCCGCCGCCGTCTTCGCCCTCGCCTTCGCGCTGGCGGGCCGTGAGCGGGGCTTCGGCCGGATCGCGGCCCTGCTGATCCCGCTGGAACTGGCCGCCGACACCGTGTTCACCGCGGGCCAGCACGTCTGTTACGGCAGGGCGGGCGGCCCGGTCGCCGGTCCGCTGCGCTCGGTCGGCTTCGACGTGCTGTGCGGCGGCGGCAGCGTGGGCACCCCGCTGGCCCGGGTGACCGGCGGTGCCCCCGACCGGGCCGCCGCCCTGCTCGCGCAGGCCGACCCGGCCGCCTCCTGGCTGCTGCTCGGCGCGCATGTCGCCGTCGGCCTGCTCGCCGCCGCCTGGCTGCGCCGCGGCGAGCGCGCCCTGGACCAGCTCCTGCGGGCCGTGGCCGCGACGACGTTCCGGCCGCTGCTGCTCGCCGTCGCCGCGGTGACCGTACGGCTCGCCCCGGCCCGTCCGCTGCCGCGCACCGCGCGCCGGTCGATCGCCGCCCGTACCCGCCTGTTCGTGCACTCCCTGGGACGCCGCGGACCGCCCCGCCCGGTCGCCTTCGCCTGAGCGACCGCTCCCGGGCACAGCCCCTGAGCGCCAGCAGTCCCCCATACGTATTCCGCGTACGACGAGTGCGCGTCCCTGATGGAGATCACCACCATGAGCAAGCGGAACAGCCAGGCGTCCAAGACGGCGGCACGCGAGAAGCTGCGTGTCGAACGCGAGCGCCAGGCCAAGCGCGACAAGGTCAAGCGCCAGGCGATCGTGGCCGGCTCCCTCGTCGCGGTGCTCGCGATAGCGGGCGGCATCGGCTACGCGGTCGTGCAGAACAACAAGCCCAGCCAGTGGGAGGCCGTCGCGAGCGACAAGGTCGTCGCTCCGGCCAACACCACGGGCACCGACGGCACGACCGTGGTCCTCGGCAAGAGCACCGCGAAGAAGACCCTGAAGCTGTACGAGGACCCGCGCTGCCCGATCTGCGCCTCGTTCGAGCAGACTGTCGGCTCGACCCTGAAGAAGGACTTCGACGCAGGCAAGTACAAGATCCAGTACATCGGCGGCACGTTCCTCGACGGCGACTCCGACGACAAGGGAAAGATCCAGATCGGCTCCCGCGGCGAGGGCTCGAAGAACGCGATGAGCGCCCTGGGCGCCGCGCTGAACGTGAGCGGCGAAGCCTTCCTGGAATACAAGACCGCGCTCTACTCGGCGAAGTACCACCCCGATGAGGCGGACGACAAGTTCAAGAGCGACGACTACCTGATCAAGGTGGCGAACACGGTCGGCGCGCTCAAGAACAACAACACGTTCCAGAACGCCGTCAAGAGCGGCAAGTACGACGCCTGGGCGCTGGCCATGTCCCAGACGTTCAACACCAACAAGGACGGTGTCAACGGCACACCGAGCCTGGTGATGGACGGCAAGACGCTAACCGGTTCGGACGGCAAGAACGCTCCGATGACGGTCGCCGACTTCACCACGGCGATCGACGCGGCCCTCAAGGCCTGACCGTCGGCGCGGCGCCCCGAGCCGTCCACGGCGACGGTTGGGCGATCTGCGCGGCCCATGTGGTCCGAGTGACCTGAGCGGCGAAAAGCCAAAGAGCGGGCGAACTTTTCCGGTTCGCCCGCTCTTGGCTTGTACCGCTCGGTAACCTCATCGCCCGTGACCAGTCGACAGAGATCAACCGACTCCGCGGGCAGCCTCAACTCCCGCGCTCCGCGCCGCCGTACGGTCGTCAAGGCCGCGGCCGCCACCGCCGTCCTCGCCGCCCCGCTCGCGGCCGCCCTGCCCGCCCGCGCCGCCGAGGCGCCCGCATTCCTGCACGGTGTCGCCTCCGGTGACCCGCTGCCCGACGGCATCCTGCTGTGGACCCGGGTGACACCCGACTCCCAGGCGATACCGGGTTCCGGACTCGGCCCGGACACCGAGGTGAGCTGGACCGTCGCCAAGGACAAGGCGTTCACCACGATCGTCTCCAAGGGTTCCACCATCGTCACGGCCGCCTCCGACCACACGGTCAAGGCCGACATCCGCGGCCTGACTCCGGCCACCGACTACTGGTTCCGCTTCTCTGCGGGCGGCACCGACTCACCACCGGCGCGCACCCGCACCGCGCCGGCGGCGGACGCGGCCGTGCCGGGCCTGCGCTTCGGCGTGGTCTCCTGCGCCAACTGGGAGGCCGGCTACTTCTCGGCGTACCGCCACCTCGCGGCCCGGAACGACCTGGACGCCTGGCTGCACCTCGGCGACTACATCTACGAGTACAAGTCCGGCGAGTACGGGACCCGAGGCAAGGTCGTACGTCCGCACGCCCCCGCCAACGAGATCCTCACCCTCGCCGACTACCGCACCCGGCACGGCCGTTACAAGACCGATCCGGACCTTCAGGCCCTGCACCACAAGGCGCCGGTCGTCGCGATCTGGGACGACCACGAGTTCGCCGACAACTCCTGGTCGGGCGGCGCGGGCAACCACACCGAGGGTGCCGAGGGAACCTGGTCGTCCCGTCAGTCCGCCGCGAAGCAGGCCTACTTCGAGTGGATGCCGGTCCGTCCGGCGATCGCCGGCACCACCTACCGCAGGCTCCGCTTCGGCAAGCTCGCCGACCTCTCGCTGCTCGACCTGCGCTCCTTCAGGTCGCAGCAGGCGTCCACGGCGAGCGGCTCGGTCGACGACCCGGACCGTACGCTCACCGGCCGCGCCCAGCTCGACTGGCTGAAGTCCGGGCTCAAGTCCTCGGACACCACCTGGCGTCTGGTCGGCAACTCGGTGATGATCTCGCCGTTCGCCGTGGGCTCTCTCTCCGCCGACCTTCTCAAGCCGCTCGCCAAACTGCTCGGTCTCCCGCAGGAGGGCATCGCCCTCAACACCGACCAGTGGGACGGCTACACCGACGACCGCCGCGAACTGCTCGCGCATCTGCGCTCCAACGCCATCCGCAACACGGTCTTCCTGACCGGCGACATCCACATGGCCTGGGCCAACGACGTGCCGGTGGACGCCGGAACGTACCCGCTGTCCGCCTCCGCCGCCACGGAGTTCGTGGTCACCTCGATCACCTCCGACAACCTCGACGACATCGTCAAGGTCCCCGAGGGCACCGTCTCGGCCATCGCCTCCCCGGTCATCCGCGCGGCCAACCGCCATGTCCACTGGGTCGACACCGACCGCCACGGCTACGGCGTCCTGGACATCACCGCCACCCGCGCGCAGATGGACTACTACGTGCTCTCCGACCGCACGAACCCGAACGCGACCTCGTCCTGGGCCCGTTCGTACCGCACGCCCAGCGGCACGCAGAAGGTCGAGCGGACGTACGACCCGGTCTGACCGGCCCGACGACGCCCCCGCTGACGGGCTACAGGCTGTCGAGGAAGCCGAGCGCCACCTTCCAGGTGGCCTCGGCCGCCTCGGCGTCGTGGTCGGGCAGACCGGGGTCGGTGTAGATGTGCCCAGCGCCCGCGTACCGGTAGATCTCCACATCGGCTCCGGTTCTCTGCATCTGGAGATACCAGGCGCTCAGCCAGTCGTCCGTCTCGAACTGGTCGGGCTCGGCGACATGCAGCTGGACCGGCAGTTCGTCCACCGACGCGCTCTCGGCGATGTCCGACGTGCCGTGCAGCAGGAGCAGACCGACGGCCTTCTCGTCGCCGAGGGCCAGGGTCTGCGCGATGGAGGCGCCGAGGGAGAAGCCCGCGTAGACCAGGCCGCGCTCGGAATAGGGCGCCGCGGCCAGGACCGCGCGCTTGAGCAGCTCGTCCTTGCCGATCTCGTCGCTGAAGGCCATGCCCTCCTCGACGGTCTCGAAGGTGCGCCCCTCGAAGAGGTCGGGCGTCCACACCTCGTGTCCCGCGGCCCGCAGCCGGTCCGCCGCCGCGCGCACCGCCGGCCGGGGACCGTAGGTCGAGTGAAAGAGCATGATGTTCATGGGTCCCATGGTGCCAGCCAGCACCGACAGCGCCGGGCGCCCGTCCCCGTGCCGGGCGGGGGCCGCTCCGTGTCAGGCGGAGGGGTGCTCCGTCGTCCAGCGCGGAGGGGATACCCCGTTCCGCCCGGAGAACACATGTTCATGACCGCCCGAGGCCGGTTAGGTTCTCAGCCATGGAGAACGTACTGCGCCCGCTGATCGTCGTCGGTGGCTCGGTCGTGCTCACGCTGCTCATCGGGTGGTCCGTGGACCGCCTGTTGCGTCGGGTGGACGACCGGCACAGCGAGACCTCCCTGTGGGGTCTGCTCCGCCGCGGCCGTGTCCCCTTCCAGCTGCTCCTGTTCGCGGCCCTGCTCAGAGGCTCGTACGACCAGGCGAAGCTGCTGGTGGAACACCGGATCGGCATCGGCCGGACCCTGACCCTGATCCTCATCGGCGCCGCCGCCTGGCTGGTGGTCAGCATCGCGACGGCGATCGTCGAGACCTCGTACACCCGCTACGCGAACGCGCACCGCGATCCGGCGCGGGTCCGCCGGGTCCGCACCCAGGTCACGCTGATCCAGCGGGTGGTCTCCGCGGTCGTCGGCGTGGTCGCGATCGCCGCGATGCTGCTCACCTTCCCGGCGATGCGCGCGGCCGGTGCCTCGCTGCTGGCCTCGGCCGGAGTCCTCGGCATCGTCGCCGGTGTCGCCGCCCAGTCCACACTCGCGAACCTGTTCGCGGGTCTGCAGATCGCCTTCGGCGACATGGTGCGGCTCGGCGACACGGTGGTGGTCGACGGCGAGTGGGGCACGGTCGAGGAGATCACCCTGACGTTCCTGACGGTACGGACCTGGGACGAGCGCCGGATCACCATGCCGGTCTCGTACTTCACGTCCAAGCCGTTCGAGAACTGGTCGCGCGGCACCCCCCAGATGACCGGCATCGTCTTCCTGCACGTCGACCACTCCGCCCCGGTGGAGGCGATGCGCGCGAAGCTGCGCGACATCCTGCGCGAGTGCCCGGCCTGGGACGGCCGTGACTACGCCCTCGCCGTCACCGACTCGACGCCCAACACCATGCAGGTCCGCGCCCTGGTCACCGCGAAGGACGCGGACGACATCTGGACGGTACGGGTCACGGTCCGCGAGCAGTTGATCCGCTGGCTGACCGAACAGCACCCGCACGCGCTCCCCCGCGTCAACACCGCCGAGGCCGTGCTTCCCCCGGGGCAGACGCGGCGCCCGGGGCCCGCGGAGCCGGACGGCGCGGACGGAGTGGCGGCCCGCGCGAACCACGTCCGCCACATCCACGAGCCACCCCGGACGGGCCCCGGGCGGGGCTGACTCCGCCCCCGAGAACCGAAGGCCCTCCGGGTCCCCGGCTCCGTCCTCCGCGCTCGGCCGCGCCATCGCGTGTGCGGCCGGTGTGCGGACGGTGCCGGGGCCGGAGGCGGATCAGCGCAGGCTGCGTACGTCGAGGTGCCTCAGGACGCGGTCCACGATCTCCGGATCGGCTCCGGCCTCGCTCCGCGCGGACAGCACCTCGTGCCGGGCCGCGCTCATCATCTCGGCCTGGATGCGCCGCATCCGCTTGAGCCGCCGCACCCGCTGCTCGTGTGCCTCGCGCCGCTCCTCGTCCCCCATGTCGGGGCTGATCCGCACCCCGATGTCGAAGGCCCGGCGCAGCAGCTGCTCGGAGACCTCCTCCGGCAGCTCCTCCACCTCCTCGATCTCCCGCAGCCGCCGCTTCGCGGCCTTCGCGGCCCGCACCGCGAGTTCCTTCTCGAAGGCCTTCTCGACGTCCTCGTCGGCGCGGACCCCGAGCCTTCTGACCAGCCACGGCAGGGTGAGTCCCTGGATCACCAGGGTCGCCATGATCACGCCGAAGGCGATGAACACGATCTCGTCCCGGTCGGGGAACGGCGACCCGTCGTCCATCTCCAGCGGGATCGCGAGCGCCAGGGCCACGGAGGCGACCCCGCGCATACCCGCCCACCACATCACGACGGTCTCCCGCCACGATGTCGGGATCTCCTCGTCGTAGTCCCGTTTGGCGTGCAGCCGCTTGGTCAGCCAGGTCGCGGGCAGCAGCCAGACCAGGCGTACGAGCACGACCACGACCACGATGGTGGCGGCCCAGCCGAGCATCTCGCCCCACCGCCCCGACGCCGTACGGATCGCGTTGTGGAGTTCCAGCCCGATGAGCCCGAAGGCGACGCCGGTCACGAGCGTGTCCACCACGTCCCAGACGGTCGACCCGGCGAGCCGGGTCAGCACGTCGTCGGCGTCGGTGGCGTACTCCGCGAGGAACAGGGCGGTGGTGAGCACGGCGAGCACTCCGGAACCGTGCAGCTCCTCCGCCAGCACGTACGAGGCGTACGGCACCAGCAGGGTCAGCCCGATCTGGAGGGTCGCGTCGCCGAGCAGCGACATCAGTCTGTTCGCCGCCCATCCGAGGGCGAATCCGATGACGACCGCGACGACGGCCGACAGCACGAGGTCGAGTCCGGCCCGCCACGGCGAGAAGCTCCCGCTGACCGCGGCGGCGATCGCGACGTGGTAGAGCACGATGGCCGTCACGTCGTTGAAGAGCCCCTCCCCCTCCAGGATCGACACCAGCCGGCGCGGCAGCCCGAGCTGTCCCGCGACGGCGGTGGCCGCCACGGGGTCGGGGGGCGCCACCAGCGCGCCGAGCGCCACCGCGGCGGCGACCGGCAGGCCGGGCACGATCGCGTGGGCGACGGCCGCCACGGCGAGCGTGGTGACGAACACGAGCGCCACGGCGAGCAGGAAGATCGGGCGCCGGTTGGCGGTGAACTGTCTCCACGAGGTGCGCCGCACCGCCGCGTACAACAGCGGCGGCAGCAGCGCGGGCAGGATCAGCTCCGGCGGGATGTCCACGTTGGGGACGAATTCCAGCACGGCCAGCACTATGCCGAGCAGCGTCATCAGGACCGGTGCGGGGAGCCCGAACCGCTCTCCCACCGGGACACTGATCACGGCCCCGAGCAACAGCACGAACAGCAGGGCCAACTGATCCACGGTCAGCGCTCCGGCAGGTCTAGACGATCAAAGGCGAACCAGACGTCAAGCGTGCCACGCCCCTACGACAATCCCCGCTCACAGGGCCTTGCGCATCGCGCGGTGCGGCATTCCGGCGTCCGGGAACTCCGGTCCGTACGCCACGTACCCGAGCCGCTCGTAGAACCCCAGAGCGTGGGTCTGCGCGTGCAGGTCCACGGCGGCCAGGCCGCGCGCGCGTGCCGCGTCCTCGATGGCACCGACGAGCGCGGCGCCGACGCCGAGCCCGCGCGCCTCGCGCGTCACGGCGAGGCGTCCGAGCGAGCCGACGGCCGGATCCCCGCCGACCTTCGCCGCGGCCGCCTCCCCCTGGAGGAGCCGCCCGGTGCCGAGCGGCAGGCCGTCCTCGCGGACCGCCAGCACGTGCAGGGCGCCGGGGTCGTACGCGTCGTACTCGATGTCCTCCGGGACACCCTGCTCACCGACGAAGACGTCCTTGCGCACGGAGAAACAGGCCTCGCGGTCTGCGGCGTCCTCGGCCACCCGCACCTCGTAGGCACCGCTCCGCACCGCTGGGGCGGCGCCCGCCGCCCCGTCCGGGCCGCAGCTCACGCGTAGCTCTCCTCACGGACCTTGTCGAGTGCCTGCTGAAGGTCCTCGGGGTAGCCGCTCTCGAGCTCCACCCAGCGTCCGTCCGCGGGGTGCTCGAAGCCGAGCCGCACGGCGTGCAGCCACTGGCGGGTGAGGCCGAGGCGCTTGGCGAGCGTGGGGTCCGCGCCGTAGGTCAGGTCGCCGACGCAGGGGTGCCGGTGGGCCGCCATGTGGACGCGGATCTGGTGGGTGCGCCCGGTCTCCAGCTTGATGTCCAGCAGGGAGGCGGCGCGGAACGCCTCGATGAGGTCGTAGTGCGTGACCGAGGGCTTGCCCTCGGCCGTGACCGCCCACTTGTAGTCGTGGTTCGGGTGGCGTCCGATGGGCGCGTCGATGGTGCCGCTGGTGGGGTCCGGGTGGCCCTGCACGAGCGCGTGGTAGCGCTTGTCGACCGTGCGCTCCTTGAACTGGCGCTTGAGCGACGTGTACGCGTGCTCCGACTTGGCGACGGCCATCAGGCCCGAGGTGCCCACGTCGAGGCGGTGCACGATGCCCTGGCGCTCGGCGGCGCCGGAGGTCGAGATCCGGTAGCCGGCGGCCGCGAGACCGCCGATGACGGTCGGGCCCGACCAGCCCGGGCTGGGGTGCGCCGCCACACCGACGGGCTTGATGATCACGACCACGTCGTCGTCGTCGTACACGATCTCCATGCCCTCGACGGGCTCGGCGACGATCTGCACGGGGGCGGGGGCCTGCGGCATCTCCACCTCGAGCCAGGAGCCGCCGTGCACCCGCTCGGACTTGCCGACCACCGAGCCGTCGACCGTGACCTTCCCCGCCGTGGCGAGCTCTGCGGCCTTGGTACGGGAGAAGCCCAACATGCGGGAGATGGCGGCGTCGACGCGCTCGCCCTCCAGGCCGTCGGGCACGGGCAGGGTGCGGATCTCGGGAACGGTGCTCACCCGTCGAGTATGCCGGACGGCTCGGACACCGCCGGACCACAGCCCGAACGCCAGTGCGCTTGGAGGCCGCCCGGCGGGCGCCCTCGCGGGCCGTGACCGCCCGGCCGGGGGCCCCGTACGTCAGTCCTTGTGGACCGTGCCGTCCGGGTCGAGGCCCCGGAAGGACAGCAGCACGATCAGGATGCCGCCGCAGACGATCGCCGAGTCGGCGAGGTTGAAGACGGCGAAGTGCTTGGGCGCGATGAAGTCCACGACCGCGCCCTCGAAGACGCCGGGCGAGCGGAAGATCCGGTCGGTCAGGTTGCCGAGCGCACCGCCCAGCAGCAGGCCCAGGGCGATGGCCCACGGCACGCTGTAGAGCTTGCGGGCGAGCCGGGCGATGACGACGATCACCGCCGCGGCGATCACCGTGAAGATGATCGTGAACGCCTCGCCGAAGCCGAAGGCCGCGCCCGCGTTGCGGATCGCCTCGAACTTCAGCCAGTCGCCGATGATCTCGATCGAGTCGTGGTGCTCCAGCTTCGCCACCACGATCATCTTGCTGACGAGATCGAGGGCGTACGCCAGCACGGCCACAGTGAAGAGCACGGCGATCCTGCGCCTGCCCTTGGGCCGCTCGGCCGGGGCCGGCCCGTCGGCGCCGGACCGGTCGCCCGACGCCGCCACGTTCCCGTCGGTCTTCCCCGGCTCGGCTCCCGCCGCCTCCGGGATGTCCGGCGTACCGATGATGCGCTCCGCCTCTGCCACGTGAGTGAGTCCCTCGACCTAGGTTCCTGACTGAGGACGAGGGTACGGCACACCCTCCTGGGCCCCTGTGCTCAGGAGCCCTCGCGCACCACGAGGCGGCGGCGCTCCCGCTGCCGCCCGCGGTTCAGTGCCTGCGCTCCTGCTTCTGCTTGCACTCCACGCACAGGGTGGCGCGCGGGAAGGCCTGCATGCGGGCCTTGCCGATCGGATTGCCGCAGTTCTCGCAGAGCCCGTAGGTGCCCGCGTCCAGGCGGTCCAGGGCGCGCTCGGTCTGCTCCAGCATCTCGCGCGCGTTGGAGTTGAGCGCCATCTCGTGCTCGCGTGTGATGTTCTTCGTGCCGGTGTCCGCCTGGTCGTCGCCCGCGCCGTCGCCGGAGTCCCGCATCAGGCCCGCGAGCGCCTCCTCGGACGACGAGATCTCGGTGCGCAGCCGCAGCGCCTCCGACTGGAGCTCCGCGCGTGCCGACCCGACCTCTTCCGGGGTCCAGGGGTCCTCGCCCGGGCGCACCGCGAGCTCGCCGGGCTCCACCGCGGCGAGCCGCGCCTTGGGGACCGCGGTGGCCTTCTTCGCAGCCGTGGCCGTGCCAGGAGTCTTCTTCGCAACCACCGTCGTGGCTCCCGTCGTCTTCGCGGCCTCGGCCGCACCCTGGGCCGCGGAAGCGGCCGTCTTCTTGGCCGTGCTGGTGCTCTTCCTCGCCGTGCCGGCGCTCTTCTTGGCCGCGGACTTCCTGGACACCGGCTTCCTCGCCGCTGCCGCCGTCTTCTTCGCGGTGGCTTTCTTGGCGGTGGGCTTCTTGGCCGCCGCCTTCGTGGACGCGGATCTCGTGGACGCGGTGCCCGGGGACGCCGCTGTCGTGTCAGCCGCCTTCGAGGACGTCGCTTCGGAAGCTGCCTCCTTCGAAGCGCCGGCCTCGGCCGTCGCGGCCTTCGCGGACTTCGAAGGGGCCGACTTCCCGTCGGCCGTCCCGACGACCGTCTTGCTCACAGCCCCGTCGGCCGCCTCGTCGACGGTTTTGTCGACTTTGTCTGCGGTCTCGCTCGCCGTCTTCGCGGGCGGCGCCTTCCCTGCCGGAGGGGTGGCCCTGGAGGTCGTCTTCACCGGCTTCGCCTCACCCGTCGCGGGACCCCCCTGTGCGGTCTTCTTCCCACCCACGTCCTTGGCCGCCGCACCGGTGGATCTGCCGGACGCCGACTGCTGTACGGCGGTCTTCTTCGCCACCATGGCCGCGGCCCCTTCACATATTGTGATCTTGCTCGCGAATCGTGCTGGGACGATAAATCGACTTCTGGCCCGCGGCAACGGGGCACGCCCACGATTCGCCCGCCTCGCGAGCCCCGCGCGGCAAGCCTGCATGCGTTGTGCCCAGCTCCCCGCCGGGTAATCCGCCGGGCCCGGCGTCCCAGGATCCGGAAGCGTGCACCTCGCCATTCGGGTCACCGCGCAGGCCACGGCGGCGCCCGGGAAATCCGGTCGGCCGCTGTCCCCGGGGCGCCGTACACTGGGCGCAGCGAGAAGCGTGGATGGGGACGAGTAGCGGCGTACGCGGCCAGGAGCGACCCGGGGACGGTGGAAGCCCGGGGGCGAGCGCGACGCGAAGATCACCCCGGAGCCGTCGGCAGAACACCCCTCAGGGGCCAGTAGACCCGGCATCGCGACCCCAATGAGGGGGCTCACTGGTGCGAACGGCGCACCGGGGAGCCAAGGAGGGTGGTACCGCGGGAGCGCGCCGCACACGGCGTCCGCAGCAACAAGGCTCTCGTCCCTCCGACGGAAGGCAGAAAGTCCGTTGGAGGAAGCTCGCCGATGACAGCGCCGACGTACCGCCAGGTGCCCGCCCAGGTCGACCTGCCCGCCCTCGAGCACGCCGTGCTCGACTTCTGGCGTGAGCAGAAGATCTTTGCCAAGAGCCTTGAGCAGTCCGAGGGCCGGCCGGAGTGGGTGTTCTACGAAGGTCCGCCCACCGCCAATGGCATGCCGGGCGCCCACCACATCGAGGCGCGCGTCTTCAAGGACGTCTTCCCGCGCTTCCGCACCATGCGCGGCTACCACGTGGGCCGCAAGGCCGGCTGGGACTGCCACGGCCTCCCGGTGGAGCTGGCGGTCGAGAAGGAACTCGGCTTCACCGGCAAGCAGGACATCGAGGCGTACGGCATCGCCGAGTTCAACGACCGGTGCCGCCAGTCCGTGACCCGTCACACCGACGCTTTCACCGAGCTGACGAACCGCATGGGCTACTGGGTCGACCTGGACGACGCCTACCGGACCATGGACCCCGAGTACATCGAGTCCGTGTGGTGGTCGCTCAAGGAGATCTTCAACAAGGGCCTGCTGGTCCAGGACTACCGCGTGGCGCCCTGGTGCCCGCGCGACGAGACGGGCCTCTCGGACCACGAGCTGGCGCAGGGCTACGAGACGATCGTCGACCCCTCCGTGTACGTCCGTTTCCCGCTCACCTCCGGTCCGCTGGCCGGCCGGGCCGCGCTCCTGGTGTGGACGACCACGCCGTGGACGCTGGTCTCCAACACCGCGGTCGCCGCGCACCCGGATGTCGCCTACGTCGTCGTGACGAACGGCGAGGAGCTGCTCGTCGTCGCGCAGCCGCTCGTCGAGAAGGCGCTCGGCGAGGGCTGGGAGACCACGGGCGAGTCCTTCACGGGTGCCGAGATGGAGCGCTGGACGTATCAACGTCCGTTCGAGCTCGTCGAGTTCCCCGAGCCCGCGCACTTCGTGGTCAACGCCGAGTACGTGACGACCGAGGACGGTACGGGCCTGGTCCACCAGTCCCCCGCCTTCGGTGAGGACGACCTCAAGGTCTGCCGCGCGTACGGCCTCCCGGTCGTGAACCCGGTCCGCCCGAACGGCACCTTCGAGGAGAGCGTCCCGCTCGTGGGCGGTGTCTTCTTCAAGAAGGCGGACGAAAAGCTCACCGAGGACCTGCAGAACCGCGGCCTGCTCTTCAAGCACGTGCCGTACGAGCACAGCTACCCGCACTGCTGGCGCTGCCACACCGCGCTGCTGTACTACGCGCAGCCGTCCTGGTACATCCGCACGACCGCCGTCAAGGACCGTCTCCTCCAGGAGAACGAGGACACCAACTGGTTCCCGGAGTCGGTCAAGCACGGCCGCTTCGGCGACTGGCTGAACAACAACATCGACTGGGCGCTCTCCCGCAGCCGTTACTGGGGCACCCCGCTCCCGCTGTGGCGCTGCGAGGAGAACCACCTCACCTGTGTCGGCTCGCGCGCGGAACTGTCCGAGCTGACCGGCACCGACCAGTCGGACCTGGACCCGCACCGCCCGTACATCGACGCGGTGACCTTCCCGTGCCCGCAGGACGGCTGCGGCCTGACGGCGACCCGCGTCCCGGAGGTCATCGACGCCTGGTACGACTCGGGCTCGATGCCGTTCGCGCAGTGGGGCTACCCGTACAAGAACAAGGAGATCTTCGAGAGCCGCTACCCGGCGCAGTTCATCAGCGAGGCCATCGACCAGACGCGCGGCTGGTTCTACACGCTGATGGCCGTCGGCACCCTGGTCTTCGACAAGTCCTCGTACGAGAACGTCGTGTGCCTCGGCCACATCCTCGCCGAGGACGGCCGCAAGATGTCCAAGCACCTGGGCAACATCCTCCAGCCGATCCCGCTGATGGACCAGCACGGCGCCGACGCGGTGCGCTGGTTCATGGCGGCCGGCGGCTCCCCGTGGGCGGCCCGCCGCGTGGGCCACGGCACGATCCAGGAGGTCGTCCGCAAGACGCTCCTCACCTACTGGAACACCGTCGCCTTCCAGGCGCTGTACGCCCGCACCACCAACTGGGCGCCCAGCGAGGCCGATCCGGCCCCCGCAGACCGCCCGGTGCTGGACCGCTGGCTCCTCTCCGAACTCCACGCGCTCACCGACCAGGTGACGCAGGCTCTGGAGGCGTACGACACCCAGCGCGCCGGAAAGCTCCTGTCGGCCTTCGTCGACGACCTCTCCAACTGGTACGTCCGCCGATCCCGCCGCCGCTTCTGGCAGGGCGACAAGGCCGCTCTGCGCACGCTGCACGAGGTCGTGGAGACGGTCACGCGGCTGATGGCCCCGCTGACCCCGTTCATCACCGAGCGGGTCTGGCAGGACCTGGTCGTCCCGGTCTCCCCGGACGCCCCCGAGTCCGTGCACCTGTCGACCTGGCCGGAGGCGGACCTCTCGGTCATCGACCCGGAGCTGTCGCGCCAGATGGTGCTGGTCCGCCGTCTCGTCGAGCTCGGCCGGGCCACGCGCGCGGAGTCGGGCGTCAAGACGCGGCAGCCGCTGTCCCGCGCGCTGATCGCGGCGACCGGCTTCGGGACCCTCGACCCCGAGCTGCACGCGCAGATCACCGAGGAGCTGAATGTGAGTTCGCTCGCGTCACTCTCCGAGGTCGGCGGCTCACTGGTCGACACGACGGCGAAGGCGAACTTCCGCGCGCTGGGCAAGCGCTTCGGCAAGGGCGTCCAGAATGTGGCGAAGGCCATCGCCGAGACCGATGCCGCCGCCCTGTCCCTGGCCCTGCGCGAGGGCACCGCGTCCGTCGAGGTCGACGGCGAGACCGTGACCCTGGCCCCGGACGAGGTCATCATCACAGAGACCCCGCGCGAGGGCTGGTCGGTGGCCTCCGACTCCGGGGCGACCGTCGCCCTCGACCTGGAGATCACCGAGGAGCTGCGCCGGGCGGGCCTCGCCCGTGACGCGATCCGGCTGATCCAGGAGGCCCGCAAGAACAGCGGCCTCGACGTCGCCGACCGCATCGCGCTCCGCTGGACCTCCACGGACCCGGCGGTCATCGCGGCACTCGGCGAGCACGCCGGTCTGATCGCCGACGAGGTCCTCGCCACGGACTTCGCCCAGGGCGAAGCCGACGGCGCCTACGGGGAGCCCTTCACGGACGAGGGCCTGTCCCTGGTCTTCCGCCTCCGCAAGGCGTAACGAAGACCGGCGCACCCGAGCCGAAGGCCCGGGGTCACCAGGATTCCTGGTGACCCCGGGCCTTCGGCGTTGCGTACCCCGTACAAGCGCTCCACGGACCGCACAAGGGGCCGCACAAGAGGTCGCGCAAGGGGCAGGGACCGCACAAAAGGGCGGGGCCCCCGGATTCCGGGGGCCCCGCCCTGAACGCTGCCGACGCCTAAGGCGTGCTCATGGCCGTCAGTTGTCGTCCTCGTCGATGAGGAACCCGCGCATCGGCGAGGGCGCCTGCTGCATCGGCGACGGGCCCTGGGGCCGCACCGGAGCCATCGGCTGCGTCATCGCGGGGGACATCTGCTGCTGCCCGCCGTAGGACGGCGGGGCCTGCGTCGGGCCACCCATGCCCTGGTTGCCGCCGTAGGACGGCGCACCGGCGCCCGCGGGAGCCATGGAGGGCGCGGAGGACGACGGCAGGGACGCCGTGGCCGGATTGCGCGGCGGGGCGAGCGAGTCGTCCGCCTGCGTCTCCAGCTGGCGCAGCTGCGACTCCAGGTAGGACTTCAGACGCGTGCGGTACTCGCGCTCGAAGCCGCGCAGGTCCTCGACCTTGCGCTCCAGCGTGGCGCGGGCGGACTCCAGGGAGCCCATCGCGACACGGTGCTTCTCCTGCGCGTCCCGCTCCAGGGCGTCGGCCTTGGCACGGGCGTCGCGCTCCAGACCCTCGGCACGGCTGCGGGCCTCACCGACGATCTTGTTGGCCTCGGAGCGGGCCTCGGCGATCGCCTGGTCGGCGGTCTGCTGAGCCAGCGAGAGGACACGGGCGGCACTGTCGCCACCGGGGCTCTGCTGCTGCATCTGCTGGCCGTGACCGCCCATGGGGCCACCCATGGGGCCGCCCATCGGGCCGCCCATCTGCTGCATCTGCTGCATCTGACCGGGACCCTGGCCCATCGGACCCTGACCCATGGGGCCCTGGCCCATCGGACCCTGACCCATGGGGCCCTGGCCCATCGGACCCTGACCCATCGGACCCTGACCCATCGGGCCCTGGCCCATCGGACCCTGACCCATCGGGCCCTGGCCCATCGGACCCTGACCCATCGGGCCCTGGCCCTGCTGGCCGCCCTGACCGCTGGGGCCCGCGGGCAGCTGCGGCGCACCGCTGGGCAGCTGGGGCGGGCCTCCCATGGGGCCGCCCATGCCCTGCGGCGGACCCGATATGCCGGCGGGCACGGGGGCGCCCGGGCCTCGCATACCCTGCGGCGGGCCCTGCTGGTCCTGCTGCTCGGGCGGCTTGCGCATACCCTGCTGCTGCTGGTTCTGCGCGGCCGCGCGCGTGGCAGCGGCCAGCTTGGCGCGCAGGTCCTCGTTCTCGCGGAGCAGGCGAGTCAGTTCGGCTTCGACCTCGTCGAGGAAGGCATCGACCTCGTCCTCGTCATAGCCTTCTCGGAGGCGGACGGTCGTGAACTGTTTGTTCCGCACGTCCTCGGGGGTCAACGGCATCTCTTCACCTCAACGTAGTCGTCGGCATTCGGCAAGACCGTATCTCTCACATCGCTCACATCACGTTCTGCGTAAGTGTGATCAGGATGTAGACGATGATCATCAGCACGAAGAAGGACAGGTCAAGCGCCACGCCCCCGAGACGCAGCGGCGGAATGAACCGCCGCAGAAGCTTGAGCGGTGGATCGGTGACAGTGTAGGTGGCCTCCAGAACGACCACCATCGGCTTGCCAGGTTGCCATGAGCGGGCGAACTGGAAGACGTAGTCCATGACCAACCGGAAAATCAGCACGATGAGGAAGCACATCAGCGCGATGTAGAAGACCTGCCCGACCACGCTCATGATCCGTGCGTCCCTCTCCCCTGTTTCCCATGCGGTGTTCCCGGTCCTGCGTCTCAGCTCTGGTTGAAGAACCCGCCCTCTGCGATGCGGGCCTTGTCCTCCGCCGTGACATCGACGTTAGCAGGCGACAACAGGAACACCTTCTGCGTCACCCGCTCGATACTGCCGTGGAGACCGAACACCAAACCGGCCGCGAAGTCGACAAGTCGCTTCGCGTCGGTGTCATCCATCTCGGTCAGGTTCATGATCACCGGAGTGCCCTCACGGAAGTGTTCCCCGATGGTACGGGCCTCGTTGTAGGTCCGGGGGTGCAGCGTGGTGATCCGGTACGGCTCTCGTTCCGACACGACCTTGGGCATGATCACCGGGGCGTTCTTCTCCAGGCTTTGACGTTCTTGTGTGATGGACGCCACGGGGGCGATGCGTGCCGGACGCCCGGACTCCGCCGCGAGCGAAGCGGAATGCGGCACAGGGTCACGCGGCGCCGAGGGCTGTACCACTCGTACCGATTCATCCCTTTGGGACTGGTGCGCCTGATGTGACTGGTGCGACGGCTCATGCCGTCGCCGGTCCCGCTCGGGCTCAGGGTCGAGCTCGGGTTCGAAGTCGTCGTCGGGGTCGAATCCCCTGCCGTCGTACCCATCGTCCTCCACGAGGCCGAGGTAGACCGCCATCTTGCGCATCGCGCCGGCCATGCTCTGAGTCCTCCGCTCTGTGGTGGATCGGCTGACGAAGTGCCAAGTGCCCGCGATCCACGAGGTCGTTATGCCCGCCTTTGGCGGAAATGACCATATTTTCTACTGTGGTCCGACTTCTTGGCGACGTTACCCGAGGCTGGGTCGGACTCCGAGTACCGCAGTACCGACGCGTACATGTGTCGCTCCGGCCGCCACGGCCTGTTCGAGGTCCGAGCTCATCCCTGCCGAGACCATGTTCGCAGCCGGATGAGTCCGGCGCACGGCAGTCGACAAATCCATCAGCCGCTCGAACGCCACCTGTTGGCGCCCCGCGTACTCACCGGTGAGCGGAGCGACCGTCATCAGCCCGTCGAGCCGGAGCCCCGGGGCCTGCGCGACGAGGTCGGCCAACTCCTCGATTCCGCCGACCCCCACACCTCCCCGTTCACCCCGGCCGCGCTCCTGAGCGTCCAGCGCGACCTGGATGAGGCACCCCACCTCGCGCTCCACCCGCACCGCTTCCTTCGAGAGGGCCGCGACGAGCCTGGAGCGGTCGACCGACTGCACGACATCCGCGTAACCGACCACGGAACGCACCTTATTGGTCTGCAATTGCCCGACAAAATGCCACAACAGGGGCAGGTCCGAGCACTCCGCGGCCTTGGGCGCCGCGTCCTGGTCCCGGTTCTCGGCGACATGGCGCACACCGAGTTCCGACAGGATCCGCACATCGCTCGCGGGGTAGGTCTTGGTGACCACGATCAGGGTCACCTCTTCGCGCTTGCGCCCGGCGGCCGTGCAGGCCGCCGTGATGCGCTCTTCCACATTCGCCAGATTTGCGGCGAGTTGAGCCTTACGGTCTGTCATGCGCCATCAGTCCAGCCAGACATAGCCGGCGAGCCGCCCGGTGGCGCGGTCCCGTCGGTACGAGAAATGGTCCCCCGATTCGAGCGTGCACACCGGCGACTGCTCCCGGTCACGCACTCCGAGCCGTTCCAACTGCGCGTGCACTCCGGCGGTCACGTCGACCGCGGGCGTCCCCCACGTGGTCTCGGCGTAGGCCGCGGGCTCGACGGCGGCGACCTCGGCTCGCATCGCGTCCGGCACTTCGTAGCACCGTCCGCAGACCGCGGGTCCGGTACGGGCGACGATCCTGGCCGGGTCGGCGCCGAGTTCCACCATGGCCCGTACGGCCACGGGCACCACTCCGGCGACCATGCCGGGCCGTCCCGCGTGGGCGGCGGCCGCCACCCCGGCGACGGGGTCGGCGAGGAGGACGGGCGTGCAGTCGGCGGTGAGGACGGCGAGCGCGAGCCCCCGCCGCACCGTGACGATCGCGTCGACGGACGGGATCTCCGAGGAGCCCCACGGCGCCTCGACGACCGCCACGTCCGACCCGTGCACCTGGTTCATCCAGACGATCCGGGCCGGATCGAGGCCGAGCGACTTGGCGGCCAGTTCCCGATTGGTGCGTACGGCGTCGGGGTCGTCACCGACCGCTCCGCCGAGGTTGAGCTCCTCGAACGGAACGGCGCTCACCCCGCCCCACCTGTCGGTGAAGGCGAAGTGGGCGCCGCTCGCGGTGCTCGTTTCGGAGCGATGTCCTATCACTTCAGGAAGTCCGGCACGTCCAGCTCCTCGGCCGCGCTGTCCGAGTAGGAGCGGGACGGCGGGACCGGCGGGGACACCGGCAGTTCGCTGACCGGCTCCGGAGCGGGCTCCGGGGCGGCCTCCTTCGGGGTGACGCTGCCGAGCGACCCGAAGGACGGACGGCTCTCGGCGGGGCGCGCCGGAGCGGGCTCCTCGCGTCGGGCCGAGGTCGAACCGAGGACGTTGTCCCGCTTGGCCGGCGGCTGGCCGCCGTCGAAGCCTGCGGCGATGACGGTGACGCGCACCTCGTCACCCAGGGCGTCGTCGATGACCGCGCCGAAGATGATGTTGGCCTCGGGGTGCGCGGCCTCGCTGACCAGCTGGGCGGCTTCGTTGATCTCGAACAGGCCGAGGTCGGAGCCGCCGGAGATGGAGAGCAGGACGCCGCGGGCGCCGTCGATGGAGGCTTCGAGGAGCGGCGAGGAGATCGCCATCTCCGCCGCCGCCACCGCGCGGTCGTCGCCGCGGGCCGAGCCGATGCCCATGAGCGCCGAACCGGCCTCGGACATCACCGACTTCACGTCGGCGAAGTCGAGGTTGATCAGGCCGGGCGTGGTGATGAGGTCGGTGATGCCCTGAACACCGGAGAGCAGGACCTGGTCCGCCGACTTGAAGGCGTCGAGGACCGAGACCTGGCGGTCCGAGATGGACAGCAGCCGGTCGTTCGGGATGACGATGAGGGTGTCGACCTCTTCGCGGAGTTCCGCGATGCCGTCCTCCGCCTGGTTGGCGCGGCGCCGGCCCTCGAAGGTGAACGGGCGGGTGACCACGCCGATGGTGAGGGCGCCCAGTGAGCGGGCGATGTTGGCCACGACGGGCGCGCCGCCGGTGCCGGTGCCGCCACCCTCGCCGGCCGTCACGAAGACCATGTCGGCCCCCTTGAGGACCTCCTCGATCTCCTCACGGTGGTCCTCGGCGGCCTTGCGGCCGACTGCCGGGTTGGCTCCGGCCCCGAGGCCGCGGGTGAGTTCCCGGCCGACGTCGAGCTTGACGTCGGCGTCGCTCATCAACAGCGCCTGCGCGTCGGTGTTGATGGCGATGAACTCGACGCCCTTGAGACCGACCTCGATCATCCGGTTGATGGCATTGACACCACCGCCGCCGACACCGATGACTTTGATGACTGCGAGGTAGTTCTGCGGTGCTGCCACGTCGAAGGCCTCTCGCCTCGAGTTACGTGTCGTCGCCTCGCACGTTCGCGATCCGACGACTGATGCCGAATGGGACGGTCCGAACGCCGACCCGAACCCTAACGCTGAAGTTTAGGGTTACCAGTGTGTCTGTTCCTTGGACTCTTCCGAACAGGACACTAAGTCGACAAGTGGCGCACGTTCAACGAACACGCCGAACCTCCCGTTTTTCTTTTCACCCTATGTGATCAGGCGCAGCGCTGCCCAACCAGGGTGCTGGCCTGCGCTGATGCGCGTCAACTGCCCGATGAGGCGGGGGCGGTGGGGGCACTTACGTCGAAGTGCCGGGCCTCGGGATCGGCTTTCATGAGAGCAAGGAGCGTCCTGGCCTTCGCGCGACCCTTCTCGCCGCTGCCCCACTCGACGGTCCGGCCGCCCCTCAACTCCAGCGAGACGGCGTCGTAGGAACGGACCTTGACGGTACGGGTGTCACGGGCGACGGAGTCCGGAATGTCCCCGGCGATCCGTACCGCCTCGCGCACCAGCCGGTCGGCGGGGAAGCGGCGCAGAACGGCGGGCCGTGAAACGGTCAATTCCAGTACCGGCACGCCCTTCGGGGCATCGGAAACGGTCGCGAATCGCACACCCTTGGCGTCCACTTCGATGAAGTTTGCGCCCTTTTCGATCAACAGGACCGGGGTACGTTCGGCCACTTTGAGACCGATTCCATGCGGCCAGGACCGGACGACGTCAACCGAGTCGATTCGGGGCAATTTCCGGCGCAATCGCGCCTCGATCGCGTCCGTGTCGATGGAAATCAGCGGGGATCCGGCCGGAACATCGGCCGCTTCCTCCACCTGCCCGGCCGTCAGCACCCGCGTCCCGGAGGTCGATACGCGCTCCACGCGCAGCCATGGGGAGCCGTAGAGAATCCACACCGAGGCGACGCCGGCCAACACCACGGCGATCAAAAGGATGATGAGCCTATGAGGGCGGCGAAACCGCCCGAGGAAGGGCGGCCGGGGCGGGCCGGACTCCAGCTTCTGCCGTTCACCGCGCTCGGCGGTCGTCGGTCCGGCCACGCTCCCTGCCTTCCCTCATGCGGTCCTAGCGGTGGCGCGAGGCGATCGCTTCGTACACCATCGCGACGAGCAGGTCGTCGGCGTCCCGGCGGCCGAACTCGCTGGCGGCACGCGACATCTCGTACAGCCGGTGCGGGTCGGCGAGCACGGGAAGCACGTTCTGCTGCACCCACTGCGGGGTCAGCTCCGCGTCGTCGACCAGCAGTCCGCCGCCCGCCCTGACCACCGGCTGGGCGTTCAGCCGCTGTTCGCCGTTGCCGATGGGCAGCGGGACGTAGGCGGCGGGCAGTCCGACGGCGGTGAGCTCGGCGACGGTCATCGCGCCCGCGCGGCAGAGCATCATGTCGGCCGCGGCGTACGCGAGATCCATCCGGTCCACGTACGGTACCGGGATGTACGGGGGCATCCCCGGCATCTGATGCACCTGCGGCAGTTCGTTCTTCGGGCCGACCGCGTGCAGGATCTGGATTCCGGCCTGCTGGAGGTACGGAGCCGCCTGCTGGACCACCTCGTTGAGGCGGCGGGCGCCCTGCGAGCCGCCCGACACGAGGAGCGTCGGCAGGTTCGGGTCGAGCCCGAACGCGGCGCGCGCCTCGGGCCGTACGGCGGCCCGGTCGAGGGTGGCGATGGAGCGGCGCAGCGGGATGCCGATGTAACGGGCCCCGCGGAGCTTGCTGTCGGGCGTGGAGACGGCCACCTGGGCCGCGTACCGCGATCCGATCTTGTTGGCGAGGCCGGGGCGGGCGTTGGCCTCGTGGACGATGATCGGCACGCCGAGGCGCTTGGCCGCCAGGTAGCCGGGCAGGGCCACATAGCCGCCGAAGCCGACGACCGCGTCCGCCTTCGTGCGTTCCATGATCTGCTCGGCAGCCTTGATCGTGCCGCGCAGCCGTCCGGGGACGGTGATCAGCTCGGGGGTGGGCTTGCGCGGCAGCGGTACGGCAGGGATCAGCGCCAGTTCGTAACCGCGCTCGGGTACGAGCCGGGTCTCGAGTCCGCGTTCCGTGCCCAGGGCCGTGATCCCCACGGTCGGGTCCTGCCTTCGCAGGGCATCCGCGAGGGCGAGCGCGGGCTCGATGTGGCCGGCGGTCCCCCCGCCGGCGAGTACGACATGCACCGAAATTCACCGCTCTCCGGACGAACGCGCCGCCGAGGCACGCCGTCGCATCGTGTTCCATCTCCGGGGCCCCGCGGCCCTTGCGGACTCTCTCACCGCACCCCGCCTTCTGCCAAAGCGGGGTTGCCGCATCGCGAGTGCCGCCCGCGCAGCGGGGTCGTCACGCGCGAAGGCGATCAGCAACCCGATGGCGAACATGGTCGGCAGCAGGGCGGAGCCCCCGTAGGAGAACAGCGGGAGCGGGACACCGGCGATCGGCAGCAGACCGAGCACCGCACCGATATTGATCACGGCCTGCGCCGTGATCCAGGTGGTCACGCCTCCCGCGGCATACCTCACGAAGGGGTCCTCCGTGCGTCCGGCCACGCGGATACCCGCATAGCCTAGAGCCGCGAAGAGGGCGAGTACCGACAGCGTCCCCGCGAGGCCCAGTTCCTCCCCGGTGATGGCGAAGATGAAGTCGGTGTGCGCTTCGGGCAGTTGGCCCCATTTCTCCACACTGGCGCCGAGACCGGAACCGAAGAGGCCGCCGGAGGCGAGGGCGTAGATGCCGTGCACGGCCTGCCAGCAGGTGTCGTGCGGCCCCGGCTCGGTCGCCCCGATGCAGGCCAGCCTGGACATGCGGTTGGGGCTCGTCTTGATGAGGAGGAAGCCGATCGCCAGGGCGATGGACAGGACGCCCACGAACAGCCGGGTGGGGGCTCCGGCCAGCCACAGCAGCCCGAACAGGATCGCCGTGAGGATGATCGCCGTGCCCATGTCGCCGCCGAGCATGATCAGGCCGAGCAGCATGAAGGCGACGGGCACGAGCGGCACCAGCATGTGCTTCCACTGGGCCAGCAGCCGCTTGTCCTGCTTGCGGGCGAGCAGATCGGCGCCCCACAGCACGAGGGCGAGCTTGCCGAACTCGCTCGGCTGGATCTGGAACGAGCCGCCGAGGGAGATCCAGTTCTGGTTGCCGTTGACCGCGACTCCTATCCCGGGCACCTGCACGAGGGCCATCAGGAAGACGGCGCCCGCCAGTATCGGGTAGGCCAGCGCCCGGTGCAGCTTCACCGGCATCCGCGAGGCGGCCAGCATCAGCACGCCGCCGATCAGGGCCGCCAGGAACTGCTTGCGGAAGAAGTACGACCCGGGCAAGGACAGCTGGAGCGCCGTGATCTGCGAGGCCGAGTAGACCATCACGAGCCCGAGCACGGTGATCAGCAGGCTGCCGCCGACGATCAGGTAGTACGCGGTCAGCGGCCGGTCCCAGGCCTTGCGGGCACGGAGGAAGAGGCGGCGTACGGGATGGTCGCGCGACACCCGGGCGACGGGCCGCCGGCCGGCCCGCTGCACGGGAGGTCGGCCGGTACGGCTAGTCGGCATCGGCGTCTCCGGGCCACAACGATGTCACGCGTCCGTCCCTCCCAGGTTCGCCCGGCGAGGCGGCCGGGTCAGGCGCCGAGTTCGCGAACCGCCTCCGCGAACGCGTCACCACGCTTGTTGTAGTTGGCGAACATGTCCATGGACGCACAGGCCGGGGCCAGCAGCACCGTGTCCCCGGGCTCGGCGAGCCGCTCGGCCTCCCGGACAGCCGCGAGCATCGCCCCAGTGTCGGTCCGGTCGAGGTCGACGACGGGTACTTCCGGGGCGTGTCGCGCCAGGGCTTCACGGATCAGCGCGCGGTCCGCGCCGATGAGGACGGCGCCCCGGAGCCGCTTCGCCGACTTGGCGACCAGCTCGTCGAAGGTCGCGCCCTTGGCGAGCCCGCCCGCGATCCACACGATCGACTCGTAGGCAGCCAAGGAGGCTTCCGCGGCATGCGTGTTGGTGGCCTTGGAGTCGTCGATGTAGGCGACCTGGCCGACATCGGCGACGTGCGCGATGCGGTGCGCGTCCGGGGTGAAGTCCCGCAACCCGTCCCGTACGGCCCGCGCGGGCACCCCGAAGGCGCGCGCGAGGGCCGCCGCGGCAAGGGCGTTGGCGATGTTGTGCGGGGCGGGCGGACGGACGTCGGAGACCTCCGCCAGTTCCTGGGCGTTCTTCTGCCGGTTCTCGACGAAGGCGCGGTCGACCAGGATCCCGTCCACGACACCGAGTTGGGACGGCCCGGGAGCGCCGAGGGTGAAGCCGACCGCCCGGCAGCCCTCCTCGACGTCCGCCGCGCGCACCAGGTCCTCGGTGGCCTTGTCGGCCACGTTGTAGACGCAGGCGACCTGATTGCCTTCGTAGATGCGGCCCTTGTCGGCGGCGTACGCCTCCATGGAGCCGTGCCAGTCGAGATGGTCGGGCGCGAGATTCAGTACGGCCGCGGAGTGGGCGCGCAGCGAGGGTGCCCAGTGGAGCTGGTAGCTGGAGAGTTCGACGGCGAGGACGTCGTACTGCTCCTCGCCCAGGACCGCGTCGAGCAGCGAGACGCCGATGTTGCCGACGGCCGCCGTACGCAGACCCGCCGCCTTCAGGATGGAGGCGAGCATCTGGACGGTCGTGGTCTTGCCGTTGGTGCCGGTGACCGCGAGCCAGGGCGCGGCCTTCCGGCCGTCCTGCTCCCGCAGCCGCCAGGCGAGTTCGACGTCGCCCCAGACCGGGACGCCCGCCGCGGCGGCCGCGGCGAACAGCGGCTTGTCCGGCTGCCAGCCGGGCGCGGTCACGATGAGCTCGGTGCCCTCGGGCAGGGTCGCGCCGTCACCGAGGCGCACGGTGACGCCGAGCGCCTCCAGTTCCACGGCCTGCGCCCGGGCCCGCTCGTCGTCGCCGTCGTTGACGACCGTGACGACCGCGCCGAGGCCGTGCAGGACCTTGGCCGCCGGGATTCCCGAGACGCCGAGGCCGGCGACGGTGACGTTCTTGCCCTGCCAGTTGGTCACTTCTTGGCTGCCCATCCTGCGTAGAAGAGGCCGAGTCCGACGATCACGCACATGCCCTGGATGATCCAGAAGCGGACTACCACAAGGACTTCGGACCACCCCTTCAGTTCGAAGTGGTGCTGCAGCGGGGCCATGCGGAAGACACGCTTCCCGGTCAGCTTGAAGGAGCCGACCTGGATGACCACCGACATGGTGATGAGGACGAAGAGGCCGCCGAGCAGGGCGACCAGGATCTCCGTGCGGGAGCAGATCGCGAGGCCGGCGAGCGCGCCGCCGAGGGCCAGCGAACCGGTGTCGCCCATGAAGATCTTGGCCGGCGAGGTGTTCCACCACAGGAAGCCGAAGCAGGAGCCCATCAGGGCGGCGGCGACGACCGCGAGGTCCAGTGGGTCGCGCACCTCGTAACAGGCGGCCGGGTTGGTCAGGGTCGTCGCGTTGGCGCAGGACTCCTGGAACTGCCAGACACCGATGAAGGTGTAGGCGCCGAACACCATGGTCGCGGCACCGGTGGCCAGACCGTCCAGACCGTCCGTCAGGTTCACGCCGTTCGACATGGCGAGAATCATGAACAGCGCCCAGATCACGAACAGCACCGGGCCGATGGTCCAGCCGAAGTCCTGGACGAAGGAGAGCTTCGTGGAGGCCGGGGTGTTGCCGCGGTTGTCGGCGAACTGCAGGGCCAGCACCGCGAAGGCGATACCGACGATCAGCTGTCCGGCCATCTTCGCCTTGGCCCGCAGACCGAGCGAACGGCGCTTGACGATCTTGATGTAGTCGTCCAGGAAGCCGACCAGGCCCATGCCCGCCATCAGGCCGAGCACCAGCAGGCCCGAGAACGTGGGCGCGTAGCCCGTGATCACCTTCGACAGGAAGTACGCGATGATCGTCGCGAGGATGAAGGCGATACCACCCATGGTCGGCGTACCGCGCTTGCTGTGGTGCTCGCGCGGGCCGTCGTCGCGGATGTACTGGCCGTAGCCCTTGCGGGCCAGCAGCTTGATCAGCAGCGGAGTGCCGACCAGAGTCAGGAACAGGCCAATGACTCCCGCGAACAGGATCTGCTTCATCATCGGGCGGAAACCTCACCCTCGGCACCGTCGGCGAGCAGCGCGAGCGCCACCCGTTCCAGCCCGACGGACCTGGACGCCTTCACGAGCACGACGTCCCCTGGGCGCAGCTCGCTGCGCAACAGGTCGACAGCCGCCTGTGCGTCGGACACGTGCACCGACTCCTCACCCCACGAACCCTCGTTATATGCGCCCAGTTGCAGCCAGGACGCTTCCCTGCCCCCGACCGCGACGAGCTTGCCGACATTGAGCCGGACGGCAAGCCGTCCGACCGCGTCGTGCTCGGCGAGCGCCTCGTCCCCGAGCTCGGCCATCTGACCGAGCACCGCCCACGTACGACGTCCCTTGCCCATCGACGCGAGCGCGCGCAAGGCGGCTCGCATGGACTCGGGGTTCGCGTTGTAGGCGTCGTTGACGACCGTCACGCCGTCCGGACGCTCGGTGACCTCCATCCGCCAGCGGGAGAGGGAGCCCGCCTCGGAGAGCGCGCGGGCGATCTCGTCTGCGGACATGCCCAGCTCATGGGCGACGGCGGCCGCGGCGAGCGCGTTCGACACGTGGTGCTCACCGTACAGGCGCATGGTCACATCACTGCACCCGGAGGGTGTGCGAAGGCTGAAGGCGGGCTGTCCGTTCTCCGTGAGCCGGACGTTCTCTGCCCGTACGTCCGCTTCGTCGGACTCTCCGAAGAAAATCACGCGTGCCTTCGTACGGGAGGCCATGGCGCGTACGAGGGGATCGTCGGCGTTGAGGACCGCCGCGCCGTCCTCGGGGAGGCTCTCGACGAGCTCGCCCTTTGCTTGCGCGATCTGCTCGCGGCCGCCGAACTCGCCGATGTGGGCGGTGCCGACGTTGAGGACGAGACCGATCTTCGGCGGGGTGAGGTCCGCGAGATAGCGGATGTGGCCGATGCCGCGGGCGCCCATCTCCAGCACGAGGAACTTCGTCTCCTCGGTGGCGCTGAGCGCGGTGAGCGGCAGTCCGATCTCGTTGTTGAGGGAGCCGGGGGTGAAGACGGTCGGCGCCTTGCTCCGCAGCACCTGGGCGATGAGGTCCTTGGTGCTGGTCTTGCCGGCGGAGCCGGTGAGGGCGACGAGGGTCGCGCCGAGCCGTTCGACGACATGGCGGGCGAGGGCGCCGAGAGCGGTCTGCACATCGTCCACGACGATGGCGGGGACGCCGACGGGACGGGACGCCAGTACGGCGGTCGCGCCGGCTCCGATCACCGCCTCGGCGTAGTCGTGGCCGTCCACGCGTTCGCCGACGAAGGCGACGAAGAGACTGCCGGACTCCACTTCACGGGAGTCCCTGACGACCGGTCCGGTGACCTGTACCGCCGGATCCGGTATGTCGTACGTCTGCCCGCCGACGACTGCTGCGATCTCGGCGAGGGAGAGGGCGATCACAAGTTCATCCCTGAGTCTTCTGGATAGCTTCGCGAAGCACCTGGCGGTCGTCGAAGGGACGCACCACCCCGGCGATGTCCTGGCCCTGCTCGTGCCCCTTGCCCGCGACCAGCACGGTGTCGCCCGGCTTTGCGCGCGCGACGGCCGCGGCGATGGCGGCGGCCCGGTCCTCGAAGACCTGGACCTCGCCGCGCTCGTGCGCCGGCACCTCGGCGGCGCCCGCGAGCATCGTGGCCAGGATCGCCAGCGGATCCTCGGAACGGGGGTTGTCGGAGGTCAGGACGGCGGTGTCGGCGAGCCGGGCCACGGCCGCTCCCATCGGCATCCGCTTGGTCTTGTCACGGTCGCCGCCGCAGCCGAGCACCACGTGCAGCTCGCCCCCGGTCACCTTGCGCAGGGCGCGCAGGACGGATTCGACGGCGTCCGTCTTGTGGGCGTAGTCGACGACGGCGAGGTACGGCTGGCCCTCGTCCACGCGCTCCAGCCGGCCCGGGACCCCCGGGACGGCGGCGATACCGTCCGCGGCGGCCTGCGGGTCGATTCCGGCGACCGCGAGGGCGACGATCGCTGCGAGCGTGTTCGCCACGTTGAAGGTGCCCGCGAGCGGCGAGCGGGCGGTGATCCGCTCGCCCTTGGGGCCGACCGCGGTGAACGTCGAGTCCATCGGGCCGACTTCGACGCCCTCGGCACGCCAGTCGGCGTCCGGGTGGCCCTCGGCGGAGAAGGTGACGACCGGGACGGTGGCCTCCTCGCTGAGCCGGCGGCCGTACTCGTCGTCGAGGTTGACGACGCCGAGCCGGCTGCGTCTGGCCGTGAACAGCTGCGCCTTGGCCTGGAAGTAGTCCTCCATGCCCGTGTGGAACTCCATGTGTTCCGGGCTGAGGTTGTTGAAGACGGCGACGTCGAAGACGCAGCCGTCGACGCGGCCGAGGACCAGCGCGTGGCTGGAGACCTCCATCGCGACGGAGTCGACCCCGCGCTCGCGCATGACGGCGAACAGGGCCTGCAGGTCGGTGGCCTCGGGCGTGGTGCGCTCCGACTTGATGCGCTCGTCTCCGATGCGCATCTCGACCGTGCCGATCAGGCCGGTGGAGCGGACCGTCTTCAGGCCGCCCTCGACGAGGTAGGCCGTCGTGGTCTTGCCGGAGGTGCCCGTGATGCCGATCTGGAGCAGATCGCGCCCCGGGTGGCCGTAAATGGTGGCCGCCAGCTCGCCCATCGAGCCGCGCGGGTCCTCGACGACGAGGACCGGCAGACCGGTGGCCGCGGCACGCTCGGCGCCGGTCGGGTCGGTGAGTACGGCGACCGCGCCGAGGCCGGCCGCCTGGGTCACGAAGTCGGCGCCGTGCAGACGGGCGCCGGGCAGGGCGGCGTACACGTCGCCGGGTCGCACAGCGCGGGAGTCATGGGTGATGCCCGTGACCCCGGCGTCGCTCGACGGCTTGTCGGCGCCCAGCTGATCGGCCAGCTCCGCGAGGTGGATGGCGGCGACGTGAACCGGCCGCGGCGGCCCCGGATATGTCACAGGAACGCCCTTCTGGGTGGTTTGGGACTGATCAGCTTGTGGCACGGCGTGAGCGTACCGGGCCCACCCCCGCCGGGGCGAAGCGAGGGCGCGGGCGGAGGGTGCGAGGAGGAGCGGTTCCCGGGGTCCGGGGTGATCGTTGTCACGAGTGGTTCCTGGTCCGTTGTACGTGGGGGCTGATCAGGGCATGCGGTCGGAGGCGGTCACGGCTTGAACTCCACGGGCAGTCGGGCGGCGTGCGCGCCGGTGGGCGGGACCTGAAGGGTCTTCAGAGCGAACTCCATCACCTGCTTGAAGACGGGTCCGCAGATCTGGCCGCCGTAGTAGAGGCCCTTCGTGGCGTTCTGGATCGCGCAGTAGACGGTGATCCGGGGCTTGTCCGCGGGGGCGAATCCGGCGAACGACGAGGTGTAGCCGTGGTACTTGCCGGTGGCCGGATCCACGCGGTTGGCCGTACCCGTCTTGCCCGCGACCCGGTAACCGGGGATGCGCGCCTTGGCGCCGGTGCCCTGCTCGTCGTCCACCACGGACTCCAGCATCTGGGCGAGGCTCTTCGCCGTCTTCTCGCTCACGACGCGGGTCTTCTTCGGCTCGGCGGCGGGCGTGAAGCGACCGTCGGGCCCCTTCGTGCCGCGCACCAGGGTCGGCTCGATACGGACGCCGCCGTTGGCGATCGTCGAGTAGACGGAGGCCGCCTGCAGCGCGTTGATCGACACGCCCTGGCCGAAAGGAATCGTGTACTGCTGCGAGGTCGACCACTTGTCGGGGGGCGCGAGGATGCCCGCGGTCTCGCCGGGGAAGCCGAGCCCGGTGTGGCTGCCGATGCCGAATTTGCGCAAGTACGAGTAGAGGACCCTGTTCGCCTGCTTCTGGGTCTTGCCGAGCTGGCCGGTCGCCAGGATGGTGCCGATGTTGCTGGACTTGGCGAGCACCCCGTTGAGCGTGAGGTACCAGGTGGCGTGGTCGATGTCGTCCTGGAAGAGCCGGTCGCCGCGGTGCAGCCGGTTCGGCACGACGACGTGGGTGTCCGGGGTGGCCGCGTTCTCCTGGAGGACGGCGGCCATGGACATCAGCTTGGCGGTGGAGCCGGGCTCGTACGCGTCCTGGAGGGCCGCGTTGCCCATGGCCGCCGCGTTGGCCTGGGTGAGGTCGTTGGGGTCGAAGCCGGGCGAGTTGGCCATGGCGAGGACCTGGCCGGTCCTGGTGTCCTGCACTATCACGTAGCCGCGGTCCGCCCTGGACTTCTTCACCTGCTCGGTGATGGCGTCCTGCGCGGCCCACTGGATGTCCCGGTCGACGGTCAGCTCGACGTCGGAGCCGGCCACGGCCGGTGTCTCGGTGGAACCCACGGTCGGCACCTGACGGCCGCCGGACTGGGCGTAGCGGATCTTGCCGTCCTTGCCGGTGAGCTCCTTGTCCAGCTGCTGCTCGATACCGCCGCCGCCCTTGCCGTCGGTGTTGACCCAGCCCAGTATCCCGGCGGCGAGATCGCCGTTCGGGTACACGCGCTTGCTGGCCGGCACCGCGAGGACGCCCGCGAGGACGTTGACCGTGCTCCTGTCGGTCTCCGCCTTGGTCCCGAGCGTGCTCTTCAGGTCCTTGATCTGCTGCCAGACCTGGGGGGTGCGGCGGTGCGCGAGGAGCGTGTAGCGGGTGTTCTTCGCCCGCAGCTTCCTGGCGACGGTGTCCGCGTCCTGGCCGATGATCGGGCCGAGGAGCGCGGCGGCCTGCTCGGGCGCGTCCCCCACCTTGGTGGCCTCGCGCGTGAACATTGTCGGGTCCGCGGTGATGTCGTACGCGTCCACGCTCGTCGCCAGTTCGACGCCGTCACGGTCGGTGATCCCACCGCGCTCGGCGGCCAGCGTGCGCCCGACATACCGGTTCTGCTCGGCCTTCGCCGTGTAGGTGCTCGCGTCCACGGCCTGCACCTGGAGCAGCCGTACGACGAACGCGATCATCACCAGCGTCAGCGCGAGACTGACCATGCGCAGACGGGGGCGGGGGCTGCCGAGCCGGATGACGCGCGAGCCGTCGGGCCGGGCCGGGGCCGGGCGGCGCACGGGGCGGCCGCCCGGACCCGGGCGGCTCCGGCCGCCGGGTCGTACGGGCCTGGCGGGGCCTGGCACTCGGCGGCGCGGCGGTTCCCTGTCGGACACTTCCGTCACCTGCCGGGGGTCGTGGAGGGCTGTGTGGACGGGGCGGGGGCCCGGGTGGTGTGCGTGCCCGCGGACGGCTGCCGCGGGGCGGGCGCCGAGGCCGCACTCGACGCCGGGTTCAGGGGCCGGGCCGGGGCGAGGACTTCGGGCGGGGGGATCATCGGGGCCTGTGCGGCGGACTGCCGGGCGGCGGCTCCGGGGACACCCTTGACCGTGCCGTCGGGGTTGAGAAAGGCCGGGTCGCCGCCGGGGACCATGCCGAGTTCGCGGGCGCGGCGCTGGAGGGCGTCCGGGGCGGAGTAGGCGTCCACGTCCCGCTGGAGTCCCTGTTCCTCGTCGGTCAGGCTCTTGGTGTCCTTCTGGAGGTCGTCGAGGCGGAACGCCCCTTCGCTGAGCGCCGAGTTCAGCACGAGGAGCCCGATGAGACCGCCGCCGAGGAGAAGGACGACCAGGAGGACGAAGGGGGTGCGGGCGGCCTGTCCGGCACCGGCCGGAAGGAGCCGCGCGAGCCGCGCGGCCCGCCCTCTGAGTTCGGGTTTGCCGCTCACACGCCCTCCTTCTCCCCGCGCCTCACTCGGCGGCGTCCTCGCGGATGCGTTGGGCCCCCCGCAGCCGGGCGGGAGCCGCTCGCCGGTTCTCGGCGACCTCTTCCTCCGTGGGAAGTTCGGCACCGCGGGTGAGGAGCTTGAGCCGGGGCTGGTAGCGCTCGGGGACGACCGGAAGTCCGGGCGGCGCCGTGGTGGCGGCGCCGGCCGCGAACACCTGCTTGACCAGCCGGTCCTCCAGCGAGTGGTACGACAGCACGGCGATACGTCCGCCGACAGCGAGCGTCTTCACGGCCGCGGGAACAGCCCTCTCCAGGACGCTCAGTTCACCGTTGACCTCGATGCGCAGCGCCTGGAAGGTGCGCTTGGCGGGATTGCCGCCGGTGCGCTTGGCCGCCTGGGGCAGCGCGTCACGGATCAGTTCGACGAGCCGCGCGCTGTTGGTGAAGGGCTCCTTGTCGCGTTCGCGCACGACCGCGGAGACGATCCGCTTGGCCTGCTTCTCCTCGCCGTACGCCCGCAGGATCCGCACCAGTTCGCCCGGCGGGTAGGTGTTGAGCACCTCGGCCGCGCTCATGCCGGTCGTCTGGTCCATGCGCATGTCGAGCGGGGCGTCCTGCGCGTACGCGAAACCCCGGTCCGCCTCGTCGAGTTGCATGGAGGAGACACCGAGGTCGAACAGGATGCCCTGGACGCGCGGGATGTCCAGGCGGTCGAGCACGTCGGGGAGTTCGTCGTAGACGGCGTGCACCAGGGAGGCGCGGTCGCCGAAGGGGGCGAGCCGTTCTCCGGAGAGGCGCAGCGCCTCCTTGTCACGGTCCAGGGCCACGAGTCGTACGTCGGGGAACCGGGTGAGCAGTGCTTCGCTGTGACCGCCGAGCCCGAGCGTGCAGTCGACGACCACGGCTCCGGGGTCGGCGAGGGCCGGGGCGAGCATGTCCAGGCACCGGTCGAGCATGACCGGGACGTGTCGGCTCTGCCCCTCCGGTCGCCCGCTGCCGCCCTCGTTGGGGAGCGCTTCGCGCCCTGTCATTCCGGGCCCTCTCAGGTCCGGCGCGGCCATACGCACCGCCGGGTCCCCACCCGCTCGGGAAGGGGAGGTCTGCTGGCGCCGGATGAATGGTGTCAGCCGACCGGGAGCGGGAGGAGGCCGAGCCGTACGTACGCGCCGCGCACGCGGGGAAACTCCGGAAAGTCGCCGGGTCTCCAGGGAAAACAGTCCAGCGGGGAGAGCCTCGCCTCCCGCTTCGCGTCACTTTAGTCCACGGTGTCTCGCGGTCAATCAACCGGCATGCGCGTCGCGGACCCCGCTCGGAGCGAAGCCGTGGATCCTGAAGAATCACCCGAACGGGCACGTCGTCACCGCCCGTGTGGATTACCTCACAACAAGCCGCGATGACATTCTTTGTCCCCTCTCACAGCAGGACTGCTTCACGGGTGACCAGTAACGTCATGGGTATGACGACTTCCGCATCTGTTCCCACCGAACCCGAAGACGCCATAGCCGCAGAGCGCAAGGTCACCGACCGTCTCGTCGACGCGAACGGGAAGTACGCCGCCGCGTTCACCGACCCGGGGATGGACGCCCGCCCCGTGCTGCACGTCGCGGTGGTCGCGTGCATGGACGCCCGGCTCGACCTGCACGCCGCTCTCGGCCTGGAACTGGGCGACTGCCACACCATCCGCAATGCGGGCGGCGTGGTCACGGACGACGTGATCCGCTCCCTCACCATCAGCCAGCGGGCGCTCGGCACCCGCAGTGTGGTCCTCATCCACCACACCGGCTGCGGCCTGGAGTCCCTCACCGAGGATTTCCGGCACGACCTGGAGATGGAGGTCGGCCAGCGTCCCGCGTGGGCGGTCGAGGCCTTCCGGGACGTCGAACAGGACGTACGGCAGTCGATGCAGCGCGTGCGCACCTCACCGTTCCTGGTGCACACCGACGACGTCCGCGGCTTCGTCTTCGACGTCACGACCGGCCTGCTGCGCGAGATCGACCCCTCCTGACCGGCACCGCAGGACCCCCCGGTCGCCGGCCCTCGGCGGCCCGTGCGACCCTCTCTTCACCAAAAACCCCGACCGCCCGCTGCCCAAAGGGCCGTAAAACCTGACATATCGCGGCCAGTTATCCACAGGCGAGTGACACGAACCGGTAACGGCAACAAGAATGCGGGTGTGGCGTCACGCGGAACCTTTCGCGCGTGGTGTCCGTGTTTCGGGGTGGGCCGGTCCGCACAGGGCGTCGGCCCGGGAAAGGGCCGAGGAGGGCCGGGTGACGACCTATGACGATCGAGCGAGCCTTACAGATCTGACCGCCACTGTGGAGCGTGTCCGCAGTTCGGTGGAAGGAGTGATCGAAGGCAAGCCTGAGGTCGTACGGCTTTCGCTGACCGTGCTGCTCGCCGAGGGGCATCTTCTGATCGAGGATGTCCCGGGCGTCGGCAAGACCATGCTGGCCAAGGCGCTGGCACGGTCCATCGACTGTTCGGTGCGGCGTATTCAGTTCACGCCCGACCTGCTGCCCTCGGACATCACCGGTGTGTCCATCTGGGACCAGCAGCGCCGGGACTTCGAGTTCAAGCCGGGCGCGATCTTCGCGCAGATCGTGATCGGCGACGAGATCAACCGCGCCTCGCCCAAGACGCAGTCGGCGCTCCTGGAATCGATGGAGGAGCGGCAGGTCACCATCGACGGGCAGACCTACGAACTGCCCAGCCCGTTCATGGTGGTGGCCACCCAGAACCCGGTCGAGATGGAGGGCACCTACCCGCTGCCCGAGGCCCAGCGCGACCGCTTCATGGCCCGCGTCTCCATCGGCTACCCCAGCGCGGAGGCCGAGCTGCAGATGCTGGACATCCACGGCGGCGTGAACCCGCTGGACGATCTCCAGCCGGTCGCCCACGCGCACGAGATAGTGAAGCTGATCGACGCGGTCCGCACGGTCCACGTCGCCGACCCGGTGCGCCGCTACGCGGTGGACCTGGTGGCGGCCACGCGCACCCACCCCGACCTCAGACTCGGCGCCTCGCCGCGTGCCACGCTGCATCTGCTGCGCGCGTCGAAGGCGTCCGCCGCTCTCAGTGGCCGGGACTTCGCGCTGCCGGACGACGTGCAGGCGCTCGCCGTCGCGGTCCTGGCCCACCGCCTGCTGCCCACGGCCCAGGCACAGTTGAACCGCCGCACGGCCGAGCAGGTCGTCCAGGAGATCCTCCAGCGCACCCCGGTGCCCGCCGCTCCCCAGCAGCAGTCCGGCCTCTCGATGGGCCGGGGCGCGGCCACGTACGGTCAGCAGCCGCCCCGGAGGCTGTGATGACGCAAGCGGGCACGGGGCACACCGCCGAGGAGGACAAGGGCGGGCTGCGCACCGCGCTCGCCGGGCTCACCACACGCGGTCGCTCGTTCCTGGCCGCCGGAGTGGCCGCCGCGATCTGCGCGTACGTCCTGGGGCAGAGCGATCTGCTCCGGGTCGGCCTGCTCCTCGCGGTCCTGCCGCTGGTCTGCGCGACCGTGCTGTACCGCACCCGCTACCGGGTCGCGGGCAGCCGCAGGCTCGCCCCCGGGCGCGTGCCCGCCGGCTCCGAGGCCCGCGTCCATCTGCGCATGGACAACATCTCGCGGCTGCCCACCGGCCTGCTGATGCTCCAGGACCGGGTGCCGTACGTGCTCGGTCCGCGCCCCCGCTTCGTGCTGGACCGGGTGGAGGCGGGCGGCCGCCGCGAGGTGTCCTACCGGGTGCGCTCGGACCTGCGCGGCCGCTACCCGCTGGGCCCGCTCCAGCTGCGGCTGACCGACCCGTTCGGCATGTGCGAGCTGACCCGCTCCTTCTCGACGTACGACACTCTGACGGTCATCCCGCGCGTGGAGGCGCTTCCTCCGGTGCGGCTGACCGGCGAGGCGAAGGGGTACGGCGACGGGCGGCAGCGCTCCCTGGCCCTGGCGGGCGAGGACGACATCATTCCGCGCGGCTACCGCTACGGCGACGACCTGCGCCGCGTGCACTGGCGGCTGACCGCTCGCTACGGCGAGTTGATGGTCCGCCGCGAGGAGCAGCCCCAGCGCTCCCGGTGCACCGTGCTGCTCGACACCCGGGGCATCGCCTTCCAGGGCGCGGGCCCCGACTCGGCCTTCGAATGGGCCGTCTCGGGCACCGCGTCGACCCTGGTCCACATGCTCGAACGGGGCTTCTCGGTCCGCCTCCTGACGGACACCGGCAGCTCGGTGCCCGGCGAGGGCGCCGACGGGTTCGCGGGCGCCAGCCAGGAATCGGCGGACGCCGCCGGGATGATGATGGACACGCTCGCCGTCATCGACCACTCGGACGGCACGGGCCTGTCCCGGGCCTACGACGTGCTGCGCGGCGGCAACGAAGGACTGCTGATCGCCTTCCTCGGCGATCTCGACGAGGAGCAGGCGACCGTGCTCGGCAAGATGCGCCAGCGCAGCGGCGGGGCCGTCGCGTTCCTGCTGGACAGTGAGTCCTGGGTGCGGGAACCGACCCAAGTGCCCGGGCCGTTGGACAAGAGCGTGGACCGGCTGCGGATGCTGCGCGAGGCGGGCTGGACCACCGTCATGGTGCCGCGGGGCGCGTCGCTCGCCGACCTGTGGCGCGAGGCGGACCGTGAGCGCACGCACGTGGCGTCGACAGGTACTACCGCGGGGGGTGGTGGGACATGAGCGGGCGAGCCCGACTGGCACTGTGCGCGGCCGCGGCCACACTGATGGCGTCCTGCGCCCTGCTGCCGCTGGTGGACCCGGCGACATGGATCTTCCAGGCGGTGTTCCTGGTGACCGTGCAGACCGGCGTGGGCGCGCTGACCCGGCGGGTTCCGCTGGCCCGGCCGCTGACCGTGGCGGCGCAGGCGCTGGTGACGCTGATGCTGCTCACGCTGATCTTCGCCCGGCAGCAGTCCCTCGCCGGTATCGTCCCCGGGCCCGAGGCCCTCCAGCACTTCGCGACACTGCTCCAGACGGGCAGCGAAGACGTCGGCCGGTACTCGATTCCGGCCCCCCTGTCGGACGGGATCCGTCTGATGCTCGTCGGCGGCGTCCTGGTGATCGGACTCGCGGTGGACGCGCTCGCGGTGACCTACCGCAGCGCCGCACCCGCCGGCCTTCCGCTGCTCGCGCTGTACTCCGTCGCCGCGGGCCTCTCCGGCGGCGGCGCGGCCTGGCTGTGGTTCCTGCTCGCGGCGGCCGGTTATCTGATGCTGCTGCTGGCCGAGGGCCGGGACCGGCTCTCGCAGTGGGGCCGTGTTTTCGGCGGCTCCGGCGGAGCGTCCCGCGCGCCCGAGCCCGCGGACGGCGCCGTCGCGCCCGTCCGCACCGGGCGGCGGATCGGCGCGGTCGCGCTGGGCGTCGCCCTGGTGGTGCCGCTCGCCCTGCCCTCGCTCGACGGCGGACTGCTGGGCGGCACGGGACGCGGTGTGGGCAACGGCACCGGGGGCGGCGGCACGATCTCCGCGGTGAACCCGCTGGTCTCGCTCCGCGACAGCCTGAACGTGGACGAGGACCGCACGGTCCTGACCTACCGCACCAACACCGCGGAGACGCAGGACCTGTATCTGCGGATCGTCTCGCTGGACGACTTCGACGGCACGGCCTGGAAGCCGGCCCAGCGCCACATCGAGGACGTGCCGAAGTCGTTCCCGGCGCCGGCCGGTCTCGCCGGCCAGGTCAAGCGGGCCACGATCCGGACCCGTATCGCGGCGGCCGACTGGTACGCGCAGGACTGGCTGCCGATGCCGTATCCGGCCAGCAAGGTCGACATCAACGGCAGCTGGCGGTACGAACCCGTGGGGCGCACCCTCGTCGGTGACCACGGGCAGAACACCCGCGGTGTGCAGTACGAGGTCACGAGCCTGATGGTGCAGCCGACCGCGGAGCAGCTGGCGAGTGCCCCGGAGCCCTCGCCCGCGATGAGGCGCGAGTTCACCAAGGTCCCGGAGTCGTTGCCCGCGCTGGTGGCGGACACGGCCCGCAGGGTCACCAAGGGCTCGGCCAACCACTACGAGCAGGCGGTCAAGCTCCAGGACTACTTCGCCGTCAGCGGGAACTTCCGGTACGACACCGAGGTGCAGGCCGGCAGCGGCTCCGCCGCGATCGCGAACTTCCTGAGGGACAAGGAGGGCTTCTGCGTCCACTTCTCCTTCGCGATGGCCTCGATGGCGCGGACGCTGGGGATACCGGCCCGCGTGGCGGTGGGCTTCACGCCCGGGTCTCCGCAGGCGAACGGTTCGATGTCGGTGGGCCTGCGGGACGCGCATGCCTGGCCCGAGCTGTACTTCGAGGGCGTGGGCTGGACCCGCTTCGAGCCGACCCCGAGCCGGGGCACGGTCCCCGCGTACACGCAGACGGACACGCCGGGCAACGACGCACCGGTCGTGCCCAAGCCGTCGGTCTCGGCGTCCGCGGCGCCCTCCACCGCGCCGTCGGCCAGCGAGAGCTGCTCGCCGCAGATGCGGAAGCTGGAGGCGTGCCCGAGCGAGTCCTCGGCGGCGGCGGTCGGTGCCCAGGACGACGACTGGCCCTGGTTCAACATCCTCGGGCTGACGCTGGCCGGGCTCCTGATCCTGGGCGTGCCGCTGCTGCCCATGCTGTGGCGGATACGGACACGGGCCGTCCGGCTCGGCGGCCACGGCCGCACGGAGGCGGATGTGGCGGCTTACACGCTGGGGGCCTGGCTGGAGGTGACCGATACGGCGTGGGACCACGGGATCGCGCCGGAGGAGTCGCAGACGCCGAGGAAGGCCGCCGAGCGGATCGCCCGGATCGGGGAGCTCGATCCGGAGGCCTCGGCCGCGGTGCACCGGCTGGCCGCGGCCGTGGAGCAGGTTCTCTACGCTCCGCACCCCCGGCCGGTGGCGGGGCTCGCGAACGACGCGCGCCAGGTCGCGGTGGCTCTCAGGACCTCCGCGAGCCGTCCCGTCCGTCTGCGTGCTCTCCTCGCCCCCCGTTCGGCCGTCCGGGTGATCTGGGCGGCCTCGACCGCCTGGGCAGCCCTCGGAGCCCGCGTGTCAGCCCGCAAGGAAACCCTCCTGCACCGCCCGTCGAGCCAGAACACCTGACCCCCGCAGGCCGGCCGCACCGACCGGCCTGCGCGGTCACCCGCTGTGGGCAGTCGTCCCGCGGGGCAGGGAGGGCCGGGTGGGCACAGCCGCAGCCACCAGTGCCGGGTGCCGGGTGCCGTCGAAAGCGGTTCCCGGGCATCGGGCATCGGGCGGGCGGGTTCTCACCGCGGACGGTTCTCAGGAAGTCCGGGCCGCCGGGCTCCTACGGGGCCTCCAGGGCCGCCGGCCCTGGAAGGGAGCTCCGACGGAGCCCCCCGGTAGAGAGCCCTGGGAGCCCCGAGCCAGGCCCCGAGAGGGAGCGGCTCCCTGTCCGGCACGCCCGGCGTGCGCGCGGGCACCCGAACGCACGCGTGAGGGGGCGTCCACCCGGATGCGGGTGGACGCCCCCTCACGCGTATGTCTGCGGCTGCGACGCCGGAGGCTCAGTTACCGCCCTGTTCGTCGCGACGACGCTGCCAGCGCTGTTCGATGCGGTCCATCACGGACCGGCGTTGTCGGCCCTGACGGCGCGCGGCGGGTGCGCCGGACGCGGCCGGCTGTTCACCCGGCTTGGGAGCTTTGCGCCAACCGGTGACGGCGAGCACCGCACAGCCCAGCATGACCAGGAAGCCCACCACGCTCAGCCAGATCTGAACTGCGACCATTCCAGCCATGAGGAGCGCGATACCCACCAGGAAGCCCGCGACCGCCTGGTAAACCCGTCGCCGGGTGTACGTACGCAGCCCGCTTCCCTCAAGCGCTGTCGCGAACTTGGGATCTTCGGCGTACAGCGCTCGCTCCATCTGCTCGAGCATTCGCTGCTCGTGCTCCGAGAGCGGCACGGAGTCCTCCTCATCGTGCAGTCGCCGGGGCGACCGGGGGTCCCCTTCAGGATAGGCAGGGAATCGCCCCCGTGAAACCCGCCCCTCTACGCCAATTCGCCAACCGGAACCCGTCATGGCGACCCGATGTACTGAGGCGTGCATTCCCCAGCGAACGGTCCGTCATGCCGGACGGTCTCCCTCGATCATACGGCGCCGAGCACTCGATCGGGTGGTCTGTGGCGTACTCCATCTGCTGCCGAGCCCCTGATCAGCGGCGCACCACGGGAGGCGGCTCAGCCCTCGGCGCTACCCCGGGCCTCGCCGAGCACATGGAGCTGTGTGGCCACGGAGTGGAACGCGGCGAGTTCGGCCGCCGCAGCCTCCAGCTTCAGCAGTGCCTCCAGGGCGCCCGGCTCGGTGTCCACCAGGACTCCAGGCACCAGGTCCGCGAAGACCCGTACGCCATGCACGGCACCGACATGCAGGCCGGCGCCCGCGACCAGGGAGGTGAGCTGTTCGGCGGTGAACCGGTGCGGAACAGGATCACCCGTGCCCCAGCGTCCGTCCGGGTCGTCGAGCGCGTGCCGGGCCTCCTTGAAGTGCCCGGCGAGGGCGCGGGCCAGCACAGCTCCGCCCAGCCCTGCGGCGAGGAGGCTGAGCACGCCCTCGGGCCGCAGCGCGTCCACCACGTTGCGGACGCCCTCGGCCGGGTCGTCGACGTACTCCAGGACGCCGTGGCACAGCACGGCGTCGTAGCCGCCGCGCTCGACCACGTCGAAGAGGCCGTGCGCGTCGCCCTGGACGCCCTGCACGCGGTCGGCGACGCCGGCCTCGGCGGCGCGGCGCTCCAGCGCGAACAGCGCGTTCGGGCTGGGGTCGACGACGGTGACACGGTGACCGAGACGGGCGACGGGCACGGCGAAGTTGCCGCTGCCGCCACCTGTGTCCAGCACGTCGAGCGACTCCCGCCCGGCGGCCTTGACCCGGCGGTCCAGGGCGTCCTTGAGGACCTCCCAGACCACGGCGGTACGGAGAGAAGCGCGGGGGCGCATCGGGTCCGACACGGCAGTTGACTCCTCGGCGCGGCACCGCCTCTTGAACGGCGGAGCGATCTTCGGGCCTCCCGGCGGGGAGGCAGCAGGCGCCTCCACCCTATTGCCTACGCCACCGCGAACGATCCTCCGTCTCACGTGCGCCGCATCGCGCCCCGAGCGGGTGCCGGGCGGACGTCGAGCGGGTGGCGGCCCCACGCTCCGCCCAAGGCCCCGGAGCCGGTCGATCCGAGGTTCGCGCACCGGCCCGTGCTCGACGCCGCCGCGGTCAACCCGCGTCCGGAACCCCCCTGTCCGCCCGCTCCCGGTTCCCGTCCTGCCGGGGCTGGGGCAGCACCGGCTGGAGCACCAGCATCCGCTCGACGAGGCGCAGGAACATGGCGACGTCGCGTATCAGGTCGTCGGCGTCGCGGGTGGTGGCCGCTCCCTGGATGCCCGCCTCGGCACGGGCGCGACGGGTGGCCCCGGAGGCGAACAACGCGCTCCACTCGGTCAGTTCGGGAGCGATCTCCGGGAGGACTTCCCAGGCGCTGCGGATACGGGCACGGCGTCGGGACGTGGGCTCCGGGCGGCCTCGCGCGGCGAGCACGGCGGCGGCGGTTCGCAGCGCGGCCAAGTGGGCTGTCGCGTACCGCTCGTTGGATGTTTCCAGGGCCGTCGCCTCGTCGAGTCCGGAGCGGGCCTGGGAGAGCAGGTCGAGGGCGGCGGGTGGCGCCGTGGCCCGGCGGAGCACGGGGTGCACGTCGCCCGCCGGGCCGTTCAGTGAGGGGGCAGGGCCGGTGGCGCGGCGCCGGCGAGCGGCGGCTGCGGAAGAGCTGGCCATGACGAACCTCCTGTCGTCGTGTGACGGCACTGTGGCCGTATGTGCCCATCGTGAGGTATGCCACTGACAATCCGTTCTGACCTGGGCTTTTGCTTCGCTCGAAAGTTCGGGATAGTTTTTGCACTGACCAGTCAGTTCAAAAGTAGTTCCATGTTTCAGGGGATGGGGAATCTGTGGACGGTCCGCACGGACTGGGCGTCACGGCTGAGGACTTCGGGCTCGAGGGACCCCGCGGCTGGGCGTTCCGCGGGGTTCGTCTCGACGCGGAGCCCGGATCGCTCATCGCGATCGAGGGGCCGTCCGGGTCCGGCCGCACCTGCCTGCTGCTCGCGCTCACGGGCCGGATGAAGGCCACCGAGGGGACGGCGGCCGTGGGCACGGCCGGACTGCCGAAGCAGATGGCCGCGGTGCGCCGGACGAGCGCGCTCGCACACGTGCCCGGCGTCACGGACCTCGACCCCGCGCTGACCGTCGGGGAGCACCTGCGGGAACGGGCGCTGCTGCAGCGGCGGTTCGGCGGTTCGCTGCGCGTCCTGCTGCGACCGCGCGGCGAGCGGGTGAGCGAGACCGAGACGCGGATCGCCGCCGCGCTGGCCGCCGCGGGACTCGACCCGGAGACACTGCCCAAGGGAGCGAGGACCGCCGTACGCGACCTGGAACGGCTCGAAGCGCTGCGGCTGTCCATCGCACTGGCTCTGATCGGCCGCCCGCGGCTGCTCGGCGTCGATGACACCGACCTCAAGCTCTCGGACGCCGAACGGTCCGACGTCTGGGCCCTGTTGACGTCTCTCACCGAGTCCGGCACCACGGTCGTGGCGGTGTGCAGCGAGGCCCCCGAGGGCGCCGTCGTCGTGTCCACCGCACCGAGCGACACGTCGAGGACGGCCGGCGCACAGGGCCCCGACGGCTCCCGCGAGGCCGCACCGGCGCCCGGGGCCGAGACCACCGCCGACACCACCACCGCTGCCGCCGAGGCCACCACCAAGGCCGACGCCGACGCCACCCAGGCCGACGCCAGCACCGGCGCCAAGGCCACCGGCAGCACCGCCGAAACGGCCAAGGCCGACGCTGACAGCGACAGCGACAGCGACAGCGGGACCAACGACAAGGAGACGGCTGATGCGCTCACCGAAACTGGCCGCTCTTGAACTCCGCCGCTTCGGCCGGGGCAAGCTTCCGCGGGCCGCGCTGGCCGCGCTCCTGCTGCTGCCCCTGCTGTACGGCGCCCTCTACCTGTGGTCGTTCTGGGACCCGTACGGCCGTCTCGACCGCATCCCCGTGGCGCTGGTGAACGACGACAAGGGGGCGACGGCCGGCGGCAAGAAGGTGACGGTTGGCGACAACATCACCGAGGGGCTGCGCGACAGCGACACCTTCGAGTGGCACGAGGTGAGCTCCGCCGAGGCCCGCCGGGGTGTGGAGGACGGCACGTACTATCTGTCGCTGACCATGCCGGGCGACTTCAGCAAGAGGATCGCGTCCAGTTCCGGGTCATCGCCCGAGACGAGTGCGCTCCAGGTGCGGACCAACGACGCGAACAACTACATCGTCGGGCAGATCTCCCGCACGGTGTTCAGCGAGGTGCGGACGGCCGCGTCCACGAAGGCCTCGCGTTCGTTCCTCGACAAGATCTTCATCTCGTTCTCGGACATCCACGGGGCGACCGTGCAGGCCGCCGAGGGCGCCGACAAGCTCAACGGCGGTATCGGCAAGGCGAAGAAGGGCTCCAAGGACCTCGCGGACGGCCTGAAGGCGGCCAAGAAGGGCAGCGGAAAACTCTCCGGGGGCCTGAAGAAGCTCAACACGGGCGCCGGTGACCTGGAGGACGGTTCGCGCCAGGTCGCGGACGGGACCCAGGCGCTGGCCGACAAGGTCAACGGGGTCGCGGACAAGGTCGGCCCCTTTCTGAAGGACAACGAGAAGTCGATCGGTGACACGGCCCAACTGGTCGCCGACTCGGCCGCGGGGATCCGCCACAACCTCGACACCCTGGTGAAGACGGCCCCGGCCGCGGCCAAGGGCGCGCGCACCGCGTCCGACGCGCTGGACACCGTCCACCGCGCGCGGTGCGAGACCCTCCCGCTCCCCGACGCGGCGTGCCCCGAGCTGAAGAAGGCCAAGGAGGCGGCCGCGGACGTCGTCAAGGTCGCCGACGACGTGAACACGCTGATCGACGACCAGGACGGGGACCTCGACAAGCTGGACGAGAACCTGGCGACGCTGGAGAAGCAGGCGCAGGCCCTCGCCGACCGCTCGCCGCATCTCTCCGAGGACCTCGACGACAGCGTCTCCAAGATCAACAAGTTGAACGACGGTGCCTCCGCGGTCGCCAAGGGAGCGAAGCGGCTGCACTCGGGGCTCGGCACCGCCAAGACCGGCGCGGCGGACCTCGACGAGGGCGTCGGACAGTTGAGGACGGGCGCGAGCGACCTCGACGGCGGCCTGTACAAGCTCGTCGGCGGCTCCGGGAAGCTGGCCGGCGGACTGCACGACGGCGCCGACCAGATCCCCGACTACGCCAAGCCCGACCGCGACCGGCGCACCCAGGTCATGGCCGACCCGGTGCAGCTGGCCTCGAGGGACCTGCACAAGGCGCCCAACTACGGCACGGGGTTCGCCCCTTACTTCATCCCGCTGTCCCTGTGGGTCGGCTCGATGGTGGCGTACATGCTGATCCAGCCGCTGAACCGGCGCGCGCTCGCGGCGGGGGCCTCGGCGTGGCGGATCGCGCTGGCGGGCTGGCTGCCGGTCGCCGTCGTCGGCGTGCTCCAGACGGCCGCCCTGATGGCGGTGCTCCACTGGGCGATCGGCCTCCAGATGGTGCGGGCGGCCGGAACGGTGGGCTTCCTGTTCCTGGTGTCGGCCTGTTTCGCGGCGATCGTGCAGTGGCTGAACGCGCGCTTCGGGGCGGCGGGCCGGATCCTCGTCCTCGCCTTCCTGATGCTCCAGCTGACGTCGGCGGGCGGCACCTACCCCGTCCAGACCAGCCCGGGCTTCTTCAACGCGATCCACCCCTTCCTGCCGATGAGTTACGTCGTCGAGGCCCTCCGCAGGCTCATCACCGGCGGCGGCCTCGAGCCGGTATGGACGGCGTGCCTCGTACTGACGGCGTTCACCGTGGGCGCCCTCGCGCTCACCGCCCTGTCGGCGCGCCGCAAGCAGGTGTGGACCCTCGACCGGCTGCACCCGGAGCTGAGCCTGTGACCAAGCGCGCCGGCGCTCCTGTGACAATCGGGGCCATGGACAGCACCAGCACCACGGCGGGCGGCGGCAGCCGCCGCGAGGCGACCCGGCAGAAGCTTTACGAGGCGGCCGTCACACTGATCGCCGAACAGGGCTTCTCCGCCACCACAGTGGACGAGATCGCCGAGCGGGCCGGGGTCGCCAAGGGCACGGTCTACTACAACTTCGCGAGCAAATCGGTTCTCTTCGAAGAGCTTCTGCGGCACGGCGTGGGGCTCCTCACCGCCTCGCTGCGGGAGGCCGCGGAGAAGACCGCCCGGGACGGCGGCAGCAAGGTCGACGCGCTGGACGCGATGATCCGGGCCGGGCTCGTCTTCATCAACCGCTATCCGGCCTTCACCCAGCTGTACGTGGCGGAGCTCTGGCGCACCAACCGTGCCTGGCAGTCCACCTTGATGGTGGTGCGGCAGCAGGCGGTGGCGGTCGTCGAGGACGTTCTGCGCGACGCGGTGGCGGCCGGGGAGCTCAGCGACGAGATCGACATCCCGCTGACCGCGGCGGCGCTGGTCGGGATGGTCCTGGTGGCCGCCCTGGACTGGCAGGCCTTCCAGCCGGAGCGCTCCCTGGACGACGTCCACGCGGCGCTGTCCCGGCTCCTCCAGGGGCGTGTGAGCGGCCACCGCTGAACACTCGTACACACAAAGCGCCGGTTCGAACGGCCGCGTCCCCCGCGGGCCGTTCGAACCGGCGCTTCTTCGTGCTCCCCCGTGCCCCCCCGTGCCCCCCGTTGGGCCCCCGTTCGGTCGTCCCCCGGGTTCCCCCGTGTCTCACTCCCGCCGAGCGAGTCGGCGGAAGGAGCGGCCAAGGGCGCGAGTTCCGTTCCGCCGCCCCGTGTCGGCGGTGCCGGAGCCGCGCCCCTTTCCGTGTCCCCACTCTGCCGTTCGCGCAGGTGGGGCCCATCCGTGCGCCTACTCATCTCACCCTGTAGGTACGGATACTCAGGCATACGCACTCATGCCCAGGACGCGCCGTCGCCCACTGGTTACGATCGCGTCCGTGTCCGTACTCCCCCTGGTCTTCACCAGCGGCTGGGCCAGCGGCATCAACGCGTACGCGGTGGTGCTGCTGCTCGGCATCTTCGGCGCGACCGGGCTGAGCGACGAGGTCCCGGAGTCCCTGCAACGCCCTGAGATCCTGGTCACAGTCGGCGTGCTCTTCCTCTGCGAGGCCGTCGCCGACAAGATCCCGTACGTGGACTCGGTGTGGGACTCCGTGCACACCGTGATCCGGCCGGCGGCGGGCGCGTGGGTCGGGGCGCTGCTCGCCGGACAGAGCGGTTCGGTATCGGATCTGACGGCGGGCCTGATCGGCGGTTCGACGGCACTGGCGAGCCACACGGTCAAGACCGGGACACGGATGGCGATCAACACGTCGCCGGAGCCGTTCAGCAACTTCGTGATGAGCACCGCCGAGGATCTCGGGGTCGCCGGCCTCCTCACCTTCGCGATGTTCCATCCCGAGGCCGCGGCGGTCATCGCCGGTGTCCTGCTGATCACCGGGCTGGTGGTGCTCTACTTCCTCGTCTCCCGGATCAGACGGTTCCTGCGTCGCCGCGCGCAGCGCCGGGAGGAGAGACGGATGGCGGCGCTGGTGGAGCAGCCGCCCGGCCCGGCGTCACGGACGGACCCCGAGTGACCACGGCGGAGGGTCCGGGCGGCAGCCGGACCCGGTGACGCGGTCGCGGGACCGGCCCGATCCGCCTCCGGACAGGACTGTCGGTGGGGGCCGATAAAGTCGCCGGCATGGGACGGATTGCGGTGATCGGCGCCGGGATGGGCGCGATGGCGGCCGCCGCCCGGCTGGCCGTCGCGGGCCACCGGGTGGTGGTGTACGAGCGGACGGAGACGTACGGCGGCGCGGTGCGCCGCTTCGAGCGCGGCGGCTTCGCCTTCGACACGGGACCGGGACTGCTGCCGCTGCCCGCGGTCTACCGCGACCTGTTCGTCAAGACGGGCAAGCAGCCCCTGGAGGAATGCGTCGAACTGGTCCAGGTCGACCCGTCGACCGACCATGTCTTCGCGGACGGCACACGGGTGTCCCTCCCGAACGCCTCGCGCGCGGGCGTGCTCGCCGCGCTGGACGAAGCGCTCGGCCCGGACGCTGGCGCACGGTGGGGCGACTTCCTGGTGCGGGCCCGCGAGGCGTGGGACCGGACGCGCAGACCGCTCCTGGAGGAGCCCCTGTGGCCCAACTGGCCGGTGCTGGCCGAGCGCGAGCCCTACCCTTCGGTGCCGCACAGGAAGCTGCTGCGCACCCGCCGGGCCGGCACCCTCGCCGAGGTGGCCGCCTGGGAACTGCGCGACGCGCGCCTCACGGCGCTCCTGGAGAGTCACGCCCTGGCGTACGGGCTCGACCCGCGCGTCACCCCGGCGAGCGCCGCCGTGCTGCCGTACATGGAGCACGCCTTCGGCACCTGGTACGTGCGCGGCGGCATCCGGGAGCTGGCGCGCGCGGTGTACGAACGGTGTGTGGCCCGCCGGGTCGAGTTTTGCTTCGGGACGTCCGTCGAGCGGATCGTCGAGAAGGACGGCCGGGTCGTCGGTGTGGAGCTCTCCGGGGGCGCCTCCCGGCCTTCCGGCTCCGAGGAAGACACCTTCGCGGAGGCGGACTTCGTGGTCGCGGGCGTGGCGCCCGGCGTCCTGGACGGCCTCCTGCCCGGGGCGGTGATCCGGGGTGGTGACGAGGTCCCGGCGCAGTCGGGGGCGGCCAGCCGGCTGACGGTGCTGCTCGCCCTGCGCGGCGGGCGGCCCGCCGGGGTGGCGCACCGGACGGTGGTCCACACGGTCGACCGCGCGGGCGAGCTGGACCGGCTCTTCGGCGAGCGCCCCGGGCTGCCCGCGGCGCCCACGGTCGTGGTGTCTCGCCCCGACGACTCCGCGCTCGTACCGGACGCGGAGCACGAGGCGGTCACGCTGACGGTCACGGTGCCGTCGGGCGCCCAGGTGTCCGAGGCGGACGTGGAGCGGGTCCTCGACGCGGCCGGGCGCGCCCTGCCGGGCCTGCGCGACCGGCTCCTGTGGCACGAGGTCCGCACCCCGGCCGACATCGCGGAGGCGACCGGTGCGGAGGGTGGCGCGGTTCCCGCTCCCGCGCTCCCCGCGGGGGACGGCCGGCTGCTGCACCCGTCGAACAGCACGCGGATGCCCGGGCTCTTCGCGGCCGGGGGCTGGGCGCACCCCGGCGGCGGCCTGCCGCACGCGGGCATGTCGGGCGCGCTGGTGACCGGGCTGATCGTGGAGGGTCCGGAGTTCCAGGGCTCACAGTGAACGGACGCGGGCGGCGGCGAGGGGAGGCCGCCAGCCGCTGTCCGGCCGGTCAGAAACGGTACTGCTCGTCGTACCCGGCGTTGTTGTTGCCGTTGCCCTGGTACGGGTACTGCTGCTGCTCGGGCGGGAGTTCGCCGCCGTACTGCTCGTCGGTGCGCTGCTGCGGCACCCAGACACCGCCGGGCGGGGTCTCGCCGCCGTACGTGCCGGTGGCGTACTGGTCCTGGCCGTAGTTCTGCTGTTGCTGCGTGTACTGCTGGTCGCCGCCGGTGTAGGTGGTGTCGTACGAGGCGCCCGTGTACGTCTGCTGGCCGACGTACGGGTCGGAGTAGGCCGCGTACTGCTGCTGGCTGTTGTCGTAGCCGTACTGCTGCTGGTCGTAGCCCGTGTATCCGTCGTACGCGTACGCCTGCTGGTCCTGCGACTGACCGCCCGTCGCGTAGGCCTGCTGGTCCTGGGACTGGGCGGCCGCGGCGTAGGCCTGCTGGTCCTGGGACTGGGCCGCGCCGTAGGACTGATCGGTGGCGGCGGCATAGGCGGCCGCGTTGTAGACGCCGTAGGAGCCGGTGTCCTCGGGCAGGGGCTGCGGTTCGTAGACCGCGGTGGACTCGGCGGCCGCGGGGTCGGCGGACCCCGGGGGCATGAACCGGTCGGACTGGGCGGGCGTGAAGACGTCGTCCTCGGCGGCGTACTCGTCATCGTGCCGGTAGGCCGCTTCCTCGACCTCATCGAGGTCGGAGACCTCGAGCGACGGGTCCTCGTTCTCCGGCTCACCGCGGCGGCGCTTGCTGGGCTTGGCCGGCGCGGAGCGGCCGTTGATGGCCCAGCCCTGCGCGAAGCCCTGGCGGAACGACAGCGTCACATAGGTCTGACCGACGGTGAAGGCGGCCGCGCCCAGACCGATGACCACGACCGAGTGCATCAGGACGCCGAGAACCACACCGAGGAAGCCGACGAAGGCGAGCAGCCGGAACCGCAGCCGCGCCTTGTACTGCAGCAGCACCTCGCCGAGCAGCCACAGCGCGACGATGCCGAATGCAAGATAGAGGACCGTCAAGCCCATGTACGCCCCTCTCCCAGTGGCCGCTACGCAGTGTGTCGTACGCGGGTGCGACCGGTCTAGGCCTGCTGCGGGTGGTGCAGGCCCAGATTCTCGTAGATTTCCAGCGTCGCCGTGGAGTTGTTCAGCGTAATGAAGTGCAGTCCGGGGACTCCCTCGGCCAGCAGCCTCGCACAGAACTCCGTCGCGAACTCGATCCCAATGGAGCGTACAGCCGCCGGATCGTCTTTGACTGTGAGGATCCGCTCTTTCAGGACGTCCGGGAACGAGGCATTGGACAGTTTGGGGAGCCGTTCCAGCATCTTCACACTGGTCACGGGCATGACCTCGGGGATGACCGGCGTCGCGCAGCCCGCCGCGTCGACGCGGTCCCGCAGGCGCAGATAGGACTCCGGCTGGAAGAACATCTGCGTGATCGCGTAGTCGGCGCCGGCGCGGCACTTGTCGACGAAGTGGGAGACGTCCAGGTCCCAGGTGTCGGACCGCGGGTGCATCTCCGGGAAGGCCGCGACCCCGACGCAGAAATCGCCCGACTCCTTGATGAGGTGCACGAGTTCGGCCGCGTAGGTCAGACCCTTGGGGTGCGGGACCCACTCGCCCATGGGGTCGCCCGGCGGGTCGCCGCGCACCGCGAGCATGTTGCGGATGCCCGCGTCCGCGTACTGCCCGATGATGTTGCGCAGTTCCGCGATGGAGTGGTTGACCGCGGTGAGGTGGGCGACCGGGGTCAGGGTCGTGTCGAGGACGATCTGCTCGGTCTCCTTGACCGTGCCGGCCCGGGTGGAGCCGCCGGCTCCGTAGGTCACGGAGACGAAGTCGGGCGCGACGGCCTCGACCCGCCGCAGGGCGTTCCACAGGTTCCGCTCGCCCTTGGGAGTCTTCGGCGCCGAGAACTCGAACGAATACGTCTGTTTGCCGGTCGCGAGCATGTCGCGCACGGTGCGTGCGCGATCAGTCCTGGTGGAAGCAGATCCGAGGGCCATACTCGCAGGTTAGCCAGAGGGCGTCGGTCCCCCAACCGAACCGCTGGGATTTGTCCGATCTGTCGAGTTCTTGTCCACCCCTCGGACAGGGGCCGCATCGGCACTCTCCGCGCGGCCCGAACCGCACGCCCGGCAGAGACTCAGCCGTGCCGGCACGCTCCGCGCGGGCCGCTGCCGTGCCTACGCCGCACGCAGCCTCTTGGCGAACTCCGCCGCGGCCGCGCCGGGGTCGTCCGCCTCGGTGATCGCCCGTACGACGACGACCCGGCGGGCGCCGGCTTCGAGCACCTCGTCGAGCCGGCCGAGGTCGATACCGCCGATCGCGAACCAGGGACGGTCGGTACCGAGGGAGGCCGTGGTGCGGACCAGGTCGAGGCCGGGTGCGTGGCGGCCGGGCTTGGTGGGGGTGGGCCAGCAGGGGCCGGTGCAGAAGTAGTCCACGCCCTCCTGGACCGCGGCGGCCGCGGCCTCGGACGCGGCGTGCGTGGAGCGGCCGATGAGCACCTCGTCGCCGAGGATCGCGCGGGCCGCGGGAACCGGGAGGTCTCCCTGGCCCAGGTGCAGTACGCCGGCTCGGGCGGCGTGGGCCACATCGGCCCGGTCGTTGACCGCGAGGAGCTTGCCGTGGCGGGCGCAGGCGTCCGCGAAGACCTGGAGGTGTTCCAGTTCCTCGCCCGCCTCCATGCCCTTGTCGCGCAGTTGCACGATGTCGACACCGCTCCCCAGGACCGCGTCGAGGAACTCGGCGAGGTCGCCCTGCCGCCTGCGGGCGTCGGTGCACAGGTAGACGCGGGCGTCGGCGAGCCGGCCCCGCGCGGTCGTGGCGGCGTTCTCGGGCATGCGTGGATCCCCCGTTTGTCGGTGCGCGGGGAGTGCGGCGGCCGGGATGGTCCCGCCGCCGCGCTCCCCGTGCCGGACGGTCGCGTTCAGGTCAGACGGCGAGCGCCTGGGCGCGGCGCTTCACCTCCGTGCCGCGATTCTCGCTCAGAGCCTGCGCGGGGGTGCCGGGCAGGCTCGGGTCGGGGGTGAAGAGCCACTCGAGGGCCTCTTCGTCGGAGAATCCGTCGTCCCTCAGGAGCGTCAGGGTGCCGGCCAGGCCCTTGACGACCTTCTGTTCGTCCGCGTCGATGAAGTCGGCGGGGACGTGCAGCGCGCGGTTCTCACCACGGCGTACGGCGATCAGCTGGCCGTCCTTGACCAGCTGCCGGACGCGCGTCACCTCGACGCCGAACTGTTCGGCGATGTCGGGGAGGGTGAGCCAGGCGGGGACGAGAGCATCGATCTTTGCGTCAATCTCGGTCACGGGACAAGCCTGCCATCCCGGACCGACAGTCGGAAGCCGAGGGCACCCGACCTGGGGTGACGGATTCAGGCCGCGGCGGCCTTCAGCGGCCTCGACGGGTCCGCGAGCAGCTCCGGATCCATCAGCGCGCCCGCCTCGATGAGCCGGCGGCCCTGGGCGAGATCCCTCGGGCGGCCCACCGCCAGAAGAGCGACCAGACGCGTCTCGTGGAGCCAGCACACCGACCAGGAGGCGCCCGAGGAGTCGCCGCGCCACACCATGGTGTCGGCGGGCGCGTGGTGGCCGACGTACTGCACGAAGCGGCCGAACTGCTCGGACCAGAAGTACGGCACCGGGTCGTAGGCGGCGGGCGCCTCCCCGATGATGTTCGCGGCGACCGTGCGCGGGCCCTGCAGGGCGTTGTCCCAGTGGTGGACGAGGAGGCGGTCCTCGTAGCGTCCCGACGGGAAGGAGGCGCAGTCGCCGACCGCGTAGACGTCCGCCAGGGAGGTGCGCAGGTGGTCGTCGGCGACGATCTCGCGGTCGGCGCCGAGTTCGATGCCGGAGCCGGCGATCCAGGCGGTCGCGGGCCGCGCCCCGATCCCGACCACGACGGCGCCCGCGGGCACCCGGGAACCGTCGTCCAGGACCACCGCGCCGGGCTCGATGCGCTCCACGCGCGCGTGGGTGCGCAGCGATGCCCCGCTGTCCGCGTACCAGGCGGCCATCGGCGCGGCCACCTCGGCGGGCAGCGCCCCGGCGAGCGGCCGGTCGGCGGCCTCGACGACCGTCACCGCGCAGCCCGCCTCACGCGCCGCGGTGGCGAACTCGGCGCCGATCCAGCCGGCGCCGACGACCACGATGTCGTGCTGCTGGGCGAGGACCGGACGCAGCCGGTCGGCGTCGTCCAGGGTGCGCAGCAGGTGCACCCCGGGCACGCCCTCCGCGCCGGGCAGCTGGATCGGTTCGGCGCCGGTGGCGACGACCAGGACGTCGTACGGGACGGGTCCGCCCTCGGTGTCCAGTTCGTGGTCGCCGGGGCGCACGCCGAGGGCCGTGCGGCCCAGCCTCAGCTCGATGTCCAGGGCCTCGAAGTCGACGTCGAAGGCGGAGCCCTCGGCCTTGCCCAGCAGGACGGCCTTGGACAGCGGCGGCCGGTCGTACGGCTGATGCGGCTCCGCGCCGATCAGGGTGACGGTGCCCGTGAAGCCCTGCTCGCGCAGGGCGACCGCGGTCTGCACTCCGGCCATGCCCGCGCCCACCACGACGACCCGCCGTGCCGTGGGCCCCTGCGCCTGAGACTGCGTCTGCTCGCTCACCTGATCACCATAGACACCTGACAATTCGTCAGTCAGCTGACGTGCTCAGTGACCTGTTCCACACGGCCGGTCGAGCGCACCTCTTCCACCACGCTCGTCCCTGTGCCTGTCCGCGACTCCCACGCCCAGCTCTCCTCCAGCCGCAGCCGGCCGTCGGGCAGTTCCACCACGAGGGACACGCAGTGGCCCGACGAGGTGGTCCCGTCGTGCTTCAGCTGCACGTACCGGAAGTCGAGGCGGTCGCCCTCGCGGGTACCCACGAGGTTCCCGCGGACCACGTCGCCGCCCGCGTAGTCGGCCCAGACCACGCCGTCCTGCTCGTGGTACGCGAACCGGGTGCGGGTGCCCACCTGACCCGGCGCCTGGTCGGCGACGGGGGCCAGGACGAGGCCGTCGAGCGATCGTGCCATGGGCGGAGGCTCCCTTACTGGGGCGGGCGGGGGCGGGCTAGGGTGGCCAACGTAAAGCACTCGCGGGAGCCCGGACGCACCGGGCTGAGAGGGAGGCTGGGCGGCCTCCGACCGTACGAACCTGATCCGGGTCATGCCGGCGAAGGGAGGGGCTGGACGCCCATGTCGCCTGCACGTTCCTCAGACGTCCTCGTCATCGGGGGCGGAATCATCGGTCTGGTGACGGCGTGGCGGGCCGCTCAGCGCGGGTTCACCACCGCGCTCGTGGACCCCGAGCCGGGCGGCGGGGCCGCCCAGGTCGCGGCCGGGATGCTCGCCGCCGTCACCGAGCTGCACTACGGCGAGGAGACCCTGCTGGGCCTCAACCTCGCCTCCGCGCGCCGCTATCCGGACTTCGCCGCCGAGCTGACCGAGGCGTCCGGCCAGGATCTCGGCTACCTCCGGTGCGGCACGCTGGCTGTCGCGCTGGACGCCGACGACCGCGCGCACCTGCGGGAACTGCACGCTCTGCAGAGCCGGTCGGGGCTGGAGTCGGAGTGGCTGAGCGGCCGTGAGTGCCGCCGTCTCGAGCCGATGCTCGCGCCCGGCGTACGCGGTGGACTGCGGGTCGACGGCGACCACCAGATCGATCCCCGGCGCCTCGCGGGGGCCCTGGTCACGGCGTGCGAGCGGGCCGGAGTGGTCCTGCACCGGACCTGGGCGGAGCGTCTGACCGTCGTACGGGACCGGGCCGCCGGGGTCGTCACCACGGACGGCACCGAGCTCACGGCGGGCCAGGTGGTGCTGGCCGGGGGCAGCCTCAGCGGCCGTCTGGCGGGCGTCCCCGAAGACGTCCTGCCACCCGTGCGCCCGGTGAAGGGACAGGTCCTGCGGCTCGCCGTACCGCGGCGGTACGCGCCCTTCCTGAACCGCACCGTGCGGGCCGTGGTCCGGGGCAGTCACGTCTACCTGGTGCCGCGTGAGAACGGCGAGCTCGTGGTGGGCGCGACCAGCGAGGAGCTGGGCTGGGACACCACGGTGACGGCGGGCGGCGTCTACGAACTGCTGCGCGACGCCCATGAGCTGGTTCCCGGGATCACCGAGCTGCCGCTCGTCGAGACCCGCGCGGGGCTGCGCCCCGGCTCGCCCGACAACGCGCCGCTGCTCGGCCCGACCGCGCTGGACGGACTGCTGCTGGCCACCGGGCACTTCCGCAACGGCGTGCTCCTGACGCCCGTCACCGGCGACGCGATGGCCCACGTCCTGACCACCGGCGAACTCCCCGCCGAAGCCCGCCCCTTCAGTCCTCTGCGCTTCGGCGCCACCGCCCTCACGGAGCAGCCCGCATGAACATCGTCGTCAACGGGGAGCGGCAGCGGATCGCCGCCGGGACCGCTCTCGACGCCCTCGTCGCGACCCTCACCCCGGCGCCGGCCGGAGTGGCCGCCGCCCTGAACGAGACCGTCGTCCCGCGCGCGCGGTGGTCGTCCACCGCTCTCACCGAGGGCGACCGCGTCGAAGTCCTCACCGCCGTCCAAGGAGGCTGACCCATGGCCGACGATCCCTTCGTCCTCGGGGGCAGGTCCTATGCGTCCCGGCTGATCATGGGGACGGGCGGCGCGCCCAGCCTCGACGTCCTGGAGCGGTCCCTGGTGGCTTCGGGCACGGAGCTGACGACGGTCGCGATGCGGCGCGTGGACGCGTCCGTGCACGGCTCGGTCCTGTCGGTGCTCGACAGGCTCGGCATCCGCGTCCTGCCGAACACGGCCGGCTGCTACACCGCCGGTGAGGCCGTGCTGACCGCCCGCCTGGCGCGCGAGGCTCTGGGCACCGACCTGGTCAAGCTGGAGGTCATCGCCGACGAGCGGACCCTTCTGCCCGATCCGATCGAACTGCTCGACGCGGCGGAGAAGCTGGTCGACGACGGCTTCACCGTGCTGCCGTACACGAACGACGACCCGGTGCTGGCGCGGAAGCTGGAGGACGTCGGCTGCGCGGCGATCATGCCGCTCGGCTCGCCCATCGGGTCCGGGCTCGGGATCCGCAACCCGCACAACTTCCAGCTGATCGTCGAGCACGCGCGCGTGCCGGTGATCCTGGACGCCGGAGCGGGTACGGCCTCGGACGCCGCGCTCGCGATGGAGCTGGGGTGTGCGGGCGTGATGCTCGCCTCGGCGGTGACACGGGCGCAGGAGCCGGTGCTGATGGCGGAGGCCATGCGCCACGCGGTGGAGGCGGGGCGTCTGGCCCGGCGGGCGGGGCGCATCCCCCGGCGGCACTTCGCCACGGCGTCCTCCCCTGCGGAGGGCATGGCGGCGCTGGACCCGGAGCGCCCCGCGTTCTGATCTTCCGTCCGCGTGCCGTGCGCGTACCGTCCGTTTCCGGCCGTACGGGCGCGGTGGACCTGTCGCGGGAGCGTCGCCGTCGGCGGGTGCGCGGGTGCCGTGGTGTCCGGGCGGCCCCGGGAGCGGCCCTGTGACGTGCGCCTGGCTTCGGGGGCGGGCTTCGGGGCGGTGGATGCCGGGGCCGGCCGCGATCGGCCTTCGCGCGGGCGCAGGTTGTCGCGTTGTGGCCTTGCGGTGGCGGACAGGACCCGATCGGACATCAGTACGAAGACAGCGTCCCCGTGCGTGCGGCGTGCGTCACAGGTCGGCTGCAGTCGGGCCCCGGTATCGGCCGAACGGGGCGGTGTGACAGTGGCGGCTCGTAGACTCACCTGCGTGGATACGACCCTTCAGGACCCGCTTGTCGGACACGTGCTCGACGGCCGCTATCGCGTCGACGCGCGGATCGCCGTCGGCGGGATGGCCACGGTCTACAGGGCCCTGGACACCCGCCTCGACCGCGTGCTCGCGCTCAAGGTGATGCACCCGACGCTGGCCGCCGACGTTTCCTTCGTCGAGCGGTTCATCCGCGAGGCCAAGTCGGTGGCCCGGCTGGCGCACCCCAATGTGGTGCAGGTCTTCGACCAGGGGGCGGACGGGTCGTACGTCTATCTGGCCATGGAGTACATCGCAGGGTGCACCCTGCGTGACGTGCTGCGTGAGCGCGGCGCCCTGCAGCCGCGGGCCGCGCTCGACATCCTGGAGCCGGTGCTCGCCGCACTCGGCGCCGCGCACCGCGCCGGGTTCGTGCACCGCGACATGAAGCCGGAGAACGTCCTGATAGGGGACGACGGCCGGGTCAAGGTGGCGGACTTCGGCCTGGTCCGCGCCGTGGACACGGTCACGAGCACGACGGGCGCCGTCCTCGGCACCGTGTCGTACCTCGCCCCCGAGCAGATCGAGCACGGCACCGCCGACACCCGTGTCGACGTCTACGCCTGTGGTGTCGTCCTGTACGAGATGCTCACCGGCGCCAAGCCGTACACCGGGGACTCCCCCGCGCAGGTTCTCTACCAGCACCTCCACGAGGACGTGCCGCCTCCGTCGGCCGCCGTGCCGGGCATGGCGTACCCACTGGACGTGCTCGTCACCTTGGCCACCGCCCGCAACCCCGAGGTGCGCCCGGCCGACGCGGTGGCGCTGCTCGGCCAGGTCCTCGAGGCACGGGCCGGTCTCACCGCGGACCAGCTCGACGCCGTGCCGCCGGGGGCACTCGCCGTGGGCCACAGCAACGCCGACGACCGGACGAGCGTGATCCCGCGCTCGCTGTCCGTCCCCCGTCCGCTGCCCGTGAACGAGGACGACGGCCGCGACCTGAACCGGACCAGCCGGTTCGAGCAGGCCAGCCCCTTCGGTGCCGCGCCGGACGCGCCCGTGCGGCACCCGGGCACACGTCCGCGGCGCGGGATGCTGATGGTCGTCGCCGCGATCGTGCTGGTGCTCGGCCTCGGCGGCGGTGTCTGGTACATCAACTCCGGCCAGTTCACCAAGGTCCCGCCCGTCCTGACGAAGACGCAGCAGCAGGCCACGGACCGGCTCCACGACGCCGGGCTCGACGTCAAGCAGGTCAAGCACGCCTACAGCGACACCGTGAAGCGCGGCAATGTCATCAGCACCGACCCCGGTGTCGGCGAGCGGATCCGCGACAACGACTCCGTGACGCTGACCATCTCCGACGGCCCGAAGACGGTGAAGGTGCCCGACCTGAAGGGCTTCGCGCTGTTCAAGGCGAAGGACGTGCTCAAGGGCGACGGGCTCGCCGCGGGCATGGTCACCAGGCAGTTCAGCGACGACGTGGGCAAGGGCTTCGTGATCGGCACCGATCCGGTCGCGGGCACTTCGCGGCACTCGGGTTCGGCGATCGCGATCATCGTCAGCAAGGGCAGCCCGGTGGAGGTGCCCGAGGTGACCGGCTCGTCCGTCGAGGACGCCACCGCGGAGCTGGAGGACGCGGGCCTGAAGGTGAAGATCGCCCCGAACCGGGTCACCTCGGACTTCGACAAGGGCCAGGTGGCCCAGCAGACACCGGTCCCGGGCCGCGAGGCCGCCACGGGCGACACCGTGACGCTGACGGTCTCCAAGGGCCCCCCGATGGTCGAGGTCCCGGACGTCGTGGGCGACAGCGTGGACGACGCGAAGCAGGCTCTCGAGGACGCCGGGTTCGAGGTCGACGAGGACCGCGGGCTGCTCGGACTCTTCGGCGACACGGTCAAGAAGCAGTCGGTGGACGGCGGCGACACGGCGCCCAAGGGCTCGACGATCACGATCGAGATCCGCTGAGCCCCGGGGGACGTGCGGTCCCGGGCGGACGGTCGCCCGGGGACCGCTCCCCCACGAGGTCCGCCCGCGGGGGACTCGGCGGCGCGTGACACCCTGATGGGTGTGACCAGCAAGCAGCTCCGCAATCCCGTCGGCGGCCATGTCCCCGTGGCCGGCGGCCTCAACTCCGTCGGCCTGTCCTACGCCCGGGACCTCGCGGCCGAGGCCGTCCAGGTCTTCGTCGCCAACCCGCGCGGCTGGGCGACGCCCGCCGGGAACCCGAAGCAGGACGAGGACTTCCACGCCGCCTGCGCCACGGAGTCGATCCCCGCGTACGTCCATGCCCCGTATCTGATCAACTTCGGTTCGCACACCGAGGCGACGGTCGAGAAGTCGGTGGAGTCGCTGCGGCACTCGCTGCGGCGCGGCCGGGAGATCGGCGCCCTGGGGGTGGTCGTGCACACCGGGAGCGCGACAGGCGGCCGGGAGCGGTCCGTCGCCCTGAAGCAGGTGCGCGACCGTCTGCTGCCGCTGCTGGACGAACTGACCCACGACGACGACCCGTTCCTCCTCCTGGAGTCGACGGCCGGCCAGGGCGCCTCCCTCTGCTCCCGCACCTGGGACTTCGGACCGTACTTCGAGGCCCTCGACGCCCACCCCAAGCTGGGCGTCTGCCTCGACACCTGCCACATCTTCGCGGCGGGCCACGACCTGACCGGGCCGAGCGGGATGCACCAGACCCTCGATCTGCTGGTCGACACCGTCGGTGAGGGGCGGCTCAGACTGATCCACGCCAACGACTCCAAGGATGTGGTCGGCGCGCACAAGGACCGTCACGAGAACATCGGCTCCGGCCACATCGGCGAGGACCCGTTCCGCGCCCTGATGACCCATCCCGCCACCGAGGGCGTCCCCCTGATCATCGAGACGCCCGGCGGGAAGGAGGGCCACGCGGCCGATGTGGAACGGCTGAAGAAGCTCCGCGACGGCTGAGGGCCAAAAGCGCCCGGCGCTTCGCGGCCCCTTCGGAATACCCCCGTGGGGTATACGGTTCCTGCTATGTGGAGGAACCGTCACCTGACGTTGGGGGCCACTCATGCACTACGAAACGCACACGCACCGGGCGGTGCACACGCCTCACGAGGGACCGGCCGGCGATGCGCACGGGCACCACGATGCGCACGGCCACCCGCACGCGCCGGCGGGGGCGACCTGGTCCATGGCCGCCCGGGCGACGCTGCACTGCCTCACCGGCTGCGCCATCGGCGAAGTGCTCGGCATGGTGATCGGCACGGCGTTCGGCTGGGCCAACGCGCCCACGACGGCCCTCGCGATCGTGCTGGCCTTCTTCTTCGGTTATTCGCTCACGCTGCGCGGCGTCCTGAAGGCGGACGTCGGCTTCCGGACGGCGTTCCGGGTGGCACTGGCAGCGGACACCCTGTCGATCGCCGTGATGGAGCTGATCGACAACGGGGTGATCGTGCTGTGGCCGGCCGCGATGGACGCGGAACTGGCCGACGCGCTCTTCTGGTTCTCGCTGGCCGCGTCCCTGGTGATCGCCTTCGCGGTCACGACGCCCGTCAACAAGTGGCTGATCGGCCGCGGCAAGGGGCACGCGGTGGTCCACAACTACCACCACTGACGACGCACCCGGACTGCAACGCCGGGATCAGAGCTCGGGGCCGTCCCCGGGCTCTTCCTGGTAGGAGTAGCGCTGCTCGCGCCAGGGGTCACCGACGTTGTGGTAGCCGCGTTCCTCCCAGAAGCCGCGGCGGTCGGCGGTCATGTACTCGACGCCGCGCACCCACTTGGGCCCCTTCCACGCGTACAGATCCGGGACGACCAGGCGCAGCGGGAAGCCGTGTTCCGCCGTCAGCAGTTCGCCGTCCTTGTGGGTGGCGAAGATCGTGCGCTCGGAGGCGAAGTCCGCGAGGCGCAGATTCGAGCTGAACCCGTACTCGGCCCAGACCATCACATGGGTCACGGCGGGCGCCGGCGGGGCGAGCTCCAGGATCGTACGAGCGGGGACGCCACCCCATTCGGCCCCGAGCATGCTGAACTTCGTGACGCAGTGCAGATCGGCGACGACGGAGGCGTACGGGAGGGCGGTGAACTCCTCGTGGGTCCAGCACTGCTTCTCGGCGTCGGCGGTGGCTCCGAAGACCCTGAACTCCCAGCGTTCGGGGCGGAACTTGGGTACGGGCCCATAGTGCGTGACCGGCCAGCCGCGCTGAAGTCGCTGTCCCGGCGGAAGCTCCGACTGTGCCGTTTCTCCAGATTCACGCTCCACCGGCTGACCCATGACTCCATCCTGACAGACCCGGGACAGTGCCTTTGACCAGCAGGGGTCCGATTCGGGCAACTCCTACTAAGCATGTACTTACTGGACGGTCTCGGGTGCCGGTGCAAAGATGCGGCGCAACCTGCCCAGTCCCCCGCTTGGAAGGAGCCTCTGCGATGCAGGGCGACCCCGAGGTCATCGAATTCCTCAACGAGCAGCTGACCGGTGAGCTGACCGCGATCAACCAGTACTTCCTGCACGCGAAGATGCAGGAGAACTTCGGCTGGACGAAGCTCGCGAAGTACACCCGGCACGAGTCGTTCGACGAGATGAAGCACGCGGAGGTGCTCACCGACCGCATCCTCTTCCTGGACGGACTGCCGAACTATCAGCGGCTCTTCCACGTCCGGGTGGGACAGACCGTCACCGAGATGTTCCAGGCCGACCGGCAGGTGGAGGTCGAGGCGATCGACCGCCTCAAGCGCGGGATCGAGGTGATGCGCGCCAAGGGCGACATCACGTCCGCGAACATCTTCGAGTCGATCCTCGAGGACGAGGAACACCACATCGACTATCTCGACACCCAGCTGGAACTGGTCGAGAAGCTCGGCGAGGCGCTCTACATCGCGCAGCTCGTCGAGCAGCCGGAGAGTTAGGCGGCCTCGCGCCGGATGGTCCCGACCGGTCCGAGGACTTCGGAGAGCACCGGCATGCCCTGGTCGGCCAGCTCACGGCGTGGACACGAGCCCCTGCCCAGCAGTGCCTGGATCCGGCGCACGCACGAACCGCAGTCCGTGCCCGCCTTGGAGGCCGAGGCTATCTGCCGAGGAGTGCAGGCGCCGTCCTCCGCGTGCTTCTTCACCTGCTGTTCGGTGATCCCGAAGCAACTGCAGACATACACGCGGTCCACCTCCCGCCGGAATCATTGGGTCGCGCCATCCCGTTAATCGGTGAGGCTAACCTAACCTTACCCGTCACACAGGAACCATAAAAGTGGAGTGGGGCGCGGATCGTATGTGATCCGCGCCCCACCCCATGTGCCGGTAACAGGCGCACTCCCTGTTGATCTACTACTGGTCGCGGTACATCTCAGCGACGAGGAACGCCAGGTCAAGGGACTGGCTGCGGTTCAGACGGGGGTCGCAGGCCGTCTCGTAGCGCTGGTGCAGGTCGTCGACGAAGATCTCGTCGCCGCCGCCCACGCACTCGGTGACATCGTCACCGGTGAGCTCGACATGGATGCCGCCCGGGTGCGTGCCGAGGCCCTTGTGGACCTCGAAGAAGCCCTTGACCTCGTCGAGCACGTCGTCGAAGCGGCGGGTCTTGTGGCCCGAGGCCGCCTCGAAGGTGTTGCCGTGCATCGGGTCGGTCACCCAGGCCACGGTCGCGCCGGAGGCGGTGACCTTCTCGACCAGCTCGGGCAGCTTGTCGCGGACCTTGTCCGCGCCCATCCGCACGATGAAGGTGAGACGGCCCGGCTCGCGCTCCGGGTCGAGGCGATCGATGTACTGCAGCGCCTCCTCGGCCGTCGTCGTCGGACCCAGCTTGATCCCGATCGGGTTGCGGATCTTCGACGCGAACTCGATGTGCGCGCCGTCCAGCTGACGGGTGCGCTCACCGATCCACACCATGTGGCCCGAGACGTCGTACAGGTGGCCCGTACGCGAGTCGACGCGGGTCAGCGCCGATTCGTAGTCGAGGAGCAGCGCCTCGTGGGAGGCGTAGAACTCGACGGTCTTGAACTCCTCCGGGTCGGTCCCGCAGGCCCGCATGAAGTTCATCGCGTTGTCGATCTCGCGCGCCAGCTGCTCGTAGCGCTGGCCGGAGGGGGACGACTTCACGAAGTCCTGGTTCCAGGCGTGCACCTGGCGCAGGTCGGCGTAGCCGCCGGTGGCGAAGGCGCGCACCAGGTTGAGCGTGGAGGCGGACGCGTTGTACATCCGCTTCAGGCGCTCGGGGTCCGGGATACGGGACTTCTCGTTGAAGTCGAAGCCGTTGACCGAGTCACCCCGGTACGTCGGCAGGGTCACACCGTCGCGGGTCTCGGTGCCCTTGGAGCGCGGCTTCGAGTACTGGCCGGCGATCCGGCCGACCTTCACCACCGGCACCGAGGCGGCGTACGTGAGCACGGCGCCCATCTGGAGCAGCGTCTTGAGCTTGTTGCGGATGTGGTCGGCCGACACGGCGTCGAAGGCCTCGGCGCAGTCGCCGCCCTGGAGAAGGAACGCCTCTCCCTTGGCGACGGACGCCAACCGGGCGCGCAGCTGGTCGCACTCGCCCGCGAAGACGAGCGGCGGATACGACGCGAGGTCCGCGATCACATCGCGCAGAGCCTCGGCATCGGGGTACTCGGGCTGCTGCGCCGCGGGCAGGTCTCGCCAGGTGTTGCCAGCGCTCGCGCTGGACTTAGCGTTCACGGTCACCCTCACAACATTACGGGGTCGTGTCGGGCGTCCATTCACCTGCTCATCAAGTGAGACGGACCCCGCTCGATCGACATCTCTCCGGGCGGCCGTACGAACGGTCGCCGCGGCCGCCCGGAGAAGGAATCCGCTAGTCCACGTCGAGCCGGTCGCGGTCGATGGAGATCTTCACACCGCCATGGGTCTCGGTCGTGTCGCCGACGTACTGGTGGATGCGCCGGTGCTTGGACCACAGCGTCGAGGGGATCGACGCGTCGGACGTGGTCGACTCGCGGTTCCAGCGGGCGAAGTGGATCACGTCGGGCAGGGTGATGCTCGCCCGGTGGGCGATCAGGTCGGAGACCAGGGACGAGGTGCTGCCGTACGCGCCCGAGCGGTAGCCGAGCGCGTGCAGGCGCTCGGTGTAGGCGTCGATGTAGCCGAGTACCTGGTCGGTGACCTTTCCGCCGGGCTCGTAGTGCTCCAGGTCGTTGTAGATCACCGTGCCCTTGCCGAAGCCCAGCGCGGCGGCCTGCTTGACCGCGTCGTCGGCGGCCGCGGTGCCCTGCGGCACCGGGCTGGTGATGGCCGCGCAGCCGCCCCCGCAGCTGCCGCCGTCGGAGGAGGGCTGCCGGCCGACGTACAGCGGGAAGAACCGCCAGCCGCGCGTGTACTGGGTGCGCACCCAGCCGGAGGTGAGGTGCTGCTGGGCGCAGGCGCGGTTGAGGCCTCCGATGTAGACGCCGATGGCGCCGTAGCCGGAGTCGTCGCGCCAGGCGTCCATCGCCGACTGGCTCGGGGCGGTGCAGGCGTCGAAGCCCTCCCCGCGGAAGGAGGTCGCGTTGGTGGGCAGCGGGGTCACCGCGGGCCGTTCCGCGGCCCTCTCGGGCCGTGCTGCGGCGACGGGCAGTCCGGCGCTGCGCAGGACGTCCTGCATACGGGCGCGGTCGTACCCGTAGGCGGCGGTGACGGCGATGCGGTTGCCGGTGGCCCGGTAGGTGCGGGCCGTCGGGTTCTCCGTGACGGCCCCGGCGGCGGCGGGAGCGGGCTGGATCAGGAGCGCTTCGGTACGTCCGCTGGCTCTGGCGGGGCAGTTCTGGTCGCTGCCCGGTGTGCCGAGGTAGACGGCGTGCCGGTCGAAGCGGACACAGGTGTTGGGATGTTTGTTCAGGTCCACGATCTGCCAGGAGGCGGGGACGGTGAAGATGTGGCCCCGGTAGGCGACCTGGGTCAGGTCCTCGGAGTCGGTCGGGCGCGGGGCGGAGAGCGCGGGGTCGAGCGGCCCGGCGGCGAGGGCGGCGGCCGCGAGGAGCACGGTCAGGGCGCGGGCGCGGGTCCGGCGGGTCTGGGACGAACGGGCTGTGAGCATGGTTCTCGCTTCTCGGTGGGTTCGGTCTGTCTGGCCATCCATGGCCGGTGACCGTGCGCTCGGAACGCCACGCGGGAACGGTTCACGCTGTTGCCCGCCCACCGCCCTCGGGTAAGGTGCGGCGCATGTTCGCGCATTCGAACCAGAACTGGTGGTGGACCGCTCATCCGGCGGCCCACTGACTGCGCGTACGCACGACTTCGCGAAGGCCGCCCGAGGGGCGGCCTTCGGTGTTTGCGGACCCGGGTCGTTCCTCTCCGAGATGCATCATCCGAGAGAAGGACCGCACCGATGAATCTGCTCGACCTGCTGGACGACCCCCGTCCTTTCGCCCTGCTGCGCCGCCGCACTCCGGGCCGCGACCACGACGTGGTGGAGCTGCTGCTGGGGCCGGTGCGCGAGGTGGAGCGCCTCGCCGACATCCCTGACGAGGGCCTCGCGCTGATCCCGTTCCGGCAGATCCGGGAGCGCGGTTTCGACGTCCGCGACGACGGGACCCCGCTCGCGGTGCTCACCCCCGAGGAGCGTCACGAACTGCCGCTCGCGCAGGCGCTGACGCAGCTGCCGGAGCACGACGTGCGGGTGGAGGACGGCGGCTTCGACGTCGACGACGAGGAGTACTCCGGGATCGTCGAACGGGTGCTGCGGGAGGAGATCGGGCGGGGCGAGGGGGCGAACTTCGTGATCCGGCGGACGTACGAGGGACGGATCCCGGGGTTCGGACGGGCCGACGCCCTGGCGCTGTTCCGCCGGCTCCTGGTCGGCGAGCGGGGCGCGTACTGGACGTTCGTCGTGCACACCGGGGAGCGGACACTGGTCGGGGCGAGCCCGGAGGTGCATGTGCGGATGTCCGCCGGGACCGTCGTGATGAACCCGATCAGCGGGACCTACCGCTACCCGGACGGGGGTCCCACGCCCGAGGATCTGCTCGCGTTCCTCTCGGACGGCAAGGAGATCGAGGAGCTCTCGATGGTCGTCGACGAGGAGCTCAAGATGATGTGCACGGTCGGTGACATGGGCGGGGTGGTGATCGGGCCGCGGCTCAAGGAGATGGCCCATCTCGCGCACACCGAGTACGAGTTGCGCGGCCGCTCCTCGCTGGACGTGCGGGAGGTGCTGCGGGAGACCATGTTCGCGGCGACCGTCACCGGCTCGCCCGTGCAGAACGCCTGCCGGGTCATCGAGCGCCACGAGGTCGGCGGGCGCGGCTACTACGCGGGCGCGCTCGCGCTGGTCGGGCGGCATCAGGGGGACGGATCGGAGGGAACGGCCGGGCAGACGCTCGACTCCCCGATCCTCATCCGTACCGCCGACATCGACGCGGGCGGTCGGCTGCGGGTGCCGGTCGGCGCCACCCTCGTACGGGGATCGGATCCGGCGGGCGAGGTCGCCGAGACACATGCCAAGGCGGCGGGTGTGCTGGCCGCGCTGGGGGTGCGCCCCGGCAGGCCGCGCCCGGGCGGCGCCCGGGCGAAGCTGGGCGACGATCCTCGGGTGCGGGCGTCGCTGGACGGCCGGCGGGCCTCGCTGGCGCCGTTCTGGCTGCGGATGCAGGAGCGCTCACGGGAACTCGCGGGGCACGCGCTGATCGTGGACGCCGAGGACACCTTCACCGCGATGCTCGCGCACCTGCTGCGGTCGTCCGGGCTCGAGGTGGCGGTGCGCCGCTACGACGAGCCGGGGCTGCGGGACGCGGTCCTCGCGCACGAGGGGCCGGTGGTCCTCGGCCCGGGTCCCGGTGCCCCCTCCGATCCGGCGGACCCCAGGATGCGTTTCCTGCGGGCGCTCACCGCCGAGGTGATCCGGGGACACCGGCACGGCGTGCTCGGCGTCTGCCTCGGGCACGAGCTGATCGCGGCCGAGCTGGGCCTGGAGATCGTCCGCAAGGACGTGCCGTACCAGGGCGCGCAGACCGGTATCGATCTCTTCGGGCGGGCGGAGACCGTCGGTTTCTACAACAGCTTCGTGGCGCGCTGCGACGACGACGCGCTGGTGGAGCTGTCTGCGCACGGCGTCGAGGTCAGCCGCGGCGCGAACGGCGAGGTGCACGCGCTGCGCGGTCCCGGTTTCGCGGGCGTGCAGTTCCACCCGGAGTCGGTGCTGACCCTGAACGGTGCGGCCATCGTGCGGGAGTTGACCGGTCAGATGCGGGGCACCAGCACGTTCTCCGAGCGGCGGCCCTCGGTGTAGTCGAGGACGTTCTTGACCGTGGCCTCGACGATCTGGCCGACGGCGTCGCCGGTGTAGTACGCCTGGTGCGAGGTGACCAGGACGTTCGGGAAGGTGACCAGGCGGGCCAGGGTGTCGTCCTCGACGGTCTCGAGGGACTTGTCGAGGAAGAACAGCCCGGCCTCCGCCTCGTACACATCGAGGCCGACGCCCGTGAAGCGGCCCTCGCGCAGCTGGGCGACGAGGGCCTGGCTGTCGATCAGGCCGCCGCGGCTGGAGTTCACCAGGATCGCGTCGTCCTTCATCATGCGCAGCGCGTCGGCGTCGATGAGGTGCTGGGTCCCCGGCATCAGCGGGACGTGCAGGGTGACCAGGTCGGACTCGGCGAGGAGGCGCTCCTTGGAGACGTACTTCATGCCGAGTCCGGCGCAGACCGGGTTCTCGGCGATGTCCCAGCCGAGCAGGTTCATGCCGAAGCCGTGGGCGATCCGGGTGAAGGCCTCGCCGATCTTCCCGGTGCCGATGACGCCCGCGGTGCGGCCGTGCATGTCACGGCCCATCAGTCCGTCGAGGCGGAAGTCGAAGTCGCGGGTGCGGTTGGCGGCGCGCACGATACGGCGGTTGACGGCCATGCCGAGGGTCCAGGCGAACTCGGCGACCGAGTAGGGCGAGTAGTACGAGACCCGGGCGACCGTCATGCCGAGGCGCTCGGCCACCTCGAGGTCGATGTTGTTGAACCCGGTGGATCGCTGGGCGACGAGCTGGGTGCCGCCGGCCGCCAGGGTCTGCAGAACACGGTGCCCCAGGCCGCAGTTGACGCTGGTGGAGACGGCCTCGTGGCCGGCCGCGATGGGAGCGGTGTCCTCGGTGAGGAAGACGTCGAGGCACCGGACCTCATGGCGTCCCGCGAAGGCCTTCTCGATCAGGGGCTTCTCGTCGGACTGGACGCCGAACGCCACGATCTCCACCGGCTTCTCCCGTTCTGGAGGGTACGGGCCGAATATACGGCCCGTACTCCCAGGTCGCAGAGGCGCCGTGAGGCGCCGCCGTCAGCCGAAGAAGACGCCGACCTCTTCGTAGAGCTTCGGGTCGACGGTCTTCAGTCTGGCGGTGGCCTCCGCGATCGGAACGCGGACGATGTCCGTGCCGCGCAGGGCCACCATCTTCCCGAAGTCGCCGTCCCGGACGGCCTCGATGGCGTGCAGGCCGAAGCGGGTGGCGAGCCAGCGGTCGAAGGCGCTGGGCGTCCCGCCGCGCTGGACATGCCCGAGGACCGTGGTGCGTGCCTCCTTGCCGGTGCGCCGCTCGATCTCCTTGGCCAGCCACTCGCCGACTCCGGAGAGCCGGACATGCCCGAAGGAGTCCAGCGTGCCGTCCTTGAGGACCATGTCGCCGTCCTTGGGCATGGCGCCCTCGGCGACGACCACGATCGGCGCGTACGACGCCTTGAAGCGCGAGGTCACCCAGGCGCAGACCTGCTCGACGTCGAAGCGCTGCTCGGGGATGAGGATGACGTTCGCGCCGCCGGCCAGGCCCGAGTGGATGGCGATCCAGCCCGCGTGGCGGCCCATCACCTCGCAGACGAGGACGCGCATGTGCGATTCGGCGGTGGTGTGGAGGCGGTCGATGGCCTCGGTCGCGATGTTGACCGCCGTGTCGAATCCGAAGGTGTAGTCGGTGGCGGAGAGGTCGTTGTCGATGGTCTTCGGTACCCCGACGACATGGATGCCGTATTCGTCGCCGAGCCGCGCGGCGACGCCCAGGGTGTCCTCGCCGCCGATCGCGATGAGCGCGTCGACCTCCTGCTTGGCGAGGTTCTCCTTGATCCGGCGGATGCCGTTCTCGTGCTTGAGGGGGTTGGTGCGCGAGGATCCGAGAATGGTGCCGCCGCGCGGCAGGATGCCGCGCACGGCGGGGATGTCGAGCCGGACGGTGTCGCCTTCGAGCGGCCCCCGCCAGCCGTCCCGGTAACCGACGAAGTCATAGCCGTACTCCTGCACGCCCTTGCGGACGATGCCCCGGATCACGGCGTTGAGCCCGGGGCAGTCGCCGCCTCCGGTCAGTACTCCGACCCGCATGGAAAGTCCCTTCGCCAAGGTTGGCTGTCGGACTCACGCTAGTAGTGATCCAGGTCACTTCGGCATGGTGCGGAAGGTCTATTCCGGTGAATTGTCAGTAGTTGATCAAGGCAGATCACCCGAAGGGCGGTACCGGGGCGGCTCAGGCCTCGTCCAGGCCGCGCTCGATGGCGTAGCGGACCAGCTCGACACGGTTGTGCAGCTGGAGCTTGCCCAGGGTGTTCTGCACATGGTTCTGGACCGTGCGGTGGGAGATGACCAGGCGCTCGGCGATCTGCTTGTAGCTCAGACCCTTGGCGACCAGGCGGAGCACCTCGGTCTCGCGGTCGGTCAGCTGCGGGGCCCTCGGCTCGTCGCCGCCCGTGGCGGTGACCGGCTCCGAGGCCAGCCGGCGGTATTCGCCGAGGACCAGGCCCGCGAGGCCCGGCGTGAACACCGGGTCGCCGACGGCCGTGCGGCGCACCGCGTCGGTCAGCTCCTCCGCGGACGCCGACTTCAGGAGGTAGCCGGTCGCGCCGGACTTCACCGCCTCCAGCACGTCTGCGTGCTCACCGCTGGCCGACAGGACCAGAACACGCAGGGCCTGATCGGCGCCGACCAGCTCCTTGCAGACCTGGACACCGGGCTTGGCGGGCAGGTTCAGATCGAGGACGAGCACGTCGGGCGCCACCGCCAGGGCGCGGCGCACCGCCTGTTCGCCGTCGCCCGCGGTGGCGACCACGTCGAACCCGGCGGCAGCCAGGTCGCGGGCCACGGCGTCGCGCCACATGGGGTGGTCGTCCACCACCATGACCCTGATGGGGTCCTCCCCCGACCGGCGCCCCGCCACCGTCGTCCCGCCCGTCATCGCCGTACCGTCGCCTTCGTCATCGTGTCTTCGCCTTCCCCCGTGAGTCCTTCGGTACCTTCAGCTCGACCTCGGTGCCCTGCCCCGGGACCGAGATCAGCTCGGCCGTGCCGCCCAGCTCGCGCAGCCTGCCGCGGATCGACAGCGCCACTCCGAGCCGCCCCTCGCCCTCGGCCTGGGCGAGCCGCCCCTCCGGGATGCCGGGGCCGTCGTCGCGCACCGTCACGATCACCGCGTCCGGTTCGTCCTCGACCAGGATCCAGGCACGGGCGTCCGCGCCCACGTGCTTGCGGACATTGTCCAGGGCGGCACCGACGGCCGCGGCCAGTTCCCGCGCGGCGGCCGGGGTGAGCGGCACCGGCGCGCCGGGCTCGGAGAAGGTCACCCGCGCGGTGGCGTACGGGGCGAGCAGGGCACGCAGGTCGACGGCGTCGGTGCCGGCGGGGTCCTCGTCGTCGGGTTCGTCGACGGCTCGTACGACCGCGCCGAGAGCGGCGTCCTCCGACACGCGGGAGACGGGCACCAGCCCGCCCGACACCAGCGTGCGCAGCGCGACCTCCTGCTCACCGGCCATCCGGCCCAGCTCGGCGGCCTCGCCGCCGAGCGCGCTGCCGCGCCGCTGCACCATGGCGAGGACCTGGAGCACACCGTCGTGGATGTCACGGGCGAGGCGCTCGCGTTCGCGGGTGGCGGCCTCGATCTCCAGGGCCCTGGCGAGGGTGCGCTCGGAGGCGCGGGCGACCTCGACGACGTAGCCGATCGCGATGGACGCGACCCAGACGAGAATCACGTTGTGCACGGTGTCGCGGGTCGGGGCGCCGCGCTCGACGATGTTGGCCGCGGCGACGAGTGTGGAGGCGAAGGCCGCCCATCGCCAGCCGCCCTTGATCGCGAAGGCGAGGACGGCACCCGCCGTCCATATCGACGGCAGCGTCGGCCCGCCCGACTCGATGCGCGCGCCGGAGTCGGCGACACGGGTGAGCATGATGCCGACCAGCGCGACGGTGAGGTCCGCGGCGAGGAACCGTTTGGTGCAGTTCGCCGCGCCGGCGACCCTCGGGAGAGTGGCCAGCGTCCAGACGAACAGGAACGCGAAGAACGCGATGGCCACCCACGGGCGGGTGAACTTGTCGTACGCGGTGGCGAAGAGCCCGATCGCGTACAGCACCGTCAGGACCCGGTACCCGGTCAGCGCACGCCACAGCGGCTGCTCGACCGACATCCTCATGACTCTCTCGCGCTTGGCCATGCCCCCCACCCCACACTGCCGACGTCCTGACGGACGCTTCTAGGAGCCGGACCGTTGCCTGTCGGTCGGTTCGGCTTCCCCGGCGGTCCCCTGCTCCGCCTGCTTCTCGGCCGCCTGCTTCTCCGCCTGTTCGGCCGCCTGCTTCTCGGCCGCCTGCTTCTCCGCCTGTTCGGCCGCCTGCTTCTCGGCCTGCTCCTTGGCCGCCTGCTTCTCGGCCTGCGCGAGCGCCGCCTTCGCCGCCTTCTCCGCGTCCTTCTCGGCCTTGGCCGCGTCCGCGATCTGCCGCTTGGCGGCCGTCGCGTACATGTCCACGTACTCCTGGCCGGAGAGCTTCATGATCTCGTACATGACCTCGTCGGTCACCGCGCGGAGCACGAACCGGTCGTGCTCCATCCCGCTGTAGCGGCTGAAGTCCAGCGGCTTGCCGATGCGGATGCCCGGACGCATCAGCTTGGGCATCACCTTGCCCGGCGGCTGGATCTTCTCCGTGTCGATCATCGCGACGGGGATCACGGGCGCGCCGGTGGCGAGGGCCACGCGCGCGAGGCCACCGGGCTTGCCCCGGTAGAGACGGCCGTCGGGCGAACGCGTGCCCTCCGGGTAGATGCCGAACAGCTCACCGCGCTCGATCACGTCGATGCCGCTCTTGATGGCCGCCTCGCCCGCGCCCCGCGCGCCGGAACGGTCGACCGGGAGCTGGCCGACGCCCTTGAAGAAGGCGGCGGTCATCCGGCCCTTGATGCCGGGTGTCGTGAAGTACTCGGCCTTCGCGATGAAGGTCACCTTGCGGTCGAGGACCGCGGGCAGGAAGAACGAGTCCGAGAACGACAGGTGATTGCTCGCCAGAATGGCCGGGCCCTCGGCGGGGATGTTCTCGAGGCCTTCCACCCAGGGTCTGAAGGCGAGCTTCAGCGGCCCTCCGATGGAAAACTTCATTGCGCCGTAGATCACCCGAGTGCCTCCTGTGTCGTAGATCAGACCTTAACCCGGAGCACCGTCAAAGGACCCGACGACCCTGGTCGGTGTCAGTACGGTCGCGTACGGTGAAGAACACCTGGAGTCGTTCCCGCCCTTCTCATGAACAGGAGACCGAGGTGCCGGTCCTTCCTGGAGCCGAGCCGTTCCGCCACGAGGGCGGAGAGGTCGGCGTCCTTCTCTGCCACGGCTTCACCGGCTCCCCGCAGTCGCTGCGCCCCTGGGCGGAGTATCTCGCCGAGCGCGGTCTCACCGTCGCGCTGCCCCTGCTGCCGGGACACGGCACCCGCTGGGAGGACATGCAGGTCACCGGCTGGCAGGACTGGTACGCGGAGCTCGACCGCGAGCTGCGCACCCTGCGCGAGAGTTGCTCGCGGGTCTTCGTCTTCGGGCTCTCCTTGGGTGGTGCGCTGACGTTGCGGCTCGCGGCCAAGCACGGCGACGAGATCAGCGGTGTCGCGGTGGTCAACCCGCTGAACAAGGTGCACGGCCTCGCCGCGCACGCCCTGCCGGTGCTCCGTCACCTCGTTCCCTCGACGAAGGGCATCGCGAGCGACATCGCCAAGGAGGGCTCGGAGGAGCTCGGCTACGACCGGGTGCCCCTGCACGCCGCGCACTCGATGCGAAAGCTGTGCGCGGTCGTGGACGCGGAGCTGCCGCAGGTCACCCAGCCGCTCCTGCTGCTGCGCAGCCTCCAGGACCATGTGGTCTCCCCCGCCGACTCGGCGCGCATCCTCAGCCGGGTGTCGTCCACGGACGTGACGGAGATCGTGCTGGAACAGAGCTACCACGTCGCGACGTTGGACCACGATGCGGACCGTGTCTTCGAGGAGAGCTACTCCTTCGTCACCCGGCTCGCGCCCGGTGCCGGCAAGGAGGCCGACGCGGGTCAGGTGGGTCGGCAGGAAGGGACGGCAGCCGGTGGCTGAGCACGACGCGGACCGCGGCGATTCCGAGGAGAAGGGCGTACCTGTCGGCGAGCCGCTCGACGGGGCTCTCGGCGAGGGCCGCGGGGAGTCGCTCGGTGATGCCCGCGGGGAGTCGCTCGGCGACGAGCAGAGCGTGCCCTTCGACGAGGACGCCGCCTGGCGGTCGATCGTCGAGAGCTATGGCGAGGAGCCGCCGGACCCGCCCGGCTCGAAGCCGTTCAGGTCGGTGGAGGACCTGGCGCTCCCGGAGCCCGGGACGGTGACCGCCGCGGGACCCGAGGCCGGCGCCAAGGGCACCAAGAAGGCCGAGAGCGCCGAGGACGGCACGGACGAAGAGGCCGACGCCTCGGCTCCGGGAGCCGCGGCCGAGCCGGAGGCCGCCTCCGGCGACCAGCCCCCCGCCGCCAAGCCCCTGGGCAGCTCGATCGCCTTCGCCCCGGGCGTCGGCGGCCCGCGTGACTACCGGACGCCCGAGCCGGCCGAGGACGACTTCGACGAGGACGACGAGGGCCACTTCGTACCGCCGGAGCCGCCTCCGCTGCCGGCCGCGGACACGACCGCCAAGTTCGCCTGGCTCGGCGTGCTCGGCGGCCCCGCCCTGCTGCTGCTGGCCGTTCTGCTGAGCTGGGACATGACCTGGTGGCTCACCACGCTCGGCATCGGCGGCTTCCTCGGCGGCTTCGCCACGCTGGTGGCGCGCATGAAGGGCGACGACGAGGACCTCGACGACCCGGGGCGCGGCGCGGTGGTCTGACCAGGCTCCGACCGGGCGCGGGCGGAAACACCCCTAGGACGCGGGCACTCTGAGGGCGGCCAGTACGGGCAGGTGGTCCGTGGCCGCCCTCAGGTCTGTCCCGGTGATGCCGGGAAGGCCGAGCGGCACCCCGCAGCCGAGGACCTCGATGCCGGGCGTGGCGAAGATCGCGTCGATGCGCCGCTCGGGCCCCGTACGCGTCCAGGTGTGCTCCGTGCCCCAGGGACGGGTCGCCCAGCCGTCCTGGAGCGTGCCCGAGAGGCGGCGGAACGAGGGGCCGGTCGGGCGTTCGTTGAGGTCACCGCCCGCGACGGCGTGCGGGGTGCCGAGACCGGCGAGACGGTCGAGGAGCATGCCGCTCTGCTCATAGCGCTCGTCCCTGTGGAGCGACAGATGGCAGCTCAGCACGCCGAGCCGGGCACCGCCGAACCGGACGACCGCCGTGGCGAAGCCGCGTCGGTGCCGGCCGGGGGTGAGCGGGAGCAGCACGTCCTCGGTGCGCTCCACGGTGGCCCGCAGGGTGCACAGCAGGGCGGGGCCGGAGGCGGTGGCACCGCCGGACAGGACGACCTGGCCGGAGGCGGCCGCGAGACGCGCGAGCTTCTTGCGCCAGCGGAAGAAGCGCGGCGCCTCCTGGACCAGGACGAGGTCCGGTGCGCAGGCGCTGATCACCCGGGCCAGCGCGGCGGTGTCGTCGCGCATCGAGCGGATGTTGTAGCTGAGCACGCGGATGACGGCCGAACCGTCGGATTCGGTGCGGGACGCGGGCAGCGGACTGGCGGAAGGGCTGGTCGGCATGGCGATCAAGATACGCGCTGAGGGACCTCCGGAAGGGGCGAAGGGCCGCGCGGCTCCGCCGGCTTCGGGCGGCCGTCCCCACAACTCCGCCGGCTTCGGACGGCCGCCCCCACGGCCCCGCCGGCATCGGACGGCCGTCCCGGCAACGTGGATGACTCTGCCGCCCGGCCCTGGCTGCCCCGGCCGTCCCCGGCGGGACGCGGACCGGCCGTCCTGGCCCAGCCGCTCCCGACCCCGCCCGGTCCCGATCCCGGATCCGGGTCGGGTCTGGGAACCGCCCGGTGCCGGGTCCGCCCGAGCACCACGAGCGCTGCCCAGCCCACTCCGGGGCCCGGCCCGTCCTCGGCCGTCCCCTCCCGTCTCCTGGCTACGCCGTGCCCAGGCGCCGCCGGTTCCGCCGCCGCACACCTGCGCACGGGCGCCCTGAAAGCGCGTGGAGCCAGGCGTCTTGCGGCCCCGACGGCCACTCGATCGGGTGAGGCCGGACACGGCGGCGCCCGCCGTCCCGTGGGGGTGCGGCGGGCGCTGCCGTGCGACAGGGTGTGCGTGCGCTACATGATCGGGTCGGGCTCCCGAGCCAGGTCCGCCGCTCCGACGAGACCCGCCTTGTTGCCCAGCTGGGCGGCGATCACATCGGCGACCGGGCGCCAGTTGCCACCGACCAGCCAGCGCTTGTACGACTTGCGGATCGGGTCGAGGACCAGTTCGCCCTCGTCCGAGAGGCCGCCGCCGACGATGAAGGCGGACGGGTCGAAGAGCGAGGCGAGGTCGGCCAGACCCGCGCCGGCCCAGCGGGCCAGCTCGCGGTAGGAGTCCACCGCGACATGGTCGCCCTGGCGGGCGGCCATGGAGATGTGCTTGCCCTCGATGCCTTCGGGGGTGCCGTCACCGAGGCCCAGCAGGACCTCCGCGGCTTCCGGGGTCGCGTTGGCCCGCTGCTTGGCGTAGCGGACGAGAGCGCGCCCGGAGGCGTACTGCTCCCAGCAGCCCTGCGAGCCGCAGCCGCACAGCAGACCGTCCGGCACCATCCGGATGTGGCCGAACTCCGCGGCCACGCCGAAGTGGCCGCGGCGCAGCTTGTTGCCGATGATGATGCCGCCGCCGAGGCCCGTGCCCAGGGTGATGCAGATGACGTTGCGGTGGCCCTTGCCCGCGCCGAACTTGTACTCGCCCCAGGCGGCCGCGTTCGCGTCGTTCTCCACGACGACCGGCAGGCTCACGCGCTGCTCGACCTCGGCCTTGAGCGGCTCGTTCCGCCAGTCGATGTTCGGCGCGAAGTAGACCGTCGAGCGCTGGCGGTTCACGTATCCGGCGGCACCGATGCCGACGCCCACGATGTCGTGACCGGCACGCGCCCCCTCCACGGCCGAGGCGATGGCGTCCACGATCGCCTGCGGCGTGGTCGGGGTCGGCACCTTGTGCGTCGAGAGGATGTTGCCTTCCTCGTCGACCACACCGGCCGCGATCTTCGTGCCGCCGATATCGACGCCGATGGTGAGTCCCATGAATCCCTCAGTTTCGGTCGAGCCCCGCTACGGCCAACCGTACCCGAGGGGTGATTAGTCCAAGTCGATGTGTTCGCCCGGACCGGAATCCTCGTCGGGGGATCCCGTGCCCCGGGTGGTCCAGCGACGCTCCTGGTTCTCGACGGCCGAGCGGTAGGCGGCGAGCAGTTCGGAGCCCGCGGCCGCGAGGTGGTCGAAGACCTCCGGGTTGCGCTCCAGCACCGGTTCGACGGCGGCCTTGGCCTGCTGCACGACCTGGCTGACCATCTGCTGGGCGGTGCCGGAGGCGACCGCGCCGAACAGCGGGGACTGGAGACCGGCGAGTTTGTCGGCGACGGCGTCGACGAGCTTGCGCAGTTCCTCGGCGGCCGAGCCCGGCGGCGGGCCGTGCTGGGCTCGGCGGCGGGCCTTCTCCTCCGCGAGGTCCTCGGCACAGGCCGTCGCCCACGCGTCGTCGTCGGTGGCGTGCGCCTCTTCGACGCGCACCTCGTCGGCCGTCTCCTCCTGAGCGGCGTCGGATGTGGGGCGCTCTTCGCTCATGGCGGACTCCTGCCTACGTTTTTCGTGCCTTCGACGTTACCCGAACGGGGGTACCCCGTTCACCGTCTCCCGAGCCTCTCGTCGTGATGCGGTCACTTCTCGCGCGGCCACAGCCCGGGATCGGGTGTGAAGCGGATGCGCAGCTCGCCCTCGCGCAGTGCCGCGCCCGCCACCGAGCAGCGGCGCAGCGCCGAGGGGAGCGGGACGATCCGGCGGAACTGGCCGACGGTGACGACGAGTTCGTCTCCGCGCCGGATGAGGTCGAGTTCGTCGCGTATCGCGCCGGGCAGCGGAATGTGCCAGACGAGCACACCGTCGTCGGCGAGGTGGTCGGTGACGGGCCACTCGACAGGGGTGGGCGCGGTGTTGACGCCGGGCACCGGAAGCGCGGCGAGGTCGTCGGTGCCGCGCGGGTCGTGGCCGCGGTGCGGGACCTCGTGCAGGTCGTACGTCTCCTGCCACTCGTCCAGCGCCTTGCGCTGCTGGGCCGCGAGGGCCGCCAGCCAGGCGTCGTTGGTGGCGCCGGGCAGCACCCGGCTCGCGACCAGGCTGTCGACGGGCAGGCCGCGCAGGGCGAGGGCGGTGGCGGCGGTGCGGACGGCGTCGGCGCCGGCCGGTCCCGGCTCGGCGACCAGCCGTACGGTCGTGGCGCGGTCCTGGACCACGGCCTGCACGGCGGCCAGCTCGAGGTCCCAGCGCGCCGCCGTCTCGTACAGCCACTCGGCGGGCATGGGCACGCCCGCGAGCCGCCCGAGAACGGGGCGCAGGGCGCGGGCCGCCTGGCGTTCCGGCGGGAGCAGGCGGCGCAGATAGCGGCGGAGTTCCTCGGGCAGGGCGAGGAGGGCGAGGGCCTGGGGGGCCGGGGGGAGGTCCACGACGAGGAGGCCGTACCGCTCCGACAGCGCGGCGTCGCGCAGGGCGCGCAGCAGGGCGAGTTCCTCGGCGCCGGGGAGCGGGGTGACTTCCTCGGCGTCCAGTCGGGAGGCGCCGAGGAGGTCGAGGGCGGTGGTGGCGCGACGCTGGAACGCGGTGAGATCGTCGCGGAAGCGGGCGGCGGCGTCGGGGCGCCAGGCCGTCAGGCCGGGAGCGGCCTCGACGGGGTCCGGGCCGGTGGGGACGCCGAGGACGGCACCGAGGGTGTCGGTGCGGTCGGCGGTGAGCACCAGGGTGCGGGTGCCCTCGCGGGCCGCCTTCAGCGCGGTGGCCGCGGCGACGGTGGTACGGCCGGTGCCGCCTTGGCCGGTGATCAGGATGGTGCGCATGGGGGTGAACGCTACCGGTGCCCCGCCGCGGGGACGGACCGCGCTCCCTCGCCGCCCGGGAGTCCGGGTGCGGGTGCGCTCGCGCCGGCGTCGGGCGGGGGCATCGGCGGTTCTCGGGTGGGGGTCCGGTGGGTGGGTCGGGGCCGTGCCGGTACATCCCAGTCCGTCGCCGCTGGATCAGACGTGGGTCCAGGAGGG